>CAZYRM010000016.1:0-31756 GCA_964649705.1 uncultured Planctomycetia bacterium
AGCACGAGAACGATTTCGAGCCCGATTACGAGCACGCCACCGCCACCGAAGCCGTGAAGGACGGCTTCATCCTGTCAGCGGTTCTCCGGCTTCGGACGGTTCCTGTACTTCTCGAACAGCTTCGTATGCCGGCTCTCCAGGCTCGTCTCCTTGCCCGCGATCCACATCCTCTTCACGTTCGCACGGATGTCGAGCAAGTCCCCATCCACTGCGATGAGGCTCGCCTCCTTCCCCACCTCGATCGACCCGAGGCGGTCCGCCACCCCCAGGATCTCCGCCGGGTTCAGCGTGATCGCCCTCACCGCCTCGTCCGGCGGCATCCCGAAGGCCGAGCACATCGCCGCATGGTAGGGGAGGTTCCTCGCATCCGCCGCCGCCCAATTCCCCGTCCCGTTCGAGAAGGCCACCTTCACCCCCGCGCGCCTGAGGACGTCCGCCGCCTTGAAGTGGACGTCGTACGGCTCCCAGTCGAACGCGGGCTGCTGCATCGTCGCCTCGTAGATCACGGGGACCCGCTTCTCCGCAAGGTACCCGGCGATGAGGTGCGCATCCCGCGCGCCCGCGAGGATGATGCGGAACCCCTTCCCCGCCGCCCACTCGACGGCCGCCTTGATCTGCCTCACGTCGTCGGCGTGGATCATCAGCGGCACCTCGTTGCGCACGAGCGGCAGGAGCGCCTCCCAGGCAGGAACGACCTTGTCCTCCTGCCTCGCCCTCGCGTAGGCCTTCGCCTCCTCGAAGAAGTCGTCGATCTCCTTCACCCGCGCGCGCCGCGCCTCCGCCTGCTCCTCCGGCGACTTCCACTCCTCCTTGGACCTCCACTCGCTCCGGGGCGTGAGGTTGAGGTCCATCGACGGCCAGACGAGGTGGAGCGCCACCGGCTTCGCGACGGTCATCTCTTCATACGTCCACCCGGTCAGCCGGATCAGCCCCGAGTGCCCCGTGACCGTCCCGCCCAGCGGGATCGTGAGGGCATGCGTGATCCCGTTCGCCCGAGCGACCGGGATCAGCTCCGAGTCGGGGTTCACCGCGACCCACGCCTGGACGTCCGGCGCGAACGCGCCGACTTCGTTCGTGTCCTGCGTCGCCCGGACCGCGCCGATCTCGGCCAGCCCGAGTGACGAGGTCGCGAGGATCAGCCCCGGGTAGAGGTGCCGGCCCGTCAGGTCGACGACCGTGGCGTTCTCGGCGACGACGTGCTCGCCCACTGCCGCGATCTTCCCGTCGACGATCAGGACCTGGCCCTTCTCGATCGTCCCTCCCGAGACGGTGTGGACCGTCGCCCCCGAGAGGACGATCGACTCCGCCCGCGCCGCGAGGGACGCCGCGAAGAGCCCGATGAGGATCCATGTCGTCTTCATGCTACTTCTCCTCCCCCATGCGGTGCGCCCCTTCGCAGTCGACCTCCCAGCCGTAGTCGTGTTCGTGCTCCCGCGCCCGCTCGAAGAAGCCCCCCTTGCCCTTCTTCTCCTTGTCCCCCTTCCCGTCCCCGGCGAGCTTCTTCGCCTTCTCGATGAGCGCCTGGCGCTCCCGCGCGAGGGCGTCCGTCCGCCCCGCGGAGAGCGTGACGTCGAAGTACTTCTTTCCCTCGATCCACGTCTGCTCGCACACCGTCCCGCTCGAGAGCGGGGACTGCGACCAGATCACGAAGTCGGCGTCCTTCCCGACCTCGATCGACCCGACCCGGTGCTCGATGTGGAGCTGCTTCGCGGGGTTGATCGTGACGAACTTCAGCGCCTCGGCCTCGGGCGTCCCGCCGTACTTCACGGCCTTCGCCGCCTCGAGGTACATCCTCCTCGCCAGCTCGCTCGAGTCCGAGTTGAACGACGTGACCACGCCGCGCTCCGCCATCAGGCTCCCCGCGTACGGGATCGCGTCGTACACCTCGAACTTGTACGCCCACCAGTCCGTGAAGCAGGAGCCCCCCGCGCCGTGCGCGGCGATCTCGTCCGCGACCTTGTACCCCTCGAGGACGTGCTGGAAGGTCCCGATCTTCACGTCCAGCGAGTCCATCAGCCTGAGGAGCATCAGGATCTCGTCCTGGCGGTACGAGTGACAGTGGATGAGCCTCTTGCCGCGCAGGATCTCCCCGAGGGCTTCCAGCTCCAGGTCCCTCCGCGGCATCGCGCCGTGGTCCTGCGAGTAGGTCTCCCACTCCGCGAGGTAGCGCTCCGCGGCCGCGAAGCGGTTCGCGACGAACGTCCGGACGCCCATCCGCGTCTGGGGGAACCTCGTCGTGTGCTTCTCTCCCCAGTTCGACTGCTTCACGTTTTCCCCGAGCGCAAACTTGATCCCCGGCGGCGCGTCCGCGAGCTTCAGGCCATCCGGCGCCTCCCCGTCTCGCAGCTTCACGACGCAGTTCTGCCCGCCGATCGGGTTCGCCGAGCCGTGCAGCTCGTTGGCGCAGGTCAGGCCCCCCGCGAGCTCCTGGTAGAAGTTGTCGGTCTCGGAGTTGATCACGTCGCCGATCCGCACCATCGCGCTCGACGGCACGGTCCCCTCGTTCACGCCCCCCACGATGAAGGCGTGGCTGTGGCAGTCGATGAGGCCCGGCGTGAGGTGCTTCCCCTTCGCGTCGATGGTCTTCAGCCCCTCGATCTCGGGCGCCGCGAGGCCCTTCCCGACCGCCCGCACGACCCCGCCGACGAGGAGGACGTCCGCGCCCTCGATGACCCCGTCCGCCCCGCTCGTCCAGACCGTTGCGTCGCGGACAAGGACCGCTTCAGGCTTCTCGATCGGCCCGCGGCCCTCCTGCGGCGGCTTCGCCACGCGCGTCGCGCGGAGCGTCCGCTCCTCGTCGGCCTTCGCCTTGTCCTCGGCCGACGGCTCGTCCTTGGGCTTCTCGGGCTCCTTTCCGGGCTCCGGGACGTACCGCCGCCCCTCGACCCAGACCTCCTCGACGCGGGCCTCCTCGACGAAGTACCCCCTCTCGCCGGTCACCGTGAGGTTCGCCATCTTGCCCGCCTCGATCGTTCCGAGGCGGTCGGCGACGCCGAGCAGCCTCGCAGGCACGGTCGTCAGCGCCGCGAGTGCGTCCTTCTCGGCGAGGCCCCGCTCGATCGCGAGGAGGAGCTTCCCCTGGAACTCCGCGCGGTCCCCGAGGCGGTGCGTCGTGAGGGCGATCTCGATCCCCTCGCGCCTCAGCGCTGCCGGGTTCTCGGGGGCCCAGTCCCACACGCGGAGCTGGTCAAGGGAGACCTGGTTCCAGTCGTCGTCGTCGGGGAGCTTCACCGCCTCGGGGAAGTCGATCGGCACCACGAACGCGCCCCCCGCGGCCTTCGCCAAGTCGGGGCGGCGCCACTCCTGGCCGCTCGCGACGTACACCGCCTCGATTCCCTGCTCCCGAGCGACGTGGGAGGCCTGATCGACGCCGAGGCAGTAGGTCGCCTCGAACACGACGGGGAGCTTCCGACCGATCGCCTCGAGCGCCGGGTCGTACTCCGCCCGCTTCTGTCCTCGCGGGTCGGCCTCGTAGTCGGATCGGGTCCTCGCGTAGTACGTCGCGTCGAACCAGAGCTGGCGGACCGCGGCGATGGCGCCCATCGAGGAGTCGGGGTAGCCGGAGTCGTCGTCGCGTCGGCGGCCGACGCGGCCGACATCGGGGTCGAGGCAGACGCACTGGAAGACGTCTCCGAGCAGGATGGCGCGGTTCGGGTCGACGTCGGAGAGGAGGACGAGCGTGCTCGACCCGCGGACGATCCCCTCCTCGGGGGCGACGTTCGCGACGGTGAAGCCGGCCTTCCACAGCTCCTCGAGGCGCTTCCGGTCGGGCTGGTAGAGGAGGGCCGCGCGGCGCTCAGGCGTGATCCTCGGGTTGGCGTAGGACGGCCCCGCCGCGCCGCGGTCCTTCTCCTCGCCCTTGACGCCGACGAACGGGGCGAGGCCGGCGCCCATCTCCGCCTCGGGCTTCTTCTCTTCGCCGCCCCCTGAGCCCGAGAGGTAGGACTCGAGGAACCCGGCGTAGATCGTCTTCCCCTTCATGTCCCACACGCGCGCCTCGGGCGGGACGGCGACCTCGTTCCCCACGGCGACGATCAGGCCGTCACGCACGAGGATCGTCCCTCCCTCGACGACCTGGTCGGGGCTGACGACCACGCGCGCCCCGACGAGGGCGTGCACGCCCGGCGGCTCGGGCCTCTGTCCCGGCGGCAGGATGTCCTGGGCAAACGCAACAGCGGAGAACAAGGACAGGACGACCCAGGTGGCGAGTCGCATGGCGGCCCTCTCGACGTGGAAGTCTACTTCGCGTTCAGGCGGCGCAGGACGTAGCGCAGGATCCCTCCGTGGAGGTAGTACTGCACCTCCTGAGGCGTGTCGATGCGGATGGTCGCGGGGAACTCGACCTGCGTCCCGTCCGAGCGCTTCGCGCGGACCGAGACGTCGCGGCCTCCCTTGAAGCCCGCCTCGATCGCGGCGGCCAGGCCGACCACGTCGAAGGACTCCTTCCCCGTCAGGCCGAGCGACTTCACGCTCTCTCCCGCCTTGAACTGGAGCGGCGCGATCCCCATCCCGACCAGGTTGCTGCGGTGGATCCGCTCGTAGCTCTCCGCGATCACGGCGCGGACGCCGAGGAGCATCGGGCCCTTCGCCGCCCAGTCGCGCGACGACCCGCTGCCGTACTCCTTCCCCGCGAGGATCACGAGCGGCACGCCCTCCGCGCGGTACTTCATCGCGGCCTCGTAGATCGACATCTTCGCGCCGTCCGGCTGGTGCGCCGCCCAGCCGCCTTCGGTGCCGGGGACCATCGCGTTCTTCAGGCGGATGTTCGCGAACGTCCCGCGCATCATCACCTCGTGGTTCCCCCGGCGCGATCCGTACGAGTTGAAGTCCGTCGGATCGACGCCGAGCGACTGGAGGTGGAGCCCCGCCGGGCTCTCGGGGCCGATCTCGCCCGCGGGCGAGATGTGGTCCGTCGTGATGCTGTCGCCGAGCACCGCGAGCGCCCGCGCGTTGCGGAGGTCGGCCGCCTTGCCTGCCTCGGGGCCCATCCCCTCGAAGTACGGCGGGTTCTTCACGTAGGTCGACTTCGCGTCCCACGCGTACGTGTCGCTCGAGGGGGTCTTCACCGCGCGCCAGCGCTCGTCGCCTGCGTAGACGTCGGCGTAGCGGGAGCGGAACATCTCGGGCTTCATCACGCGGCGGACCGTGTCGGCCACCTCCTGCCGCGTCGGCCAGATGTCCTTCAGGAAGACCGGCTTCCCGTCCTTCCCCGTGCCGAGGGGCTCGGTCGTGAGATCGAGGTCGATGCGCCCGGCGAGCGAGTACGCCACGACGAGCGGCGGGCTCGCGAGGTAGTTCGCGCGCACGAGGCTGTGCACGCGCCCCTCGAAGTTCCGGTTCCCCGAGAGGACGGAGACGGCCACGAGGTCGTTCTCCTCGATCGCGTCCGCGACCTTCTCGGGGATCGGCCCGCTGTTCCCGATGCAGGTCGTGCAGCCGTAGCCGACGAGCTGGAACCCGAGCTGGTCGAGGAACGGTGCGAGGCCCGATTCGCTGAGGTAGTCGGTCACGACCTTCGACCCCGGCGCGAGGCTCGTCTTCACCCACGGCTTCCGCGCGAGGCCCTTCTCGACGGCCTTCTTCGCGACGAGCCCCGCGGCAAGCATGACGGAGGGGTTCGACGTGTTCGTGCAGCTCGTGATCGCGGCGATCACGACCGCGCCGTGGCCGATCCGTGCCTCCGGCTCCTCGGCGGCGGCATCGGTCGCCCTCGCGGCCTGCTGCGCCTTCGCGGTCATCATCGTCGGCAGCGCCGTCGCGAACGCGCGCTTCACGTCGGTCAGGTTGACGCGGTCCTGGGGCCGCTTCGGGCCCGCGAGGCACGGCTCGACGGTCGATAGGTCGAGCTCGACGACGTCTGTGTACTCCGGCGCGGGGCTCTGCGCGGTGAGGAAGAGACCCTGCTCCTTCATGTAGGCCTCGACGAGCCGGATCTGCTCCGTCGGGCGGCCGGTCAGCTCCAGGTAGGCGATCGTCTGCGCGTCGACGGGGAAGATGCTCGCCGTCGCGCCGTACTCGGGGGCCATGTTCGAGATCGTCGCGCGGTCCGCGAGGGGCAGGGCCGCGAGGCCCGGGCCGAAGAACTCGACGAACTTGCCGACGACGCCCTTCTTCCTGAGCTGCTCCGTGATGCGCAGCACGAGGTCCGTCGCCGTGACGCCCTCGCGCAGCTCCCCGTGGAGGCGGAAGCCGATCACGTGCGGGATGAGCATCGAGACGGGCTGGCCGAGCATGGCGGCCTCCGCCTCGATCCCGCCGACGCCCCAGCCGAGGACGCCGAGTCCGTTGATCATCGTCGTGTGGGAGTCGGTCCCGATGACGGTGTCGGGGTAGGCCCACGCGCCGTCGTTCGAGGCCATCACGACGCGGGCGAGGTACTCGAGGTTGACCTGGTGGACGATTCCCGTGGCGGGCGGGACGACCTTGAAGTCGGCGAAGGCCTGCTGGCCCCAGCGGAGGAAGGCGTACCGCTCCTGGTTCCGTCCGAACTCCTTCTCGGCGTTCTTCGCGAAGGCGTCGGCGCGGCCGAAGAAATCGACCTGGACGGAGTGGTCGATGACGAGCTCGACGGGACAGAGGGGATTGATCTTCTTCGGGTCCCCGCCGGCCTTCCGCATCGCGTCGCGCATGGCGGCGAGGTCGACGACGGCTGGGACGCCGGTGAAATCCTGCAGGATGACGCGGCCCGGCGTGAAGGCGATCTCCGTGTCCGGCTCCGCCTTCGGGTTCCAGGCGACGAGGGCCTGGATATCGGCTGCGGTCACGGCGAGGCCGTCCTCGCGGCGGAGGAGGTTCTCGAGGAGGATGCGCAGCGACCACGGGAGGCGCTGGACGTTCATCCCCTTCTTCTCGAGGGCGGACAGGCGGGCGATCGTGTAGTTGCGGCCTCCGACGGCCAGCGTGGAATGGCTTCCGAAGGTATCCATTGGGCACTCTCCTTGCGTGGGGCGGAATAGTCTACCAGACCGGGGAGGCGCCTGTTAACGTTGATCGAGGAGGTGAACGATGCGAGAGGAGCCCAAAAAGCCGAGGGCGGTGACCGCGGAAGTTGTCGGCGCGGACGCGAAGGCATACGCCGTGAAACTCGCCTACGAGAACGGGCTGGTCGCCAGGCCGATCCCGGTGATGCGGGCGGCCGCGGAGCGGTACGAGGCGGCCGACGCGCTGTCGAAGCAGGCGGTCTATCGCAACGTGTTCGGCCTGCACTTCTACCAGAAGATCGAAGAGTCGGAGAAGGCGCACGTCCGGTCGCTGATCGACGGGGCGATCGACGCGTACGAGGCGCGCGCGGTGCTGGGGGCGCCGGCGGCGCAGGCGGCGACGCACGACGAGCCGAAGAAGCCGTTCCCGGTGAAGGCGGAGGTCGTCGGCGAGGAGAAGCGGCACTGGCTGGTGAGGCTGACGTACGAGAACGACCGCGTCGTTCCGGCCTTCCAGGTGCCGAAGCGGCCTCTCAGGCGGTACGAGGAAGGGGACGGGATCTCGGAGCGCGCCGTGTATCGGAACGTTTTCGGCATGCACGGCCTGCCGACGGCGACGGACGAGGAGAAGGCGCGCCTGCGCGAGCTGATCGACACGGCGATCGCCGAGCACGAGACACGCGCCGCCCGCCGTGCGGAGGCCGCCAACGCGCCGCCTACTTCACCTTGACCTTCCGCAGCACCTTGAGCGTGAGAGGGTCGAGCTCGTAGATCCAGTCGCCTCGCACCACGAAGAGGGTCTTCCCGTCCGATGCGATCGACGCAGGGCCTCCGGGCGGGCCGTCCTCGATTGGCGGTCCACCCTTGGGTCTCGGGTCGAAGGGAGGGTCCTCGTTGTTCGGATTCCTCGGCCCCGTGGAGACCATCAGCCACCGACCGGCGGCCCCCTGCGCGACGCCCGGGTCGCAGCCGTCCGTCCGCGTCCTCTTGTCGAGCTCCCACGTCGCGCCGTCCTTCGACGTCGCGGTCCAACCGCCCTCACCCGTCCCGTAGAAGCGCAACCCTTCCGGTGTGGACACGACGCAGCCCAGCCAGGGCCTCCTCCCCTCCACCTTCACATCGGGGAGGCGTTCGAACGCCAGGCCGTCCCTGGAGACGGCGTGGTATCCCGAGCCGTCCTTCTGCTGCACGGGGGAATAATAGTAGAAGATACCGTCGTGGTAGCAGCAGGCGCAGTCGATCACGCGCTCGCCCTGGACGCCGAAGCGCTTCCCGGGCTCGAACGTGAACTCCACGCCGTCCCCGACGGCCGAGTAGGTCGCCTGCTCGTTGTCGCCTTCCATGTCGCGCGACGTGAAGTAGACCCGTACCCGTCCGTCCTCGATCGGCACGAGCGTCGGGTCGTAGGGCCGCTCGTACGACTCCGGGAGGCCCTTCACGCGGATCGCCTCCGAATCGGACCACGTCTCCCCGTCGTCCTCGGAGATGCGGGCGCCGACGCGGTCGAAGGCCTCCTGCCGATCGAAGGGGAACCACTGGAAGAGGGCGACGAGCCGGCCCTTGGAGTCGCGGACGAGGGTGGGCACGCCGCCGCGCTCCACGAACACGCCGACGCGCTGGAAGCGCAGTCCGTCCTTGGACTCCCAGAGCGAGAGGTCGTTCTTCCACGGGCCGTCCTGGGCCAGGGCGATCGAGGCCAGGAGCGACAGGGCGAACACGCGGCGCATGCGTGAAATCCTCGAATTGCCTGCATGACAGAACGGGCGTGGGCACATGATTCGTACGGACCGCGCGGGAGAACTTCAACCGTCGCGCTTGACTCCTGGACTGCACCCCGATTACGCTGAGGAATCAGATGAAGATCATCCTCGTTTCACTGCTCCTGGCCCTGGCCGTCGCCGCCTGCTGGCGGCTGAAGCAGGAGGACCTCATGGCCTCGAAGACCGCCGCCGTTTCCGCGCCCGCCCTGGACAAGGACCCGAAGACGCTGACCGAGGCCGAGTGGAAGGCGAGGCTGACGCCGGAGCAGTTCCGCGTCCTCCGCCAGAACGGGACGGAACCCTCGGGGAGCGGCTCGCTCCTCGATGAGAATCGGAAGGGCGTCTACAACTGCATGGCCTGCGGCGCGGCGCTCTTCAAGAGCGAGACGAAGTACGACGCCTGCGGCTGGCCGTCGTTCTGGGACGCGGTGCCCGGGGCCGTGGCCTTGCGCTCGGAGTGGGGCTCCCCCGAGGCGGTCTGCGCAAAGTGCGACTCCCACCTCGGCCACCTCTTCGACGACGGGCCGCCTCCGACGGGGAAGCGCTACTGAATCAACTCCGTCTGCCTCCAGTTCGTGGAGGCCAGGTAGCTTCTCCCTCGCCTGCAGGTCGGGAGAGCGTCGCGCCTCTCACTCCAGGGTCAGCAAGTACTGGGAGACGTCCCGCAGCTTCTCCTCCCCGAGGGCGCTGCGGTACGAGGGGCACGGAGCATAGGGCGGCAGGCCCTTGCTGACCCGGTGGTGTTGGGGGTCGACGAGGTGATCGAATAAGAACCGCCGGGCTTCCTGGGTGCCGCCCTTCAAGCGGACGTACTTTGTTGCGACGTGATCCAGCGCCGGGCCATTCCGACCGCCCTGGCCGTCGAGGGCGTGGCAGGTCAGGCACATCGCTTCCTTCCGGAAGACCTCCTCGCCACGCATCGCTGCCAACTCCGCCGCCGTTCGTGAGCGTGGCTCCTCCAGGAGGACAAGGACACAGACTGCCGCGATCGCCACGCAGACTATCGAGCTTCCACGTGGCCCCATGTCCAACTCCCTTGGCGCCCCCAGTCCACGTGCGCTCCGTCGGCGTGATCAGTTTCACCTTGGGAACGAACGACGTCGGATCGCGTGCGCCTCGACGACCGTCATCGCGCCGACGAGCCGATCACCCTGGTCGCGAATCACCTCGAGCAGTCGCCTCGATTTCGCTGCCGAGCGAAATCGCCCCATCCGAACGAGGACGATGCCTGACGTGGCCTTGCGCTGAAGAAATGCCAGATCGGCGAAGTCCTTGTCGTTCGTCAGAAGGATGCGATTCTCCGTCTCGGCGAGCTTGAGGACAGCAGGATCCTCGCTGCCGGGCGCAAGCTCATCGATTGCGGTCAACTCCATGCCCTCGGATCGAAGCGCGCCGATCACCGGAGCCTCGATGCTCTCGTCAGCCAGGAACTTCATCTCGTCGCGACCCGCCGCGGAATGACCTCATCGGTTCCGACCGCCCGGCGAGCGTAGGAGATCGCCGCGAGCACGTCGGCCCGAGTCAGGCGGGGGTAGTCGCGCAGGATCTCCTCAATCGAGATGTCCGCAGCCAGTTTCTCGAGAATGGCCTCGACCGTGATCCTCGTCCCTCGGATGACGGGCTTGCCAAGCATGACCGCTGGATTCGATTGGACGCGGGGGCGCTGACGCATGATGTGAGGACTCCGCGAACGGACAGAACTCGAACTGAGTCTATCTCCGCCCACGGCCCACAGCAAGCCCGCCTATCCCCGCTTGAGCCGGGCGCGGTCGACCTTGCCGAGGTGCGTGCGCGGCAGGGCGTCCATGAAGACCACGTCGCGCGGGTACTTGTAGGGCTCGAGCTTCTCCTTCACCCAGGTCTTCAGCTCCTCGTCGAGCCCCGCGCGCCTCTCCTTCGCGACGACGTAGGCGCGCGGCTTGATGAGCCCCGCCGCGTCGCTCATCCCGACCACCGCGACGTCCGCGACCAGCGGGTGGCGGAGGAGGCAGTTCTCGACCTCCTGCGGAGAGAGCCACTTCCCGCCGACCTTGAGCATGTCGTCGCCTCGGCCGCCGTAGACGAATGTGCCGTCGGGGTCGCGTCGGATCATGTCTCCGCTGACGTACCATTCGCCGCGAAACGCCCAGCGCGTCTTGTCCATCTGCTGCCAGTAGGCGATCGCGCGCGAATTCCCGCGGACCCAGAGCCAGCCGACCTCGCCGTCGGGAAGCTCTCGGCCTTCGTCGTCGCAGACCTTCACCTCGAAGCCGGGGACGACTTTTCCAAGCGTGCCCGGCTTCACGTCGCCGGGGCGGTTCGAGAGGAAGATGTGCCACATCTCCGCGGTCCCGAGCCCGTCCAGGAGCTCGACTCCGTACGTCTTCTTCCAGCGGTCGTAGAGCTCGACGGGGAGGGCCTCCCCCGCGGAGGTCGAGAACCTGAGGCACGAGAGGTCCTGCTTCCCGGCCTCGGGGTGGGAGACCATCTGGTTGACCATCGTCGGGACGTTGATCAGGATCGTCGGGCGGTGCTTTCGGATCTTCTCGAAGAGCACATCGGCCGTCACGCGTTCGGGGAAGAGGATGGTCGAGGCGCCGACGGAGAAGGGGAAGAGGAGGTTTGACCCCGTCGCGTAGCCGAAGTAGAGCTTCGGGACGGAGATCGTCACGTCGTCCTCGCGGTACCCGAGCGTCTGCTTCGCGTAGCACTCGGTGGTGTTCGCGAAAGACGTGTGGGTCTGGACGACGGCCTTGGGACGGCCCGTCGTCCCACCTGAGAAGAGCCAGATTGCGGCGTCGTCGCGGTGGGATGGGAAAGTCGCGAGGGTGTCGGGGACCCGGGCGATAGCAGCCTCGAAGTCCGCGGTGCCGCCGACGACGAGGATGTGCTTCAGGTGGCGGGCGTCCTTCGCCGCCGCCGCGAAGGCCTCCTGGGTCTCCCGGTGGACGATCGCCGCCTTGGCGCGGGTGTACTCGTAGAAGTAGGCGATCTCCTCTGCCTTGAGGCCGGGGTTGACCATCACGACGACCGCGCCGATTTCGAGGATCCCGAAGAGCGCCGCGACGTACTCCGGACCGTCGGGAAGGGAGATGATCACCCGCTGCTCGGCCTCGACGCCCATCTCGCGGAGGACATTTCCATAGCGGTGGGCGAGGCGCTGGACCTCGCGGTAGGTCAGCGCGCGGCCGTCCATCCGGATCGCGACGCGCTCGCCCCGCCCCTCGCGGACGCGGGCGTCGAGGAAGTGGTCGGCGATGTTGAACTGTTCGGGCGGGTCGAACGGCATCGACGGACCTCCTACCGGCCGCCTGCGATCGCGGGGATGATGGAGACCTCGTCCCCGTCCTTCAGCTCGGTCCCCTCGCCCTTGAGGAAGCGGATGTCCTCGTCGTTGACGTAGAGGTTGAGGTACTTCCGCACCTTTCCGCTTTCGTCGCAGACCTTCTCCTTCACGCCCGGGTAGGCCGCCTCGAGGGCCGCAAGGGCCTCGGCCACGGTTCGGGCGGAGAGGGGGACCTCGGACTTGTTCCCGACCATCTTTTGGAGCGGAGCAGGGACGCGGATCTTCACATTGGCCATGGAGGACCTCCTTGCAAATCGGGTCGGAGCGAGGCGCGCCTCTGGGGAGGGGACGATATCAGATATCTGATATCTGATATCAGATATCTGATATCGACGTCGCAGCCGTCACTCTAACTGTCTCCAGCGCGACGATGCATCCCCTCTATTCGCACACGACTTCGACTGGAACCTCTCTGATCTCCCCATCGTGCACCCACGCCCGCACGCAGCTCACCTTCCCCCCCCGCACGGACGCGATGACGAACGGACACCTCTCCCACAGCTCCAAGTACGGCGCATCCGTAGCGCTCGGCACGGCCGGATGGTCCGGGTGCGAGTGGAACACCCCCCCGACGTCCAGCCCCTCTTTCCTCGCCGCGCTCCCGATCTTGAGCTGCTCCTCGGGCGCGATCGTGAACCGATCCTCGTGGCGCTCAGGATGAACGTTCTTCGCGACCGCCAGGCGGACCACGTCGAACGGCCTGCCCGCCTTCCCGAGGAAGAGCCCGCACGCCTCGTTCGGATACGTCCTCTCCGCCTCCGCGACGAGCCCCCTCATCGCGCTCGCGGGCATCCGCAGCGCCGGCTCCGCCGGCGGCGCCCCCGCGGCGAGCGGTAGGATCTCCTCGGCGTAGAACCACGTGCTGTGGTACCGCTCCCCGCTGTCGGGGAAGACCGCCACGACGACCCCTCGCTCCAGCCCGGCCGCGACCTCGAGCGCCGCGGCGAGCGCGGCCCCGCTCGAGTACCCGACGAAGAGCCCCTCTTCTCGCGCCAGACGCTTCACGCACTCGTAGGCCGCCTCGGTCGGGACCCAGTGCGTCCGGTCGGGAAAGGCCTCGTCGTAGATCCGTGGGACGATGGCCGACGGCATGTGCTTCATCCCCTCGAGCCCGTGGACGGGCTCGGCGGGCTGGACGGCGTGGACGCGGACCGAGGGGTTCAGCTCCTTCAGGCGCCGTCCCGTCCCCATCATCGTCCCGCTCGTCCCGAGCCCCGCGACGAGGTGGGTCACGCGCCCCGCGGTCTGCTCCCAGACCTCGACCGCCGTCCCGCGGTAGTGGGCCTGCCAGTTCGCCGGGTTCGAGTACTGGTCGAGGTAGAGATACCGGTCCGGCTGCTCCGCGGCGAGTCGTCGGGCCTCGCGGATCGCCCCGTCGGAGCCCTCCATCGGGCTGGTGTACCGGATGGCGGATCCGTACTCCCGGACGTACCGTTTTCTCTCCTCGGAGACGTTCGAAGGCATGACCAGCTCGACGGCGTATCCCTTGAGCGAGCCGATGAGGGCGTAGGCGATCCCCGTATTCCCGCTGGTGCTGTCGAGGAGGATCATCCCGGGGCGCAAGGAGCCGCTCTTTTCGGCATCCTCGATGATGGAGAGGGCGGCTCGGTCCTTCACGGAGCCGCCGGGATTCGTCCACTCGAGCTTGGCCCAGATCTCGACGTCGGGCTTGAGGCCCTGGAGCCTCGTCAGGCGCCTGAGGGGCGTCTTTCCGACCCTGGCCAGGACGGTCGGGTCCTTCAGGACCGTCGTTGTCGGACTCGCGTCGGGCATGGTCGCTGGCACCTCGATCCTGCCTCCGAATCGGGCGATTGTAGTCCTCCCATCGAGTGATGCAAGCGATCCGTCGCGGCCCCACGCAATGTGAGATGCGAGATGTGAGATGCACAATGTGAAATCGGTGACACGCTCCGTCGGACGTTTCCGATTTCACATCGTGCATCTCATATCTCGCATCTCACACTGCGATCCGTGGGAAACGAATCGCGATTGACAGAGATGATATAATATGATAGTCTCTGACACATGAACACCCCCCCACGACTCCTCGGTCCCGCGGAGGTTCGCGAGGCGCTGGGCATCTCGGCGCCGACCTACTTCCGCTGGCTTCGCGACGGGCGCCTGAAGGGCGTTCGCGTCGGGGGGCGCTGGAAGTTCCCGCGGAGCGAGGTGGACCGCCTCCTCGGTCGGGTTGACCCGCAGGAGGTCCGCCGCGCGCAGGCGATCCGCGCCGCGATCGAAGCCTACGCCGAACGCCTGGTCGGATTGGGTTGGAAGCGCAAGGAGGTGGAAGCCATGGCACAGTCCCAGGACGGTCCGGCCCTCGCGACGCTCGTGCTCTCCCACGCCCTCGATCGGGGCGCGACCGATATCCACGTCATCCCCCGCGCGGAGGGGCTCGAGCTCCGCGAGCGGATCAACGGCGCCCTGTCGGAGGTACCCTCGTCCCTGCCCCAGCCGGCGACCGACGACCTGGTCCGCTCCGTCAAGGCCCTCGCCGGTCTCGATGTCGAGGTCACGGACGCGCCGCAGGAGGGACGGTGTTTCACGGCCTTCAAGGAGCGCCAGGTCGGGACGTTCGTCTCGACCTACCCGACCGACCTCGGAGAGGCGCTCACGATCCGTCTCCTGGACCCCGCGACGCTCCGCCTCCGGTTCGCGGAGCTCGGATTCGGCAAGACCGTGTCGGACCAGGTCCTCCGCGCCGTGGATCGCCCGAACGGGGTCTTCCTCGTGAACGGCCCGACGAGCTCGGGGAAGACGACGACGCTCTACTGCCTCCTCAAGTTCCTCTACCAGCCGGGCCGCAAGGTGATGACGGTCGAGGACCCGGTCGAGGTCCACCTCGACGGGCTGCTCCAGGCGAACGTCACGGAGCGGATGGGCTTCGAGGACGCGATGCGCGCGATGCTGCGGAACGACCTCGACGTGGCGATGGTGTCGGAGCTTCGCACGCCCGAGGTGATGAGGCTCCTCTTCCAGATGGCCGCGAGCGGGCACCTGATGCTCTCCGCGATGCACGCGCCGGACGCGATCTCCGCGATCCGTCGCCTGCTCGATATCGGCAAGGTCCCGTCGCGCCTCCTCGCGGAGAACCTCCTCGGCGTCCTCGATCAGCGCCTCGTGAGGCTCTCCTGTCCGCACTGCCGCGCGATGAAGCTCATCGCCGCGACTGACGCGGACCGCCTGAAGCTCTCCGGGCCGGGGCGCAAGCTGCGTGTCGCCGCCAACCGCGGGTGCGACCGCTGCCAGGGCACGGGCGTCCACGACCGCTGCCTCGTCGGGGCGCTCCTCGCGCCGGGGAAGGATCTGCGCGCCGCCCTGGACGCGGGGGAGGTCGGCGAGGAGGCCCTCCGCGCGGCGCTCCCCGCGAACTCGAGGACGCTCAGGGACGCGGTCCTGGAGAGGCTCGCGGGCGGGGACCTCTCGCCGTCCTCGGCGATCGAGGCCCTGGGCGTGTAGGATGCCGGGCATGAAGTCCCTGCTTGCTCTCCTGCTCGTCGCGACTGTCTGCCCGGCGGAGAAGGGAGACCGCGTCCTGCCTCCCCCCGAGAGCCGCATCTACCACGGCGTCTACCCCGGCGGGGTCAGCGGGGAGGAGGACGACCTCGCGCCGAAGGACGTCGACGCGTACGAAGAGCACGTCGGCGCGCGGGTCGCATGGGTCTACTTCTCCCACAATTGGTACGCGGGGCGCGCGTTTCCACGCAAGACGGCCGAGTGGATCCGAGAGCGCGGCTCGGTCCCGTTCATCCGTCTAATGCTCCGATCGAGCGCGGAGCAGGACGTCGAGGAGCCCGAGTTCACGGTCGAGAGGATTGGTGACGGCGACTTCGACGATGACCTCACAGAGTGGGCGCGCGACGCAAAGGGATTCGGGACGCCGCTCCTGGTCGAGTGGGGAACGGAGATGAACGGCGAGTGGTTCTCGTGGAACGGCAAGCGGCACGGCGGCGGTGACTGCGCGGAGTTCGGCGACCCGAAGCGCCCGGACGGGCCGGAGCGCTTCGCGGCGGCGTACCGCCGCATCGTCGAGACCATGCGCAGGGCGGGCGCGGACAACCTGACCTGGGTCTTCCACGTGAACGCGAACGACGCCCCCGAGGAGGAGTGGAACCGCTTCGAGGAGTACTACCCCGGCGACGACGTGGTCGACTGGGTCGGGATCAGCGCCTACGGGCCGCAGCTCCCCTCGGACGACGAGGCCTCGTCGTTCCGCGACATGATGGACACCGCCGTGAAGCGCGTGGAAGAGCTGGCGCCCGGGAAGCCGATCGTCGCGCTCGAGTTCGGGTGCACGGCCGGCTCAAAGGCGGCGAGGCCCGAGCAGTGGGCAGCCGCCGCGCTCGACGACCTCCTCTCCATCCGCTGGAAGTCGATCGTCGGCTTCTCCTGGTGGAACGAGCGCTGGGAGAACGACGAGGACCCGTCGCACGACACGACGATGCGCGTGCAGGACATCGCGCCGCTCGCCGAGGCCTTCCGAACGCGGCTCACGAAGGCGAAGGACCGCCTCCAGGACCGCCCCGTACTCGGGAAGTGACGCGGTCTACGACCTCACCCACACGTCGCCGACGGGGGAGGCCGTCGAGTACATCTTCACCTGGTCGATGAGCGCCTGAGTCAGGCGCGTGCCGCAGGAGAGCACCATGATCCCCTCCTGCGTGAAGACGTCCCGGCCGACGACCATGTCGGGCTTCAACTTCGAGACGGGGACCGCCTCCTCGCGCGACGGCTTTTCGTCCGCCTTCAGCTTCTTCAGCCAGTCGAGGAAGACCTCCACCACGTTCGCGTCGTACCTGAGTCCCTTGTTCTGCATCACGAAGGCCACCGCGGAGCCCCTCGCACCCAGCGTCGACTGCGTGGCCGCATGCGCGACGCGGTCGAAGTCGTTGACCACCGCGATCACCCTCGCCTCGAACGGGATCGCCTCACCCTTCAGCCGGTCCGGGTACCCCGTCCCGTCGAAGCGCTCGTGGTGCGCGCGGATGATCTTCCCCACGTCGCGCAGGCGCTCGATCGGATAGAGGCACGCCTGCCCCAGCGCCGGGTGCCTCTGCACCAGGTCCCGCTCCTGCGGTCCGAGCTGCTCTTCCATCTTCCCGAGCACGGAGTCGGGCATCGGCAGCTTCCCGATGTCGTGCAGGAGCGCCGCGATCTCCGCGTTCAGGACCGCCTCCGGCGGCATCCCGACGTGCTTCATCATCGCCTGCGCCATCGCCGCGACGCGCTTCGAGTGGCTCCCCAACGCCCGGTTCCTCATCTCCACGAGCGCGCACAGCATCCTGAGCGACTCGTGGTAGTTCTTCTCCAGGTCTCTCGTCAGGCTCTCCAGCTCCGCGGTCCGCTCCTCGACCTTTCTCTCGAGCGAGAGGTTCAGGTCCTTCAGCTTCTGGCTCGCGTCGAGGACCTCCTGCTGGAGACGCTTGTTCTCCTGCTGGATGCGGAACCGCTCCAGGCTCTTCGACACCACCACCGGGATCGTGCGGAGGTAGTCCCCCGCCTTCACGATGTAGTCGAAGGCCCCCTTTCCCATCGCCCCGATGGCCACGTCGACGGAGTTCTCCCCCGTGACCATCACGATCGGCAGGGCGCGCTGCCAGAGCATCTTCTCCAGCACCTCGACGCCGAGCGCGTCGGGGAGGTTGTAGTCGAGGAGGACCAGGTCGACGGCCGTCAGGTCCTTCGCGAGCGCGTCCGCGGCGCGGTGGACGCGGTCGATGTGGTACGCCTTCCCCGAGGCCCCAAGGGCCTCGGCGACGAGGTCGCAGTGGTCGACGTCGTCGTCGACCAGCAGGATTCGGGGTGTGGTCACGCCTAGAACTCGAACCCCAGCGTGAGCAGCGCGCGGCGGTCGAGCTTGTCCCCCGTGGGGTACTCCCGATGCTCGTGGTCGAGGACGTTCTGCGCGGACAGGGCCACCTCGCCCGTCGACGACTTCCCCGCCGCGAAGCGGTAGCCGATCCAGACGTCGACGAGGTTGTACGACCCCGCCTTCCCGTCCGTCGTGTCGATCTTCCCGACGTAGTGGTTCACGATCGTCGCCGAGAGGCCGTTCTTCAGGTTCATCCGCGCGCCGACGTTGAACTTGCTCACCGCCCCGTCGCGGATGTTCACCTCGAAGTGGTCGTCCCACGCGTCCGTGAACGAGTAGTTGCCGAAGGCCGAGAGCCAGTCCGTGATCAGGACGTCCACCGCGACCTCCGCGCCGAAGACGCGCGGGTCGCTCTTGTTGATGTAGGTGTTCCCTCCCGTCGTGACCCCCTGCGCCGCGAGCGCCGGCCCCAGCGCGGCGTTGTAGAAGTCGGCCGTCCCCTGTTCCGCCCCCGGCGGCACCAGCCCGACGAAGTCCTCCGCCTCGAACACCGGCCCGAGCGCCGGGCTGTTCCGCTGGAAGTCGACCTGCCCTCGGAGCCGGTTGTAGAACCCGGTCACCTCGAGCTTCAACCACTCGTTCGGCCGCCCCAGGTACGAGAGCTCCCAGGACGTCATCGTCTCCGGAGGAAGGTGGTCGTCCCCGACCGAGTCGATCGTGAACGGCGCGGTCGCCGTCGGGAACGGCGGCGACGGCAGCGGGCCCACGGCGCTCGACACCGGAATGGCCAGGAACGCCTCCACCGCCGTGAAGTTCCGGAACGCCATCCCCCCCGAGGCGCGGAAGATGTGGTCCTCCCAGGGCTCCCACACGAACGACATCCTCGGCGAGATGACCTCGCGGAACTCGGAGTGCGAGTCGAACCTCACCCCCGTCGTCAGCGTCTTGTCGTCGTCCAGGAACCACTCGTCCTGCGCGAAGACGCCGTGGATCCGGTGCGAGATCTCCTTCCGGAGCACCTGCAGGTCGAAGTCGTTCATCCGGAAGGTGTACCCGCCCGTGAGCCGATGACTCTCTCCCAGCCGCCGCGAGTACTGCAGCTCCCCGTCCCACGTGGAGGACCTCACGTGGGCCGTCCTGTCGCCGTTCGGCAGCCTCTCGTTCTCCACGTCGGCGTCCTGGATCCCGTTCCAGAAGACCTGCGCCTTCCACTCCCCATCGTCCTGCTGGTTCCTGAAGTAGAGCATCGCGTGGGGCAGCGAGCCGTGCCGCGGGAAGTTCCCGAGCCCCGTCAGGAACTCGTCGTCGAACCGAACCGTCCCGAAGTCGAGCCCGAGCGTCGTATTGTCCGCGGGCATGTACTCCAGGAGCCCGCCCGCGCGGTGGATGTCGTAGGCGTCCTCGCGCTGCTTCTTGAGGTCCCCCTCGTGGTCGCCGGTCTTGTACCCCAGCGACACCCGCCAGCCGAGCTTTCCGGACCGTCCCGCGTGGAGGACGTCCGTGATCGCCGTGTCGTGCTCCCCCCCCGTCGCGGTGACTCTGGTCCCCGTCCAGTCCCCGGGGTGCTTCGTGTAGATGTTGATCACGCCGTGGAAGGCGTTCGCGCCGAAGAGGGCGCTGCCGGGCCCGCGGATCACCTCGATCCGGTCGATGTCCTGGAGTCCGAACGGCATCGCGGGCCAGATGACGATCCCGAAGATGTCGAGGTAGACGATGCGGCCGTCGACGAGGACGAGGATGCCGCTCGCGGCGGTGGAGTTGACCCCGCGCGCCCCGACGTTGGGGTCTCCGGGGGAGCTGAAGTGGACCTCCATTCCCGGCACGGAGCGCAGCAGGTCGGGGATGGTCACCGCGCCGCTGCGGCGGATGTCCTCGGAGGTGATGACCCAGACGCTCGCGGGGGCCTCGGTGCGCTTCTGTTCGACGCGGGCGGCGGACTGGACGGTGGGGACCTCCGCGAAGAGGAGCCCCTCGTCGACGAAGAGACCGTCCTCCTCCTCGGCGGCGGCTTCGGTCGGCGGCACGGCCTCCTGGGCGAACGCCGGGAGGCAGAGGAATGGAATGAGGAGCACCAGGATCCGGCAGCGCATCGTCAACCCTCCCCCATCCTGACTCGGCCCCGTGTGGCAGGGGCCGATCGAGGGGGACAGGGTAGGTCGCGGACCTGTCCGGTGCAAGCATTTCGGGCACCTTGCGCGCATCCCCGCGCGCCGATAGAATGCGCCGGGGATCGTGAGAGGGATGGACGGGACATGCGCATTCCAGGCCTGTCGGCCGTGGCCCTGACGCTCGCCGCGTGCGCCGCCGCGCTCGCGGACGGCCCGCGCATCGTCGTCGTCGACACCCCCCAGGCGGACCGCTTCGCCGAGGCGATGGGGAAGTTCCGCCAGGCCCTCTCCGCGCAGGTCCCCGGCGCCTCGTTCGACTCCAAGCGGATCGCCGCCAAGGAGGACCTGCCCAAGGTCATCGCGGCGATTCAGGCGGAGAAGCCCGCCCTCGTTGTCGCCGTGAGCAGCGGCGTCTGCGACGCGCTCCGGAAGGAGATCAAGGACGTCCCGATCCTCTTTACCATGGCGGGTGTCGCCGACGTGGAGGCCCTGGAGGCCGAGCGGAAGGCGAACAGTCCGAACCTCGCCGGCGTGACCATCCTCATCCCCCCCGCGGACCAGTTCCGCATCATGGCGCAGGCGATCCCTGGGCTGAAGCGCGTCGGCGTCATCTACACGCCGAAGAAGTCGGGAAAGATGATCGAGGCCGCGCGCCGGGAGACGGCGAAGGTCGGGATCGACCTGGTCGCGCAGCCCGTCGAGGAGCTCTCCCAGGTCTCGGACGCGCTGGAGAAGGTCCTGCCGAGCTGCGACGCCTACTGGCTCATCCCCGACCCGAACTCGTGCCAGAACAGCGCCCTCGAGAGCGCCCTCACGCGCGGGATCACGCTTCGCAAGCCGATGGTGGGGTGCGACGTCGCGCACGCCAGGGCGGGGTGGTACCTCGGGATCTACTGCGACCTCGGCGACGTCGCCGAGCAGACCGCGCGGTTGGCGGCCGAGATCCTCGGCGGGAAGGCGCCGTCGTCGATCCCGATCGAGACGCCCCGCAACCCCCGGTACGCGCTCAACCTCGGGACCGGGACGGCGCTCGGGATCAACGTGCCGGTCTCGGCCCGCGACGGTGCGGCCGAGGTGATCGGACAGCAATGAGCCTCAGGGCGAAGATCACGGGAACGGCGTTCGCGCTCATCGTCACGAGCCTCGTGACGGTGGCCTGGACGTTCACTGAGCACGAGAAGGAGCTCCTCCGCGAGCAGCTCGACCTTCGCGGGCAGGTCATGGCGCGGAACCTCGCGCGGACCATCCTCGTCCCGCTCGAAGTCGGCCGCAAGGACGAGATCCTGGCCCAGGTCGAGGGCCTCCTCCAGGAGGAGGACGTCCAGTATGCGGCGATCGTCGCGGAGGACGAGAAGTTGACCATCGCGAAGGGAAAGGACGTGATGGCCGACGTCTCCCGTGTGGCGATGCCCAAGGAGCCGCCCTCGGGGGCGGCCAGGGTCGCCACGCGCGAGCTCGCCGCGATCGCCTGCCTGGAGTTCGCCGTGCCCATCGTGGGGACGAAGGCCGTCGAGGAGGGGATCGGCGACGACCTCGTGGAGCGCCCGTTCGTCCGTGGCGTCGCCGTCGTCGGACTCTCGGAGAGGAGGATGGTCGAGAAGGTCACGGAGGCCCGGAACCGCGTCTTCACGCTGATCGCGGGGCTCATCGCCGCGTCCCTGGTGATCTGCGCCCTCCTGATCGGGACGATCGTCCGCCCGCTGCGCGAGCTTACGCGCGGCACGAAGAGCCTCGCGATGGGGAACCTCGACCTCGAGGTCAAGGTCCGCTCCGGCGACGAGCTGGGGGAGCTGGCGGAGGCGTTCAACCACCTGTCGAAGAGGCTGAAGGCCTCGTACGAGGAGATCTCGCAGTCGAACGCGCAGCTCGCGGTCGCCAACCAGGAGCTGAAGAACTGGAACCTGAAGCTGGAAGAGCAGGTCGCGGAGCGGACGCGGAGGCTCTCGGTCGCGAACGGCAAGCTCGAGAAGCTGATGGCGGAGAAGGAGGACTTCCTCAGGGCGGTCTCGCACGACCTGAACGCGCCGCTCAGGAACATCGCGGGGATGGCGGACCTCCTCGTGCGGCGCCACGGGGACAAGCTGGAGCAGGACGTGAAGGACAAGCTCCAGCGGATCGTGGCGAACGTGGAAAAGGAGAGCGACCTCATCAAGGAGCTGCTCGAGCTGTCGCGGATCCAGTCGAAGAGGCAGGTCTTCGAGGAGGTGGACGTCGGGGCGCTGCTCGCGGACGTGAAGCAGACGCTCTCGTTCACGCTGGACGAGAAGCGGGTCAAGCTGTCGTGGCCGGAGAAGCTGCCGCGGATCCGGTGCGAGCGGAATCGCGTGAAGCAGGTCTTCCAGAACCTGATCGACAACGCGGTGAAGTACATGGGGCCGCAGGAGGCCCCGGAGGTCGACGTCGGCTGGAAGGAGATGCCGGACGCGCACGAGTTCTCCGTGAAGGACAACGGGATCGGGATCCGTGCGGAGGACCGCGGGACGGTGTTCAATGTGTTCCGCCGCGGCAAGGACCCGTGGGCGGCAAAGGTGCCCGGAAAGGGGATTGGCCTGGCGACGGTGAAGGGGATCGTTGAGACGTACAAGGGCGAGATCGAGGTCGACAGCGAGTACGGGAAGGGGAGCACATTCCGCTTCACGTTCGCGAAGTCGGCCCTCACGGGAGGACACGGGGATGGAGAAGCCGAGCTTGATTAGGATCCTGCTCGTCGACGACGACGAGGACTGCCGCCTCATGATCCGCGAGGCCATGAAGGAGGGCAACATCGAGAACGAGGTGTACGAGGTGCGCACCGGCGAGGAGGCCCTCGACTTCCTCTACCACCGCGGCAAATACGCCGACTCGCCGCGGCCGGGGCTGATCTACCTGGACATCGACATGCCGGGGATCAGCGGCCTGGACGTCCTGAAGGAGCTCAGGTCGAACGAGCAGTTCAGGGCGATCCCGATCGTGATGATGACGAACCTGGACGACGACCGGGAGAAGATCCAGGCCGCGCGGCTGGGGGCGAACAGCTACACGCTCAAGCCGACGAGCCCGGTGCGGTTCATCCAGACGGTGATCGAGGCGACGAACTACTGGATCAGCGTGCACGAGCGCCCGAAGGCGGAATCGGAGCCGCGCTCCTAGCATGAGCGACGGTCAGCCGACCCCGGACTCGCCCGCCCCAGCGCCGCCGCGCCGCGTGCTGGTCGTGGAGGACGATCCCGACCAGGCGGACCTGATCCGCGAGTCGCTGAAGCTCGACGGCTGCGAGGTGGATCTCGTCCACACCGCCGCGGACTGCCTGGCGCAGGACCTCACCGCCTTCCAGGCGATCCTCCTCGACTACAACCTCCCCGACGCCCTGGGGCTCTCCATCCTCCCGCGGATCCTCGAGGCGACGCGCGTCCCGGTGATCATGGTCACCGGCGAGGACGCGAGCGAGGTGGCGGTCGCGGCCGTCCAGGCCGGCGCCTCGGACTACATCGTGAAGGCCGGCGACTACCTCCGCACGCTCCCGCTCGTCGTCGACAAGAACATCGAGGCGATGCGGATCAAGCTCGAGAACGAGCGGCTCTCGAAGGAGCTCGAGAAGCGCGTCGAGGAGCTCCACCTCCACACGAAGCGGCTGGAGGCGCTCTCGATCACGGACTACCTGACGGGCCTCTACAACCACCGCTACGCGCACGAGCGCCTGGAGTCGGAGCTGAACCGCGCGCGGCGCCAGGACGAGCCCCTCGCGGTGATCATGATCGACCTCGACCGCTTCAAGGGGATCAACGACACGTACGGCCACCTCGCGGGCGACCAGGTCCTCAGGGAGATCGGGCGCATCCTGAAGGACACCTGCCGCAACTACGACGTCGCGGCGCGGTACGGCGGCGAGGAGTTCCTCGTCATGCTCCCCGGGACGAAGCTCGACGACGCGGTCATGATCGCCCGGCGCATCCGCGAGCTGATCGAGGCGTGCGACTTCCAGGCGGGCGGCAAGACGCTGCGGGTGACGGCGAGCTTCGGCGTGACCGAGTACTCCCACGACCAGACGCGCGCGAAGGACGAGCTGGTGGGGCACGCGGACCGGGCGCTCTACCGCGCGAAGGCGGCCGGCCGCAACCGCGTGGTCGCCTGGGACGGCAAGGAAGGCATCACAAGGTGAGCGGTCGGACGTCGATCACTCTCCTCCTCCTCGCCGCCGCCTGTTGCGCGGGGGACCTTGGGTCACTCGCAGGGCGCCTCGAGAGGGGCACTCCCGTGGAGAAGCGCGCCCTCCTCGCCGAGATCGCCGCCGAGGGGAGCGTCGACGCCGTGCGGCTCCTCCTGACCCAGGCGAACGACCCGTCGATGCAGGACCCCGTCGCCGACGCGCTCGTCTCGATGCCCGGCACGGCGGCGATCGAGTGGATGTTCGCCACGGGCCTCTCCTTCCCCGATCCGTCCGTCCGTGCGGTGAGCGTCCTCGCGCTCGGTCGCTCCGCGCTGCGCCTGAAGCGCGCGCTGCCCGAGCCCGTGATGGAGCGCGCCGACGACGAGGACCCCTCGGTCCGCGCCGCCGTCGCGGAGCTCCTCGGCGAGTCGGGCGACGTGGTCCACCTCGAACGTCTGAAGGCCCTCCTCGCGGACCGGATCTGGTTGGTCCGCCTGGCCGCTGCCAAGGCCCTATCGTGCCTCGACTCTGCCGACGCCGGCGTCGCCCTCCTCACGACTGCGTGCGACGCCGACCTGACGATGCGTCGCGAGGGCGCGAGACTCCTCGCCGCGAACCCCCAGTCGGCCATCGTGGCCCGAGCCTCGCTCGACGCGGCCGATCCACGGATCCGCGCGCTCGCGGCACACGCGCTCGCGCGTCTCAAACAGGCCCCGTCGAGCGCGGATCGGCTGCGCGTAGAGCCCGATTCCGGCGTGGTCGCCTCGCTTGCGGCCTGGCATGCCCGAGCGGGCGATGTCGCGTCGCTCGTGGAGGCCCTCTCGGTGCGCCCCGAGGCAGACGCGCGCCTGGCGATCGCATGGCGATGCGTGCCCGCCGACGAGGCGCAGGCGAAGCGGCTCGTCGAGATCGCCTCCAAGGAGCCCGACGCGCGGGTGCGCGACGGGGTCCGTTCGGGCCTCGTGCGCGGCGGCTTCGCGGGGCTCCTGACCGGCGACCTCGCCTTGCCCGCCGCCCCCGCCCGGGACCTCCCGCGCCTCTTCGCGCGCCGCGGCCCCGCGCTTCAGGGCCCCGAGGGAGCAGCGGTCCGCGCGGCGTGCGAGTGGCTCGCGCTCCACCAGGAGGCGGACGGCCGCTGGTCGTGCGCGAAGCACAACCCCTGGAGCGGCGGGATCCCCTTCCCCGACTTCATCGAGGAGGACCGTTACGTCGACGCGGGGGTGACGGGGCTCGCCGTGCTCGTCTTCCTGGGCGACGGCTGCCGTCTCGACGGCGAGTTCGGCGGCGTGGCGCGCCGCGGCGTGGAGTACCTCCTGCGCCATCAGGCCCCGAACGGGAAGATCGACAGCGCGCCCTCGTGGGCCCCCTCGTTCACGGGGAGCGCCTCGCCTCACGACCCGAACCCCCACCCGAGCAACGCCTCGAACTACAACCACACGATCGGCGCGCTCGCGCTCGCCGAGGCGTACGCGATGAGCGGCGACGCGGCCCTCCGTGGCCCCGCGCAGCGTGCGATCGCGCACCTCTTCGACGCGGAGACGGCGGCGGACCTGCCCTGGGGAGGCTACCTTCGCGGCGAGGACGCGGCGCCGAGCGTCTTCGCGATCCAGGCGCTGGTCGTGGCGCGTGCAGCCGGCCTCGACGTCGATCCGGCGTGGCTGGACACGGCGCGAGACTACGTCCAGGCCTTGGGGGATCCGTCCACGGGGCGGCCGCGGTTTCGCCACGTGATGCAGTACTGCCTGGGCGGCTACGACGGCGCGGCGACGCTCCTGTCGAGCCGGGCCCTCCTCGGCATGCCGCTCGACGACGAGGCGGCGAAGACCGCGTACTCGTTCATCGACCCTCACCGCCCGAACTGGAACGCGCATTTCGAGATCCCCAAGGGGACGCCTCGGAGCCCCTCGGAACGCTGGCGGAACGACGACGACATCCTGAACTTCTGGTACTTCCGCTTCGCGACGATCGCTTGCCAGGCCAGGGGCGGCGAGGCCTGGGACCGCTGGCATCGCGAGCTCTGCGACGTGCTCCTCCCGATGCAGCGTTGCGACGGCGACGACACGGGCTCCTGGGACCCGGAGGGGGCCTGGTCCCGCGTCGGAGGCCGCGTCTACTCGACGTGCTTCTGCGCCCTCTCCCTCCAGTCCCCCCGCGCCTACGACTTGCATCGGTGATGGGATTGGACACTCCTTCATGATGATGTACTCGAACTCTGTCCCGAATTGTGCTACATTCTCTTGCGCCTGACTGGGGCACTGGAGGTTGACATGGCGCGATCTGCCTCTCGAAAGGGAATTCACTTCCTGGCGGACCCCGAGTTCGTCGCCCTCCTCGAGCGTGGGGCACGCGCGACGGGAAAGTCCAAGACGGCGCTCGTTCGTGAAGCGGTGACCGAGCACGTCGCCCGGATTGAGGCCGAGCGCCTCGCGCGGCAACTCGAGGAGGCCTACCAGGGCCTCAACGACATCAACCAGAAGCTCAACGAGGAAATGTCGCCGGCCGACGCCCCTTGGCCCCGGAGCCGACGCCGATGAGCGCTTACCGGCGCGGCAGCGTCGTGCTGGTCCGCCTGGACCCCGTGGAGGGCTCCGAGCAGGGGAAGACCCGCCCTTGCGTCGTCGTGCAGAACGACGTCGCGAACCGGATCTCGCGCACGGTAACGATCGTGCCCATTGTCGGATACATGGACAAGATCGCGTCTTACCCGGTTTGCGTCGCCGTGGACGCCGGCGTCGGCGGCCTGCGCCACCGGAGTATCGTCAACTGTGCGCACGTCCGCACCGTGGTCGCCGCTCGAATCGCCGCGACGCCCATCGGACAGTTGCCTGCCGCCACGATGATCCACGTAGATGATGCGCTTCGCGTTCACATGGCGTTGTGAGTGGGGGGAGCGACGGCGTTGCCCCGCTCCCACGCAGATTCGGTGGCGAGGCCTGTCCGGTGCCGCCCCTACGGTTGACATGATAGGGCCTGACGGACTGCTGGTCCGCGTCGGGCTACACCTCAGCCGAGGGCCTGACGCCATCGGTCGAGCACGGCCTGAACGGCGTCGCGGACCTCGGCGCGTGCGGAGGCACGGTCGAGGCCGGACATGAGCAGGTCGTCGTACCGCGTGTGGCGGTGGCGGATGTGGGCTGCCACGGCCAGTGCAACCGCATTGTCGTCCATCGCCTGGCCGGCCGCACTGCGGCCGACGCGGCCGCTCGATCGGACCGTCGTGTGCCGGGCGACCGAGCGCGCCTCCTCGGACGGACAGGACGGGAAGAGCCGCAGGATCGCCTGCCGGAACTGCTCGGTGAACGCCACGTCCTCCCGCAGGCGACGCTCCTCGTCCCTCAGGCGCCTCCTCTCGCGTGCTTCGGCGTCCCCCAGACACTGCTCCTCGGCGCGTTCGAGGGCCTCGGGCTCGACCAGGACCCCGAGGCGCGCGTACCTTCCGAGCCGCTTGTTGAAGCGGAGCACGATCGCCGAGAGCCGGCTCGCCGCCTTCGCCCTCCGCGAGAGCGTGGCGCTCCCCGCTGGCAGGAACACGAGGTGGTCGAGGTCGGCGCAGGCGACGCAGAGTGCCGTCTCGCGCTCGAGGAAGAGGTACCCCTCGGCAGAGCCGCAGGTGTCGCACTTCCACTCCCGATGCGGCTCGAACACCTTCAAGTCGGGAGGCTTCGACGTCTTCTCCGCGATCCGTGCCCGTTTGCGCTCGGGCAGGTCCGGGGTGAGATAGCGCGTCTTGTAGCGCCTCTCGAGCTCCGGATCGCCGCTTGAGGTGAAACGCAGGGCATGCCGGTCCCGCGTGCCCGCGACGTACTCGTCCTCAGTGGCCGTCAAGCCGCGCGCCGCGGCCCAGACGTGAAACGTCTCCACCGCCCTCGCGAGCTTCTCGTGCCCCACCTGGATCCCGCCCTCGAGGAACTCGACACGCCCCTGCCTCCAGAGATCCACCGTTGACGATGCGAGCCACCCAAGCCCGCCGAAGACGTCGATCAGGCAAACGTGCCCGTTCTTGAGGAGGATCCTCTCGGCGGCCTTCTCGACGCGTGTCTGGACCGGCGGTCGGGGGTCCGGTTGCATCAGACGGCCCCCTGAGCTGGCGGGACGTGGAGGAGGAACGTCGCGGGGCCGGCGTTGACCAGCTCCACTTCCATCGAGGCGCCGAAGACGCCGCGCTGGACGGGGCGTCCGGTGAGCGAGGCGAGCTGCTCGCAGAAGCGAACGTAGAGGCGCTCCGCCTCGGGAGGCTTCATCGCGGGGTCGAAGCCGGGGCGCTTGCCGCGCGAGAGGTCCGCGCAGAGCGTAAACTGAGAGACGGCCAGGTACTCCCCGCCGACCTGCTCGTTCGACAGGTTCATCTTGCCGGCCTCGTCGTCGAAGACCCGCAGGCCGGCGACCTTCTTCGCGAGCCCGTCCGCTTGGGTGTCCGTGTCGCCCTGCTCCACGCCGACGAGGAGCAGGAGGCCCCTGCCGATCTCGGAGCGAACCTCGCCGTCCACGCGGACGCAGGCGCGGGAAACTCTCTGGATGACTGTCTTCATCGCTAGCGTTTGACGCCCTTACGGGCGTCGATCCACGGCGCCCTGACGGGCGCGACTCCAGGGCGCCCTGACGGGCACGACTTCAGCGCGGATGGTAGCCGCCGCCGTCATTGACGTCCAGTCCGCGGCCGGGCTAGGATCGCTCCCGTCGGGGGACGGGAGATCGCGATGGCGGAAGAACCACCTGCTCCCCCTCGCCAGGACCCCTCGGTCGAGAAGACCGGCGTCCTCTCCGCCGACCAGGTCAAGGCCGCCCTCGCGGCCTCCGAGGCCGAGTCCCTCGCCACCGCGAACATCGCCCCCGAGAGCGCCGCGACGATCGACGTCTCCGCCTCGCGCATCGCCCGCGCCCCCGCGCCCGCCCCCGACCTTCGCGACGAGCAGGGGAAGCCCTTCGGCCGCTACCGCCTCCTCGTCGAGCTGGGACGCGGCGGCATGGGCGTCGTCTGGAAGGCCTGGGACAAGGACCTCCGCCGCGTCGTCGCCCTCAAGCAGATCCTCTCCGAGGGCGGCGTCACCCCGACCCAGGTCGAGCGGTTCATGCGCGAGGCCCGCCTCGCCGCCAAGCTCCGCCACCCCGGCATCGTCGGCGTCCTCGACGTCGGCACCGAGGGGGGGCAGCCCTTCTTCACCGCCGAGTTCGTCGAGGGCAGGCCGCTCGACGAGGTCCTGAAGGGCGAGGTCCAGCCGCGCCAGGCCGCCGACTGGACGCGCCAGGTCGCCGAGGCCCTCGCCTACGCCCACGAGAACGGCGTCGTCCACCGCGACGTCAAGCCCGGCAACGTCCTCCTCGACGCGGAGGGCAGGACCCACGTCATGGACTTCGGCCTCGCCAAGGAGGTCGACCTCGGCGGAGAGGCGGGGGCGAAGGGCTCGAACCTCACCATGAGCGGCGCCCTCGTCGGGACGCCGCAGTACATGAGCCCCGAACAGGCCGCGGGGAACCTCGCGAAGTGCGGTCCCGCCAGCGATCAGTTCTCCCTCGGCGCCCTGCTCTACGAGCTGCTCGCGGGCCGCCCTCCCTTCGACGGCGACGGGCTCCGCGACATCCTGAACGCCATCTCCGAGCTCGACCCCGTCCCCGTCAGGCGCCTCCGCCCCAAGGTCGATCGAGACCTCGAGACGGTCTGCCTCAAGGCCCTCGAGAAGGACGTCTCGCGTCGGTATCCGACGACGCGCGACTTCGCCCGCGACCTGGGCCGGTGGCTCGACGGAGAGTCGATCGAGGCGCGCGCCGTCTCGCTCTCGGGTCGGCTCGTCCGGAGGGCCCGCAAGCACCGCTGGGTCGTCGTCCCGACGGCCGCGGCCGTTCTCCTCGCCCTCGTCGGCGCGGGGCTCTTCGTCGCCTCGCAGGTCCGCCGCGCGCGCGACTTCGAGGCCGCGATCGCCGCCGGCACCTCGGCGCGGGCTCGCGGGGATGCCGTCGCCGCGAGGGACGCCTTCCTGGAGGCGAAGCGGCTCGATGGAGGGAACGCCCAGGCCCGCGCGGGGCTCGACTGGGCGGAGGGGGAGATCGCGCGGCAGGCGGCCGCGGAGAAGGCGGCGCACGACCTCGCCCTCGCCGAGAAGGCCGTCGCCGAGGCGCTCGCCGAGAAGTCGGGCCGCGTGCAAAACGTCCTCGCCCGCTGGCTCCTCCTCTCGGACGCCCTCGCGGGCATGGAGCGGGCCTGGTACGACTCGACGCGCGACGAGGCCCAGCGGCGCGACCGCGCGATGAAGCACTGGCCCGCCGTCGAGGGCTTCCTCGAGGAGACGCCCGATGACCCGACCTCCCAGTCGACCGCGAGGGCCTTCGCCGCCTGGGCGCGCGTCCTCGCGGGCAACTCCGACGGCTGGGGGTGGTTCGAGGAGTCCCGCGCGCTCGACACCGACCTCCCGTACGGGCACCTTCTCGAGGCCTTCGCGTGCCTCGCGGAGTACCTCGCGATCGCGCCGCTCCCGGACGTCTCCCTGGGCTCGCCCGTCCCGCAGGCAGGCCGGATGCCCCCCGAGTCCGACCGGGCCCGCTTCCTGCGGACCACGATGGAGGCCCGCCTCGCCGCGGCCGCGAAGGCGCGCGTCTGGGGGAAGGGCATGTCCGAGGAGTTCCGCCGCGTCGCGGAGGCCCTCCAAGCCCTCGCCTCCGGACGCCACGCCGAGGCCGACGCGGCCCTGACGTCGGCCCTCGGCACGGCCGCCGTGCGGACGTTCCGCGGCGACATCCAGCTCGCGCGCGCAAAGATGAGGTACATCCTCGGGCGCTACGACCAGGCCCTTGCCGACCTCGACCACGTGCGCGACGCGCGGCCTGACTACGGCGACATCTACTATTTCCGGGGGGTCGTCTGCGAGGGGATCGGCCTGGCCGCGATGGCGTCGGGCGGGGACTGGAGGCCGTCGTACGAGCGTGGCGTGGCGGAGTTCGGAAAGGCGATCCACCTGAGGCCCGGGATTGCCGAGGCCTACTCGAGCCGCGCCATCCTGCGGAGGGCGCTTGGGGACTTGGACGGCGCATTGAAGGACCTGGACGAGTCCGTGGCGCGCTTCCCGAGCTACGCCGCCTACGTCAACCGCGGGGTCGCTCGCGCGGCGAGGGGCGACCACGAGGGGGCCCTCGCCGACTACGATGCGGCGATCGCGATGGAGCCGAAGTGCGCCGCCGCCTGGGCGAACCGGGCCGGCGTCAAGGCCAACCAGGGGGACCGCCCCGGGGCGAGGCAGGACTACGACAAGGCGATCGCACTCGACCCCGTCATGCCCCAGGCGTGGTTCAACCGGGCGCTCCTGCGCGAGGCGGAGGGGGATCGGGAGGGCGCGGAGGAGGACCTGACGGAGGCGATCCGCCTCTCGCCGAAGTTCTTCCAGGCGCTCGCCGAGAGGGGCGCGGCGCGCGAGGAGAGGGGGGACCACGACGCGGCGCTGGCCGACTGCGACGCGGCGATCGCGGCGAATCCGTCGTTCGTGACGGCGTACTGGACCCGTGCGCAGGTGCGCTACCGGAAAGGGGACCTCGAGGGGGCGATCGCGGACACCGAGCAGGTGCTGAAACTGATCCCAGCCGACAGTGCGGGTCGAGGCGAGATCGAGGAGTCGCTGAAGAAGCTGCGCGACGAGCGCTAATCCACTCGGCGAGTCCTGTACGGGCGACCCGCGGGGGCGCCCATACCCCGCGCCATACACCCCCCAGGCCCGGG
>CAZYRM010000016.1:31766-64561 GCA_964649705.1 uncultured Planctomycetia bacterium
GGCGCGGGGGGGGGCCGCCCGGGGCCGCGCCCTGCCCCCCGCGGGGGGGGGGGGCCCCCCGGGGGCTCGCCCGTACAACAGGTTTCCGCGGATCACGCCCGCGTGGAATCGGCGCCGTCGTCCCCCGAGGCGGACAACCGGTACTTCTTCATCTTCCGGTACAGGTGCCTGAGCGTGATCCCCAGGTGCTTCGCGACGCCGGCCTTGTCCCCGCGGAAGGTCGAGAGGACCTCCGCGATGTGGCGCCGCTCGGCCTCTCGGAGCGTCAGCGGCGCGGCCGTGCTCGGCGACGCCGCCGGCCCGCGGCCGATCGGCAGGAGGTCGGACGTGATCAGGCTCCCGCGCGCGATCAGCGCGGCGCGCTCGATGAGGTTCGCCAGCTCGCGGACATTCCCGGGCCAGTCGTACGCGACGAGCAGCGCCATCGCCTCCGGCGCCAGCTCCTTGCGCCCCTCCCCTCGCGCGTGACGCGAGAGGAAGTGCTCGGCAAGCAGCGGGATGTCCTCGCGCCGCTCCCGGAGCGGGGGGACGACGATCCGGAAGACGTTGATCCGGTGGTAGAGGTCCTGGCGGAACTTCCCCGTTCGGGCCATCTCCCCCAGGTTCCGGTTCGTCGCCGCGATCACGCGGACGTCGACCTCCAGCTCCTTCACGTCCCCGAGGCGGCGGAACCTCCCCGTCTCCAGCACGCGCAGGAGCTTCGCCTGGCCCCCGGGGCTCATCTCCCCGATCTCGTCCAGGAAGAGCGTCCCGCCGTCCGCGACCTCGAAGAGCCCCGGTCGCGCCGTCATGGCCCCCGTGTACGCCCCCCGCTCGTGGCCGAAGAGCTCGCTCTCGAGGAGCGTCTCCGAGAGCGCCGCGCAGTTGAGCACGACGAACGGCCCGTCGGCGCGCTTCGACGCGCGGTGGACCCCGTGGGCGACCAGCTCCTTCCCCGTGCCCGTCTCTCCCTCGACGAGCACCGTCGATTCGGCGGGGCCGACCTGCGAGACGAGCGACAGCACCTCGCGGAGCGCCGGGCTCCTCCCGACGATGTCCCCGTGCGGCTGCAGGTGCTTCGCCTCCTGCTTCCTCAGCGCGGCCTCGCGACGCAGGACGCTCTTCTCGTAGGCCCCCCGCAGCGTGACGAGCAGCTCCGAGACCTTGAGCGGCTTCGTGAGGAAGTCGTACGCCCCCTTCCTCATCGCCTCGACCGCCGTCTCGATCGTCCCGTGCCCCGTGATCATGATCACCTCGAGGCCCGGCTGCAGTTCCCTGAGCTTCCCCATCAGCGTCACCCCGTCCATCTCCGGCATGCGGATGTCGAGGACGGCGACGTCGAAGCGCTTCTCGCGCGCGGCTTCGATCGCGGGCGCGGGCTCGCCCAGGGAGACGACGCGGTGCCCCTCCATGCCGATCTTCTCGGCGACCGACTCGCGGAAGTCCTGCTCGTCGTCGACCAGGAGGATGTGGATGGGGCGGGGGGTCATGAGCGGATGGGCTCCAGGCGAGGGAGGCCGACGCGCGCGCGGACCTCCTGACAGTCGGGGCTGCCGGCCTCGAACTCGCGGCACACGGCCGGGCGGGAGGCGTAGATCGTGCAGCGGTCCCCCTCGCCGAGGAAGCAGCACGCCTTGTGGAACGGGAGGGGATGGAGCCGCCAGACCCACTCGGGCGTCTCGAGGTGCTCCGCGAGGCGGCGCCCCTCGCGCGCGATGCGCGGCTCGCGGCGCGCGTCGGCCTCGGAGACGAGGACGGGGCGGGTCCGACAGCAGGCGGCGCACCCGTCGCACTCGTAGGCGGGGGCGGAGGGCTCGGCGGTGACGGGCGTCGCTTCGGCCATGGTCCCGCGCAGGCTACCCTCCGAGACGTTCCGTGGTCAAGGCCGGGACGACGCTTGCGCTGCCCGGAGGACCGTGGTACCATTTTGCCAACGTGAAGCCAGGGTTGGCATCAACACGGGCAGGCCTCCAGGCCGCCCCCCGCCGTTCTTCCCACCCGTGCCGGTCGTCACCCGGTCCGTGCGTTGCGCACGTCGAGCCTTCACTTTCCGGGCGCACCGCGCCCCCGTACTTGACGCGCTTCCGCGCGAGGAGACTTCGTTGATCTCGGAACCCGAGACCCAGGCCTTCACAGACTTCGGTCTGAAGAAGACCATCCTGCACGACCTGGCCGCGATGGGATACGTCACGCCGACCCCCGTGCAGGCCCGCTGCATCCCGCCCGCGCTCGAGGGGCGCGACGTGATCGGCCTGGCCCAGACGGGCACCGGCAAGACCGCAGCGTTCGGCCTTCCGATCATCCAGCACGTGGCTCACGAGATGGAGATGCGCGCGCTGGTGCTGGCCCCGACCCGCGAGCTGGCGCAGCAGATCACGGCCGCCCTCCGCGACCTCGGCCGCACGAGCGGCCTCCGCGTGGCGATCGTCGTCGGCGGCATCCCGATCAAGGAGGACTACAAGGCCCTCCGCGCCTGGCCGAACGTCCTCGTCGCGACCCCGGGCCGCCTGCTCGACCACATCCACTCCCGCACCGTGTCCCTCGCCGACGTCCAGATGATCGCCGTGGACGAGGCGGACCGGATGTACGACATGGGCTTCATGCCGCAGATCGAGGGGATCATGGAGGTCCTCCCGCCGAAGCGCCAGACGTTCATGTTCACCGCCACGATGCCCGCGCAGGTCGAGAGGCTGGTGCGCCGCCACATGACCGACCCCGTGCGCATCCAGGTCGGCCTCACGGCGCCGCCGAGGCGCGCGGAGCAGAGGCTCCACCTCGTGCAGGAGTCGGACAAGATGCGGCTGCTGCTCGACCTCCTGGGAGAAAGCGAGGGGCGTGTGCTCGTGTTCGTGCGGACGAAGGTCAAGGTCGACCGCGTCGCGCGCGAGGTCGCCCGCCGCCACCGCGTAGCGAGGATCCACGGGGACCGCGAACAGAAGGAGCGCGAGGCGGCGATGCTCGGCTTCCGCACGGGCGCCTGCCGCATCCTGATCGCGACCGACATCGCGGCCCGCGGCATCGACGTCGCGGACATCGAGCACGTCATCAACTTCGACTTCCCGCGCGCCGCGGAGGACTACGTCCATCGCATCGGGCGCACGGCGCGCATCGGAGCCGCGGGCCTCGCGACGAGCTTCGTGACGAGCATGGACCGCCAGTGCCTGGCCCAGGTCGAGCGGCTGATCGCCGCGAAGCTGCCGGTGACCCACTTCGGGGCGCCGAGGTCGAGCGCGGGCGGGATCCAGCCGCGCGATGTGCATGCCCCGCGGGCGGCCGCGCCCTCGAGGCATCCGAGCCCCCCGCCTCCGACGAGGCCTCCGGCCCAGGTCCCCTCGCGGCATCCGAGTCCCCCGAGCCACGTGCGGAGCACCGACCATGCGGGCCACGCGGAGCATCCCAGCCACCCGCGGCACCCGAGCCAGCAGAGCCATCCGGACGAGGTGAGCCGCCCGCGTCATCCGTCTCAGCAGAGCCACCCGGACGACGTGCGCCGTCCGCGTCATCCGAGTCAGCAGAGCCACACGGACGACGTGCGTCGCCCGCGCCACCCGAGCCAGCAGGAATACCAGGATGAGCCGCGCCGCCCGCGTCATCCGAGTGAGCAGAGCCACCCGGACGACGTGCGCCGACCGCGCCAGCAGGGGTACCAGGACGAGGCGCGCCGCCCGCACGCGCAGGGCCACCCGGACGATGTACGCCGCCCGAGTCATTCGAGCCATCCGGACGACGTGCGCCGCCCGCGCCAGCAGGGGTACCAGGACGATCCGCGCCGTCCGCACGCGGAGGGCCACCCGGACGACGTGAACCGCCCGCGTCAGCAGGCCCATCCGGACGACGTGCGCCGCCCGCGCCAGCAGAGCCACCCGGACGACGTGCGCGGCCCGAGCCACCCGAGCCACCCGGACCACCCCAGCCACCCGCGCCGCCGTCCGCGGCGATAGGCGCTGCCCTACTTGCTCCCCTCTTCGAGCTTCTTCTTGAGCTGCTCGATGAGCCCGCGGACCTCCGCGGACCTCTCGGGCGGGGCCTCCTTCTGGTAGGCCTCCAGCTCCGTCAGGGCCTCTCGCGGGCGGCCCAGCTCGTCCAGGCAGGCGGCCATGAAGTAGCGGGCCTCGGTGTACCCCATCGCGGACGCGACGCGGAGGTCCTCCAGCGCCTCGGCCGCCCTGCCCGCCATGCGGTGCACCGCGGCGCGATCGAAGCGGACCTTCGGGTCGTCCGCGTCGAGCGCGACCGCGCGGTCCATCGCGCGGAGGGCCTCCTCGTCCCGGCCGTCCTTGGAGCAGACCGCGCCGAGCAGGTTCCACCCCTTCGAGGAGTCGGGCAGGCGGTCGAGGAGCCCGCGCAGGACCTTCTCGGCCTCCGCCAGTCGCCCCTGCTCGATCCGCGCCATCGCCAGGTCGACGTAGCCGAAGTCCTCGTCGGGCGCCGCCTCGATGCACCTCCTCGCCATCTCGGCCGCTTCCTCCAGCTTCCCGCCGGCGCCGAGCATGACGGCGCGGTTGTGCCAGGCCGAGCCGAACGACGGACGGACCTCGATCGCCCTGACGAACGCGACGTCCGCCTCTTCGAGCTTGCCGGTCTGCATCAGCGCGATCCCCCGGAAGTTCCAGAGGTTCGGATCGCGCGGCTGGAGAGCGGTCGCCCTGCGGAAGTCCTCCACGGCCGCCGCGGGGTCGAGCGCGGGGTTGCGCGTGGTCCGCTTCCACTCCAGCTCCATCAGGCGGATCGTCCCCATCAGCTCGTGCACCTCGTACAGGTGCGGAGCGTCGACCGCGAGGCGGGAGGCGAGCGCCACGGCGTCCGTCGACCCCTTCCGCCAGAGCGTCACCATGACCTCGCCGAGCCTGCTGTACGGGTCGCCGGGGGCGAGAACGGCCGCGCGCTCGAACCACGGAAGGGCCTCCTCCTCCCGTTTCGAGTGCCAGAGGGACCAGGCCGCCTGGTAGCTCGCCCGGGCCGATCCCACGAGGTTCCCCTGCTCCCTGAGGAGGCGATCGGCGGTCGTGTAGTCGTCGATCGCCGAGGCCTCGTCCTCCGACATCCGACGCGCCTCGCCGCGGGCGAAGTGCGCCTCGGCGAACCGCGGGTCGATCGCGATGGCGGCGGAGAGCTCCTCGATCGCGCGCTCGAACGCGACGCCCCGCTGCATGAGGTCGAGGCCCCTGAGGTATGGCTCGGTCGCCCTGGCCCTGCGCTCCAGCTCCTCGCGCCGCTCCCGCTCGACGCGCGCCACGTGCGACTGGCTCCGATAGAGGAGCGTCGAGAAGACACCCCCGGCCGCGAAGAGCACGAGGAGGCCGACGACGAGCGACGACGCGAGGGCCGGCCGCCTGCGCGCCCACTTCCGTAGGCGCTTCGCGAGCGAGTCGCGGAGCACCGAGATCGACTCGCCGTCGAGGAACCGGCGCACGTCGCGCGTCATCGCCGGGACGTCGGCGTAGCGGTCCTCAGGGCGCTTGGCGAGGGCCTTGGCGACGATCGCCTCCAGCTCCGCGGGGACGGCGAGCACGGGCCCGCCGTGGCGGCGCGGCGCGGCGGCCTCGCGCATCCGCGGGGGCGGCTCGTGGACCACGCGGTCGAGGAGGCGGTGGACGTCGTTGTCCTCGAACGGAGTCTGGAGCGTCAGGAGCTCGTACAGGCAGACGCCCAGCGCGTACAGGTCGCTCCGTTCGTCGACCTCCCCTGTCCTCCCCGCGGCCTGCTCGGGGGACATGTAGAGCGGCGTGCCGAGGATGACGTCCGGCGCCGTGACGTGCGCCTGGGCCGCCTGCCCGCTGGACGGGAGGGCGTCCTCGTGGCTCCCCTTCCGCTTCGCGAGGCCCCAGTCCATGAGGATGACCTCGCCGAACCGCCCGAGGAAGACGTTGGACGGCTTGATGTCCCTGTGGAGGACGCCGCGCGCGTGGGCGAAGGCGACGGCGTCGGCGACCTTGAGGAAGACCTCGAGCACCCGCTGCAGGGAGTACTCCTCGGGGGCGGCGTCGCCGCGCGCGACGCGGCGGAGCCACTGGTCGAGCGTCTCGCCCTCGGCGAGCTTCATCGTGAAGTACGGCGCACGCTCCCCGAGCCAGCCCAGGTCGTGCACGGCGATGATGTTCGGGTGGTCGAGCTGCGCGGTGATGCGGGCCTCCCTGACGAAGCGTTCGACCTGCTCGGCGTCGGCCCTCTCGGGGTCGAGGACGGTCTTCATGGCGACGGCGCGGAGGAGGTTCCGGTCGAGGACCTTGATGACCTTGCCCATGCCGCCCTTGCCGAGGACGCTGTGGACGGTGTACCGCGTCGTGTCGGTCGGCGGGGTCGAGGCCGCGGCGCCGCCGGTCGGAGCGATCGTGGCGGCGGTCGCGGCGTCGGGGACCGGGAGGACGATCGTCGGGTCCTGGGAGGGGTCCTGCGGCGGGGTGTGGCTCTCCACGTGCGGCTCCGTCTGGGGATGAGGCCGGGCAGTGTCCACGAAGGCGCGCGCGTCGTCAAGCGCGCGAACTCGCACGGGCGCGGACATGGGAACACCCTCCCCGGTCCAGATGATTGCCAGCGCGAACGCCGCGATGTAACGCGATAGAACATCGCGCCCCGGCCCTCGGGCCCGCTCGCCCAGGCCGCCGGCCGAATGCGCGGCAGCCCAATGATTTCCAATCGTGGCGCGACGACAGCTTGCGCGTGCCAGCGGGCACGCCGCTTGCACTCCCTGACGGCCCATGGCAGCCAAGACCTCCCGAGTCCTCGCCTTCGCAGTCCTGCTCTTCGCCCTCGCGGCGGTTGGCTCCCTCACCATTGCCAGTCGCCGCCACAGCCGCACCGCGGCGGAGCCGTCTCCCCGCGCACGTCTGGCAAGCGCGCCCGCGCCGAGCTCCGTGGAGGCGGTTGCCCACGAGGCCGAGCCCGTGCTCGCCGGTGCCGAGGACCTCCTCGCGGACCGCTCCCCGTCCGTCGGCGCGCAGGCGGACCCCGTCCACTCGACCTGCATCGGAGGGTACGTCGAGAACGCGGCCGACCCCGACCGCGTCGTCGCCCTCGTCGTGGCCTGGCCAAGGGGCGCCGCGCATGCGCCGCCGCTGACGACGCACAGCGAGGCCGACGGGAGCTACACCCTCGCCGTGGGCGCCGGGACCTGGCTCCTCCACGCCGAGACCGAGGACCTCGTCTCCGAGACCGAGGAGGTCGATGTGGCCGACGGCGAGCGCGGCTCCGCCTGGTTCGATCTGGCGGAGGGCTCCACGGTGTCGTGCGTCGTGACCGACCCGGACGGGACGCCCCGCGCCGGCGCCTCGGTCGACTGCCTCGACGCCTGGTCGGACACGGTCGTGGGGGAGGCGGTGTCGGACCGCGACGGCGCGTGCCGCTTCCGGGTCCCCGCGATGGACCTCGCGGTCCGTGCCGAGCTCGACGGCTTCTCCCCCGCGTTCGGCTGGGCGCGGGTGGAACCGCGGGGCGATCGGCGCTTCGACCTCCGCCTGGGACGGTCCCTCAGCGTCTCCGGCCGCGTCACCGACGAGGCGGGCGTGCCGATTTCCGGCGTGGTCGTGGCGACCGACGACGGGCCGTATCGGGCCGGCGTGCCGTGCGAGTGCGAGCGGTCCGCGACAACGGGGGCGGACGGGCGGTACGCGCTGACCGGGCTCGTGGAGGGGTTCCAGACCTTCAGCGCGACGGCGGAGAAGCGCTCCACCAAGATCGAGTCCCTCCACGTGATCGCGGACCATGTCGTCGACTTCGTCCTTCTCGCGGAGCCGGAGTCCGGGCAGGCCGTCGGCGCCGGCCCGGGGGCCGTCGGCGGCACGGCGACGTTCCCGTCCTCGACGGCGGGCGCAGGGAGGGACCCCGCTCGGGGATTCGAGTTCCGGGGTACCGTGGTCTCCGCGCGGACCCATGCGCGCATCCCGGAAGCCCGCGTCAGCCTGGCGTGCGGTCCCCACACAAAGACGGACTCCTCGGGCAGGTTCGAGTTCGCGGACGTCCGTCCGGGGGACGTATTCGTGATCGTCACCGTTCAGAGCGGATACGCCTCCTACAGCGCGCACTTCGGCATCGGGGATGGGAAGCAGAACGACGTGACGATCGCCCTGCAGGAGTCGACGCGGATCCACGGGCGCGTCCTGGGGAGGGACGGCAAGCCGGTGGGGCTGGTCGAGGACGTGCGGGCGGAGTCCCCTTCGGGCGCCTACGACATCGGCGACGCCGACCTGAACGGCAACTACGAGATCGAGAACGCTCCCGAGGGGAGGAACGTGGTGTTCGCCGAGGTGAACCTGCCGGGGCTGCGGATGTGGATCATCCGCACCGTCGATGTCGGGCCGGGAGGGGCCTGCGAGCTCGACCTCTCCCCGGTCCCCGGAACCCGCCTCCACGGGGTCGTGCGCCGGGGGGCGAGACCCGCCGCCGCCTGCGGCGTCTCCCTCTACACCACGGTCGAGGGCGTCTCCCTCTCCTACGACACGCAAACGGATGCGGATGGCTCGTACGAGGTGTACGGCGTGCCGGCGGGCCCGTACGAGATCGACTTCGGATACGACATCGAAGCGGAGCAGCAGGTCGAGGTGCCTGTCGGCGCGGCCGAAGTGCGCGTCGACTGCGACCTGCCGGACGCGCCGCCCGCGAAGTAGCGGCCGGTCGTTACGCCGGGTCCGCCGCGCCCTCGATCACCTCGTAGAACGCCCCGCGCGCGTGCCGCTCCAGCCACGGGGTGTGGCCGCGGCGTTCGAGGAGGACGCGCCACGCGGGCGCCCCTCCCGCGAGGTGCGCACGGAGCTCCGCGCCGGTCTCCTCCAGGTCGTCACCCTCGCGGCACCTCGACCCCGATCGGCGCAAGTAGCGGTTCTTGCGGCAGTCGAACGGCCTGCCCTGCAGCAGAACGCTCCCCAGGCTCCCCAGCGCGAGCGCGACGTCGGCCGGCACCATCCGCTCGTGGCAGGAGATCGCGATCGCCACGCCCGAGACGCAACCCGCGACATAGATGCTCAACCCGTCCAGGTTCCTCCCGAGGCGGAAGGCCGTTCCGCGCGTCGGCAAGCTCGCCTGAGGACGTCTGCCCGCGTCGCGGCCTGCCGGGCCGGACGACATTCCTTGCGGGCTCGGGCGCGGTCCCCTATGTTGGCCCCTCGACCCGCCTCCCCTTTCCGTACGGAGGACCCATGGACTGGGGGACTCACCTCGTCCTGGCCGACAGGCTCCTCAGGGCCACGGGCCTCGACCCCGCGGCGGCCCTCTACTCGGTCGTCCCGGTGATCGACGAGAAGCCCGCCCACTTCCACCGCGTCTACGCCCACATCCTCGACAACTTCCCGGCCTTCCTCGATGCCGCCGTCGACCTCCTGGGAGGCGTCTCCATCGCCGACCCGCAGGCGGAGGGGATCCAGGGACGCGCCGCCGCCCGCGTCCAGGGACTCCGCATCGAGGCCGACGGACGCAACGACGTCGACCTGGACCGGCGCGCCTACGCCCACGAGCGGATCGGAGAGATGGCCGCGCGGCTGATCGGCCACGCGCGCGAGGCCCTGAGGCAGGTCCCGGAGGCACCCTCGTCCCGCGTCTCCGTCGATCGCGTGAGCGCCGGCGTGAGCCTCCTCAGCCACATCTACTTCGACCTGTGGAACAACCCCGTCCAGGCCTTCCTGCCGGCCTCCTCGTTCTGCTCCGGGATGTGGGACTTCTGGGACAAGATCGACTACATGAGGTTCCGCGGGGAGTTCTTCCGCGAGGGGAGCATCGAGCGGTTCCGGGGGGCGATGATCTCCCATCCCCTGTGGCAGGCCCGCGTCGAACCCGGGGAGCTCCTGCACGCGATGGTCCTGCGGATCGGCAGGCACGGCCAGCCCGTCATCCCGCCGGATGTCGTCCGCCAGGGGAGCCGCGGGTACCTGCGCTACCTCGGCCTGCGCGACGAGCCGGCCCCGGGTCCCGCGGAGTCGTTCCTCGACCGCCTGGAGGACGCCATCTCGGGACACGTCGTCGAGCGCTTCGCGAGGTCGTGATGTCGGCCCTCCTCGACGCGCTCCTCGACCAGGGAGTCGACTTCTTCACGGGCGTCCCGTGCTCGCTGCTCGGCGGGCCGTTCCTCCGCCTGGAGCGCGGCGGCCCCTGGCGCTACGTCCCCGCCGCCCGCGAGGACGCCGCGTGCGGGATCGCCGCGGGGGCGTGGCTCGGTGGCGCATCGCCCGCCGTGCTGATGCAGAACTCGGGCCTCGGCACGGGCCTGAACGCCCTGACCTCCCTCCTGCTCCTCTACGAAGTCCCGTGCCCTTTCGTCGTCGGCTGGCGCGGGAAGCGCGAGGACGACGCGCCCGAGCACCTCCTCTCGGGGCGGACCACCCTCGGCCTCCTCGACCTCGTCGGAGTCCCCCACCGCTCGCTCGGCGCGGACCTCGCGGCGGACGCGGCATGGGTCGTCTCCACGGCCCGGTCCCAGAGGAGGCCTGCGGTCCTCCTGGTCGCGGAGGCGGCGCCGTGAGCACGATCGACCGCCGAGAGGCCGTCCGGACGCTCCTGACCCTCGTCGAGGAGGAGCTGGTCGTCTGCGCCAACGGACTGCTGTCGCGGGAGGCCTTCGCGGAGCGCGACCGTCCGGCGAGCTTCTACATGATAGGCTCGATGGGGCTCGCGAGTTCCATCGGCCTGGGGCTCGCGCTCGCCCGTCCCGCACGGCGGGTCCTCGTCCTGGACGGCGACGGGAACCTCCTCATGGGGCTCGGGACGCTCGCGACGATCGCCGACGCGGCGCCGCCAAACCTCCTCCACGTCGTCATCGACGACGGGGTCCACGCCACGACGGGCGGCCAGCGGGCCTCCTCGGTCGCCGTCGACCTCGCGCGCCTCGCGGAGGCCGCGGGGCACCGGTGGGTCCGGAGCGTGGACGACGCCGCGGCGCTCCCCGAGGCCCTGCGGGCCCTCCTCGGCGCCGAGGGCCCCGCGTTCCTCCGCGTCCACGTGGGGCGGAGCGGGCATCCAGCGCCCCCCCGCGTCTCCCTGGCCCCCGCCGAGATGGCCGACCGGTTCCGACTCGCTGCCTCATGCGGCGAGCGGCCGTAGGGCGGAGATCGCCCGCTCGCGGCGCCGCTGCTCGGCCCAGAGGATCGCGAGGACGATGTTCCCCGCGACGAGCCGCAGCCAGATGTACTCCACGACGTGCCCTCCGACCGTGAAGGCCACGAGGAGGAGGATGTGCGTGGACGGGCCGAGATAGGCCCAGGCGCGCGCGAGGGGTCGAGCATGGGTCAACCATCGCGCGCAACGCACCGGTTCCCTCCGTACCGCATCGGGAGTTCCACGGTCCGCTGATCGCAGCTATAATGCGTCGGTCGAGGATTGGAGGCAGAAGGGCATGGCGCCTGATTTCGCTTCCAGATACGCGGCGCTGGGGCAAGCCGACTCGAGAGAGGCTGCGCGGTCCCTCGCCAGCCAGTCCCTGGACGACTCCCTGCAGCACTTCTTCGACGAGGTGCTCGCGATGCACGAGTTCCTCCTCTCGTTCCGCATGCAGGACGGATCCACGCCTCCCTGGCCGAAGCCCGCCGGCCAGCCGATCTCCATCGCCAAGCTCGCGGCCGGGGGACGTTGACCATGCCTTCGCCGGGCTTCCGCGACGCGTTCCGCAAGATGTTCCGCGCCGTCGTCGAAGTCTTCAATCGTTCCGGCCTGAAGTACTATGTCCTCGGTGGGGTCGCTGCCAACGCCCTCGCTCGCCCTCGCACGACGGAGGACATAGACATCGCGGCCTTCGCCGACACCTCGCAGGTGAGGGAGCTCCTGCACGCGGTTCGTGCCGCCGGCTTCGAATTCGACGACGAGGAGGTCCGGACACAGCTCGAAGTCCGCGGCTTCTTCCGCGCCTACTTCCCGCTCGGGGTGGAAGGGGGAAGGCTCTGGACCGATGTCGTTGTGGCGGCGACGCCCTTCGAGCAGCGCGTGTGGGAGCGACGCTGGATCGGGCGGACGGAGGGTCTCGAGGTCTGCGTCGTGTCGCCCGAGGACTTCCTCCTCCTCAAGCTCCTGGCGCGCAGACCCAAGGATCTTCAGGACATCCGGAATCTAATGTCCAGAAGGGGCGACCAGCTCGACATGACCTACCTGCGGACCGCGGCCAGGGATCTCGCGACCCTCGCGCGTCGAGCGGACCTACTGCTCCATCTGGAGACGGTTCTCCGCGGTGAGCTCCCGCCGGCCGAGCCCGAGTAGCCGCGACCCCACGACGGGCGGCCAGCGGGCCTCTTCGACCTCGGTCGACCTCGCGCTCCTCGCGGAGGCGGCGGGGTACCGGTGGGTCCGGAGCGTGGACGACGCCGCGGCACTCCCCGAGGCCTCGCGAGCCCTTCTCGGCGCCGAGGGCCCCGCGTTCCTAAGCGTCCGCGTGGGGCGGGGCGAGCGTCCGTCGCCCCCCCGCGTCTCTCTGGCCCCAGCCGAGATGGCCGACCGGATCCGAATTCGACAGCACGGAGGCTTGCGCATCTAGAGCACTCGACCTATGCTCCTGAGCGTCGAATGGACTCCGCTCGGTGGTCGGCTGCGAGAGGAGCACATGGACACGGCTCAACCCAGCTTCGGCGGCGTCTTCCCGACGACTCATCTGTCGATGATCCACCAGGCGGCAATCCCCGGCTCGCCAGGATTCCGGGCCGCGTGGGAGGGATTCTTCAAGGACTACTGGCCCCCCCTCTACACCTATCTTCGCAGGAAGGGCTGCGCCCGCGAGGAGGCAAGGGACATCCTCCAGGACTTCTTCATCGAGGGTTTGGACGGGCGCTACCTTGCCCGGTATGACCCCGCGCAGGGGAGGCTCCGCACCTGGCTCCTTGCATGCCTGCGGAATCATCGCATCGACGCCGATCGGAAGCGCACCGCCAGGCCGGATCACGGGGCGATGCCTCTTTTCTCCGACGACGACGTCGGGACCTTGGAGAGTAATCTGGCCGATTCGCGCGACGGAGACCCGGACCTGACGTTCGAACGGGAGTGGGCGAGCCACGTGTTCCGACGTAGCCTCGATTCCCTCGAAGGCCGGCTGCGAGGTCTCGATCCCATCGATTTGAGTGTCTTCACCGACTGGGTCAGGGTGACGCCCGAGACCCGTCCTGAGGGATCAAGTCTCGCTGCGTCCCTGGGGATCTCCACGGAGGCCATGTACATGCGCGCGAGCCGCATCCGGAAGGCGATCGAACGGGAAATCGTCGAGCAGGTGAGGCAGTTCTCCCCATCAGCCGCGGATGTTGGTCTCGAGGTGGATGAGGTCCTCAGGTGCCTAGCCGGGCGACCAGCAGAGCGATGAGCTGATGACCACGCCTAGTACAGGTCCGACACGGCGGGGCCCCAGGGATCCGGAGGAGTTCCAGAGGCTTGCGGGGGAGATCCTGGCGGGACGGCCGTCCCCACCACTGGGCACGGGAAGTACGCCCACCGTCCCCGCCAAGCGGGGCGCCCCCACCGCCCAGAGTCCACCCAAGACCCGGCGGCCAAGTGTCCCTCCCAGGCTCGGCCCGTACGAAGTGCTCAACGAGTTGGGACATGGCGGGATGGGCATGGTGTTCCGTGCCCGCCACTTGAAGCTGGGAACTCAACGCGCGGTGAAGGTCCTCATCGCCGGGGAACATGCGTCCCTGGAGACGCTTGCGCGATTCCAGCGAGAGGCTGCGGCCGTCTCGAAGATGGGGAAGCACCCGCACATCGTCTCCGTCTTCGATTTGGGTCAACAGGGAGCGGTTACCTACTACGTGATGGAATTGGTGGAGGGAAAATCGCTCGCAAATCAACTGCGTACCACGAAGTACCAGCCACACGATGCAGCTTCGCTCGTCGAGAAGGTCGCGCGAGCGCTTCACTTCGCGCATGCGCACAAGGTCATCCACCGTGACGTCAAGCCTGACAACATCATGGTGCGTCCGGACGGCGAGCCGCTGATTACCGACTTCGGTCTCGCCAGGGAAGTCGATTCGAGCGCTCGGATCAGCTTGACCGGGCAGGTGATGGGCACGCCGTCCTACATGTCTCCCGAACAGGCGCGTGGAGATGTCCAGGCGACGGACGCACGGACGGATGTCTACGCCGCCGGCGCAGTCCTCTACGAGCTTCTGACCGGGGTGCCTCCTCACCCCGGGATGTCGGTTCCCGACGTGCTCGTGCGGATCCAGCGCGGAGAACTGATTCCTCCGCGGACGATTCGCCCGCAAGTCCCGAAGGACCTGGAGACCATCTGCCTGAAGGCCGTGGCGTTCGAGCCCGCGCGCCGATACCAGACCGCGGAGGCCTTTGCGCACGACCTTCGCCGGTTCCTGGACGGCGAGCCCATTTCCGCTCGGCCAGCGTCCTTGATCGTGACACTGTAGCGCCGGACGATGAAGCGACCGGCATTGGTCACCCTGACGATCGGTACGGGCCTCTTGATCGCGATGGGCTGCGTGTTCTGGTCCACACTGCGCGGCGGAGAGGCTGTACTCGAAGACTATAAACGGCAACTTGTAAAGGAGAAGGCCGAGGCGCTGCAGAAGCTCGTCGATGCACAACGCCAGTCAGAGGAGGACGCGCAGAAACTCCGAGACGAAAAGGAGTCCGCGATTCAGCACTCTGCAAATCGCGCCTCTCGCGAGGCCGAGCTCGTCCTCGAGAAACTCGCTTCACTCACGGTCAGCGTCGACTTCACCGACGCACCCCTACCCGACATCGTCATCTTCCTTCGCGATCACACGAAGCTGAACTTCGAGGTTGACACTGCGCACGTTCTGCACGCAGAAGAGCGACAGGTCACGATGCGTCTTGACGATTTGGTGTACAGCCAGTTGCTCGACCTGCTTGCGCTAGCGCTTGGATTGGAGTGGTGCGCGGATGGGGCAACAATCCTTCTTACTACATCGGAGGGGCTCCCAGGAAAGGTGGCAGGCCTGCCGTGCTGGTGGCAGCACGCACTGCTGACACACGGTGTAAGGCTCGACCTTCGTGACGCTCGCCTAACGGACGTCATCGCCAACCTCCGAAACCAAGCCGGCGTGAATGTGCTAATCGATACGGAGGCCCCAAGCGAGTGGCAGGACAAGAAGCTGGATGTCGCCATCTCCGACATGTCCATTGCAGCTGGCCTCGATCACATTGCGAGGATCGCTGAAGGCACATGGTGGAGCGGTGGCACATTCGTCGTTTTCACGACTCCTGAGCGACTCGGCGATAGGGTTCCCGGGATTGGGCGTCCGCCAGGCTTCCCACCGGGGTCGTCCACATATTCTGTATCATGCGACTCTGCCTCGCAGGCTCTGGCACGATGCGTCCAGAACCCCAATGACAGCTACGCACGCGGGATCCTCTTCTGGCTCCTCGCCAGGGCAGAACGCGAAAGGGGACTCGCCTCAGGGTTCAGCTACTCTCGAGCGGCAACCGAGTTCGAAGAGACACTGCGGCAGGACTCGACCCATCGAGACGCGCGCTGGAGCCGCGGAATGGTGGCGATGGAACGTGGCGACTTGCTCCTCGCGGACGCGCTGACCCAGAGCGCGGTGACGCAGTATCGAACGTCCGTAGCGGATTTCCGCGCGTATAGCGAAGCGTATCCAGAGGAAGCCCTCGGGTACGACAGCCATGCGCTCGCCCTGCTCCGACTTGGAGATGCCGAGCATGCCTGGGGCGACGATCCGAGGCGAAGCTATCGAGAGGCGATCATCTCTCTGGGGGAGGTCCTAAAACGCGCGGGTCCGAGCGCAGACCCTTATCGCAATCGAGGGATTGCGTACGCGGCCGTAGGCCGAGCTGCGCAGTCGCTGTGCGCAGATGCCCAGCAGGAGTTCGAGAGGGCTGCGGAGGACTTCGAAAGGGCCATCATCGCGAATCCAGAAGACGCGGACGCGCGTTATTGCGTCGCCGAGGTATACGCCGCGCTGCTGTCCTTCGACTCTGCATCCTCGGAGCATGCATCGCGAATGCGATCACGGACCATCGTGCACGTCCGCCGAGCCGTCGAACTAGGCTGGGTCAGCAAGGGGCAACTCGCTTCCAACCCCAACTTCCGGCCGCTCCAAGCGGACCCCGAGTGGATGGAGTTCCTTCGGGACGCGGGCGAGTGACTACTTCAGCGCCGGTCCGTCCCAGCGCAGCGTCGCACTGCCCTGGTCGGATGTGATGGTGGCCTCCATCCACTCGAAGGTCGGCCTGTTGATCGAGAATGCGCTCGTCGCATTCAGGTCCGCGTCCGTAGGCCAGGAGACATAGCTCCACGTCATGGAGTCCGTTCTGCCAGAGTGCCTCGCCTTCACATCGATCTTCACGTTCGTCCACTCGAACGTACTCTTGTTCCACACGTGCAGATCATCCAGGACGAGCCCCCAGACGATGTTCCCCAAGGCACGCAGGGCGGTCAGCTCGCGGAACTCCTGCGTGCCCTCAATCAGCGCGAGTGAGCGAGTGCTCCGAACATGGTCGAACCGATTGAATCCGCGTCGAACGGCTTCGCGGAACCACGACATCGCCTGCGCTGAGTCCCGCCTCCCCAGGGCAAAGAACCTCGCCCACGAGTAGCAGAGCCAGGGGTCACCTTCCTTCAGCCTCCACGCGCTCCGGAGATCAGCCTCCGCGCGTTCCACGTCTCCCGTCATGAGACGGGCCATCGCGCGGTTGTTGTATGCCACGCAGTGGTTCGGCGTCCGGGCCAGAATGCGATCACAACTCTGGATCGCGCCATTGAATTCGCCTGATTCGATTTGGATCACTGAGAGGAGGAGCGCGCACTGCGTCAACGTGTCCGCAGGGGCGAACGACGGGTAGCTGGCCAGGATCGACTCGATGCAAGACCGGGTCTGGGATGGGTTGCTCGCTCCCCAGGAGGCCCCGACGTGGAACAGGTAGAATTCATCGAACTTCCGCGCCAGCGCGCGGAGGCGCTGAACCATGGTCGACGGGCTCTGGTCCGCGAACGCCGCGAGATACTCCTGGAAGTCGGCCCTGGAGACCAGCGGGTGCAGTCCCTGCCGACCTCCTGCTGCGCAGGCGGACAAGTGGTGTCGGACGAAGTCCCGGTACTCGTCGATCCTCTTTGAGAAGTTCGCTCGGATCGACTCAGTCTGCGCCTGGACCTGCTTCCCCTTCTCGTGTCCATCGAGAAACGCCGCGAGGATCATGAGGAAGGGGACGCCTTCTCCTGACCCGCCATTCGCGCGCTCTTGGAGGGCGTGTGTCCCCCCCCGCACCATACCGTCGAACAGGGACTGCACGGCGGCCTCGGTCGGCAGGTCCCTCAGTCTGCCGCGCACCCAGTCGGCCTCGTCACAGAGACTGTCCAGAGCTGTGCGGCACTCGGCGAGTCCCCCGTCGATCTTCGACGTGTCGATCGGATCGAGCCATGCTCTCCGAACCGCCTGTCCATCCATGGTGACCTCGAGCGTGTTCGCGGCGAGCACGAGGTAGTTTGCGCACGCAGTCGCCTCCCGGTCTCGTGGCAGTTCCGCCCAACCGGGGAGTGCCAGCACGCCCATGAGCACCAGAGCGATCTCCACCCCGATGGTCTTCGGCAGCATGGGTAACCTCCTCGAACAGGCCAAACCGATTCCAGGGTGATCTTCGGGGCCCGCGGCCTCACCTAACGGGAAATGTGGGTAAGAAACGGAAGTCCCCGGGTGGCCGCCCTGGCCACCCGGGGACTCGTCACGCGAAATCTCTGCAGCGCCTCAACTACCGTCCGAATCGGTAGTTGTAACCGCCGAAGGTGTTGGGCGTGCTATAGCCGGACCAGCCACTGCCGGCACCGCGGTAGTTGTAGCCGCCGTGCACGTTCGGCATGCTGTAGCCTGTCCAGCTCCCGCCGGAGCCGTAGTAGTTGTAGCCGCCATGCACGTTCGGCATCGTGTAGCCGGACGTCCCACCGTAGGTGTAGTTGTATCCGCCGTGGGCATTGGGGTAGGACCAGCCATCGGCGAGGGCGGGCGTGGCGAACAGTCCGACCAGGGCGGCCAGAGCCAGGATCGCCAGGGACTTCTTCAACATCGGCGCACCTCCTCAAATGCGGCCTTCGAATGGTGTCGATGACGCACTCGTCATCCTGGGGGTTCTTCGGACGGCTCAATGCGACCTAACGGGAATCCCGGGATTCCGGCTCCGTAGGTAAAATCGGCCACCGTCCGGCATGGCCAGGAGCATGGCTGACCGACGCCGTGAGTGCGCCGCAACCCATTAGCGGACCATTACTTCAGTGTTTCGCGGAACGTCGTTGGAGTCCCCGCGTTTGCGCCCCGAGAGTCTCCACGGGCCTTCACTCACGAAGCGATCGCGGGGGCAACATCGACGGGCGCCGCGCGGCACGCAGCAGTACCGAATACCTGTCAGGACGACAACCCTACCAGACCGAAGGACATCGGGTCCTGTCAGGGGTTCGCCCCCTGCCTCAGGCGGCCAGCGGCCGTAGGGCGGAGATCGCCCGCTCCCGGCGCCGCTGCTCGGCCCAGAGGACCGCGAGGACGACGTTCCCCGCGACGAGCCGCAACCAGACGTACTCTACGACGTGCCCTCCGACCGTGAAGGCCACGAGGAGGAGGATGTGCGTGGACGGGCCGAGATAGGCCCAGGCCCGCGCGAGCGTCGTGATCCGCTCCCTCCACATCGCCGCCTCCTCCGGCGTCGGGTCGGGGTCCCCGCGCCGTCCCCCCAGGGCCCCCTGGATGCCCAGGAAGAGGACGTAGACGCGCGCGAGGAGGACGCGCCACGAGGGCGCCCCTCCCGCGAGGAGCGCCCCGAGCTCCGCGCGCGCCTCCTCCAGGTCGTCCCCCTCGCGGTACCTCGACCCCGATCGGCGCAGGTAGCGGTTCTTGTGGTAGTCGAACAGCGTGCCCTGGAGCATCACGCTCCCGAGGCCTCCAAGGGCGAGGGCGACGCCGGCCAGGCCCATCCGCTCGTGACAGTAGATTGCGATCGCCGCGCCCGAGACGCAACCCGCGACGTAGTCGCTCGACCCGTCCAGGATCCTCCCGAGGCGGGAGGCCGTCCCGCGCGCCCTCGCGAGCTGCCCGTCCGCGCAGTCCAGGACCGCGTACAGGAAGAGGAGCGCGCAGGCGATGCGCAGGTCCGTCAGGTCCTGCGACGCCAGGAGCGCGCCGCCTGCGCAGCCGGCGAGGATGGAGAGGAGCGTCATCCCGTTCGCCGAGAGCGGCGTCGGGAGCGCGAGGCGGACGAAGACGTACGCCAGCGGGCGGAAGAGGAGGAGGTCGAACACCGTCTCCACCTCGCCGGGCTTGAGCGTCTGCCGGTACGTCACCGAGACTGGAGCCTGGGCCATATCACCGTCCTTGCCTTCTCGAGGTCCGCCGCGTGGTCGATCTCCGTCCACGGCAGCCCTCCGACCGGGACCGGGTGGAACGGGTGGGTCGGGAACAGGACGTTCAGCGCGTCTTCGTACTCCAGCCTCTCCTGCCCGTCCGCGACCATGTCCTCCAGGATCCGCGCGAGCGCGAGTCCCGCCTCGGGGCCGATCCGGTAGAACCCGGGTCCGCGGCCGAGTGCGTCGAACCCATCCGCTGTGAGCTTCTTCCCGAGCGCCCGCGCCGTCCCGCCGCGGAGGCCGATCTTCATCTCCTCGTCGAGGAAGTCCGCGTCGAAGAGGACCGAGCACGGGTGGGGGGCGTCCGCGAGGCGCGCGAGCATCTCGGGCGCGTAGAGGACGTCCGCGTCCATGAGGAGGCAGGCGTCGCCCGACCGGAGCCGCTCGCGCGCGCAGAAGAGGGAGTAGAGGGAGCCCTCGCGGAACCGCGGGTTCTCGACGAAGGAGACCTGCGCGGCCCGGCCGATCGCCCTGACGCGCTCGCGGATCCGCTCCGCGGCGAATCCGACCACGACCGTGGCGCGCCCCACGCCGGCCGCGTCGAAGGCGCGGAGGTGCCGGTCGAGGAGGGCCTCGCCCCCGACCTCGATCAGGACCTTGGGGAGGTCCGCGAGCTGTCCCTGGAAACGCTTCCCTTGTCCCGCGGCGAGCAGGATCGCTTCCATCATTCCCCCTATCGGTGCGCGGAGCACGCGCCGCAGAGCGCGCACCCGGAGCGGGTGCGCTCCCCCGCGAGGCCGCCGGCGTGCATGAGGTCGTAGGTCTCCTGGAAGACGCGGACCACGTCCTCGAGCGGCGGGGTCGGGTGGTCCTCGAGCGCCGTGCCGGGAAGCGGACGGAAGACGACCGGAAGCGGGATCGCCCCGACGTCGGCCACGGCCCGGATCGCGGCGAGCGTGTTCTCGAGCGGCTCGAGGCCGATGATCACCTGGCTGCTCGCCTGGTCCGGGCCGAAGACCTTCGCGGCGTGCGCGAGCGCGGCGAGGAACCGCTCACGCGTGATTTCCGACTTCCCGGGCATGACCTTCCGGCGGACCTCCGGGTCCCACAGCTCGATGTTGAGCAGGATCGAGCTGCAGCCGCTGTCGTGGAGGCGGTCCAGCCAGTCGTCGGTGTCGGGCGGGGCCATCTCGACGCAGACGGGGATGTCGCACTCGCGCCTGAGCGCCGCGATCGCCTCCGACTTGTGCTTCGCCCCCTTGTCGGTGGTCTTCCTCGTCCCGCCGCCGAAGGAGATCTCCGCGGCGGGGTTCTCCGCGAGCGCGGCCTTCACCACCTCGACGATCGGCTCGATCCGCCTCCACTGCGCCTTCTGGTCGATCTTCATTGCGCAGAACGTGCACATCTGGTCCTCGTGCCAGTAGTCGCAGCCGCCCTGGTAGATCGCCGTGTAGAGGCTCGTGTCGCAATGCGCGGAGACGACGCGCGACATCGGCGTGCCGTCCGAGGTGCACTTGCCGTACCACCGGGGCCAGGGGAAGGGGACGCAGGTCGCGAGGGGGCGCTCCCCGTCGAGGATCCTGTACTTGCCGTCCTCCCTGGCGAGGCTCAGGCGCGATCGCTGGACGAACGGCTCGAGCACGGGCGCGTTGACCGAGGTCGTCGCGAGCCCGTCGAACAGGCGGAAGAAGCGGCCCTGGGAGAGCCCCGCGCGCTTGTGGCGGTAGTGGTTCTCGTCGGTCAGGTCCCGCCACAGGTCCCCCGGGATGCGGAGCCCCTCGCAGAAGATACGGGCCTTCAGCTCGATGAGCCTCGGTGTCATGCCTCCCCTCCCGGATGCGAGTCGCGACGGTAGAAGGCCTCGGCGCCCATGGAAAAGAGCGACATGTACGCCGACAGGAGCGGCCTGACGAGGCGGGCTCGGGGATGCCAGATCCAGGCGTGCCGCGCAATCTGGCGGGCCCCGCGGCGCCGCTTGACGACGCCCTGCATGAACGACCAGGAGACGCTTCGGACCCCGCGGCGGCAGGCCTCCTCGATCCCCCGGTAGAGGACAGTCTCGAACCAGAGGCCGGATCCCGCTCCGTCCTCGCGATCCTGACCCGAGTGGTACCCGCAGAAGTGGGACCCGTTCCACAGGTTGAGCGCGAAAGTCACGATGCGCCGCGCGCGGTCGCGGGCGAGCGAGACCCAGGCGAGGTCGGGGCCCTCGTGGGCGAGCAGGTCGAGGAAGTCGCGGTCCATGTCCTGCCACCCCTCGCCGTAATGGGCGCAGGTCGCGCGGTAGAGGTCGACGAGGCGATCGCGATCCCGAGGCGGAAGGTCGGCCAGACGGACGGCCTCCACCGCCCCAACGGCGCGCCTTCGCTCGCGCCTCACCATGCCCCGAGTCCGCGAGGAGAGGCCGGAGAGGTAGGCGCGGTCGAAGGGGCCCTCGCCGAGGTCGAGGCGGTGCTCCTCGAGCAGGCGGAACCGCAGGAACCCGCGCCTCGCAAACGCGGCGTCCAGGCCGAGGGGCCGCGCGGATGTGTCGTCCGGGGAGAGGGCGGCCACGGCGAGGTCCTCCTCGCGGGCGTGCCGTTGGACGGTCCCGAGCAGCGCGTCGAAGGCCTCTCGCCGCTCCTCGTCGCCGGCGTCGGCGTCGAACCACGGGCAGGTCTCGTACGCGAGGGGGGTGATGAGGACGAGGGCCCGGTGGAGTCGGACCCCGGCGGCCCGAAGGACTGGAAGGAGTCCACGGTCGATGGCCGCGGCGAGGAGGCCGCCTCCCCGGCCGATGGTGCGCGTGAGCCTCCACTGGCGGAAGAGGAGCGCCTCCGGGTTCGCGCCGCTCCCCGTCGACGGGAGGGTCGCCAGGGTCGCCGGAACGACGGCGCGGAGGGCCCCCTCGCCGCTCCGTACGAACACGGCGCGCGCGTCGCCGCCGCAGTAGCGGGCGAGATCGGCGCGGGAGACGACGCGGTACCACGCGGGGTCGGCGTGGGGCCATGGAGAGGCGGAGGAGAACTCGCCCCAGGGCACCTCGTCGACTGAGGCCAGCAGGTCGTGCGCCGATGCGCGGGAGACCGCGGCCCCTTTGACGGGCTCGACGCGCACCCGCTCCGTCCGCGCCTGCATCATGACGAGGACTCTACGACCCGGCCGAAGGTCGGTCAACAAACCGGACCAGGGTGCCCGCCATCCGGTCGCACACCCCGGCCCGCAGACCCGCCGCGGCACGGCCGCGCTAGGCGAGCGCCCCCTCCAGCGCCTCGTAGAACGCCCCGCGCGCGTGCCGCTCCAGCCACGGAGTGTGGCCGCAGCGATCGAGGAGGACGAAGCGGAACTCGCGTAGCGCCGCGGAGAGCGGCTTCTCGACGCCCTCCGCGGGGTGAGGGTCGTACGCGCCGTGGATCGCGACCACGGGGCAGCGGATCCGCCTCACCCGCCCCATCAGCTCCCCCGTGCGCCTCATCTCGGCGGCGGCCGTCCAGACGCCGTGGAACATCGCGCCGTCGCAGGGGACCGCCTCGTCGGCTCGCGTCCCCCAGGGGAGCGGGTCGAAGTCGTCCGTCTTCGAGCACAGCGCGCCGAGCCGCGCGAGGGCCTCGTCCCGGGTCTCGCAGATCGGGGCGTTCAGGCGCCGCACGACCTCCTCGAACTCCGCGCGCTCCCCAGGCGAGAGGCGCGCCATGCGGGTCTCCTGCAGGCGCCCGAAGTACCCCGGCTCGAACGGCCCGCTCGAGACCAGCACGAGCCTCGCCACGATCGGCGGGTGCGCGGACGCCACGAGGCAGGCGAGCCAGGCGCCCCAGGAGTACCCCACGAGCGTCGCGGGGACCTCCGCGTGCCGCTCGATCGCGTGCCGCAGCTCGATGACCTGGCCCTCGAGCGTCGTGGCGGTCTGGATCGGCTCCAATACGCCCCTCCGCCTCGCCAGCTCGCGAGCGACGGGGGCCAGCTCGCCTCCGGCGCCGGGCCCGCCGTGCACGACCGCGATCCGGAAGGGGGCCTCGCCGTATCGTCGCGGGTTCTCCACGGCTCACCTTCCCTGCACCGCCGAGCGGACCTCGGGGACGTCGCGCACCTGGGCGAAGTCGGCGTCCTCGGCGATCCAGGAGAACTCCCTCCAGCCGTACTGGCGTGCCTTCCAGAGGGCATCCGCGCAGCGCTCGGCCTCGCCGCGCAGGGCCCAGATCGTCGCGAGGCCGTAGTGCACCCGCGGGTCGTTGCCGCGGAGGCGCCCGGCCTCCTCCAGGTCCGCCTGCGCGCCCTCCAGGTTCCCCGAACGGTAGCGGATCCCCGCGCGCCACAGGTAGTCGTCCGGCGTCAGGAGCCTCGTCAGCCGGCGCAGCTCCTCGTCGTGGCCGAGCTTGTTCCAGAACCCCATCAGCATCACGCCGACGTGGAGGTCGACCTTGAGCGCGAGCCGCTCGCGCAGGAACTCGAGGAACACGCCGAGCTCCGGGACCTCCGCCTCGTAACGGGGGATGTTCAGCACGAGGTCGTGCAGCGCCGGGTTCGCGTCGTTGACCGATTCGTACTCCTTCATCATGCCCCGGACCGTGTCGACCTTGAGCACCATCGGGATCGCGGACTTCACCGAGAGCTTGGCCTTCGGCGCGAGGAAGAGCACGTCCTGGAACTCGAGGAGGCTCCGTCGGATGATCTGGATCACGAACTGGACCTGGGGCTTGGAGAGGTCCTTGTCCCCCCTCTTCAGCAGGCCCGCGTACTCGGACCCCGTCTCGACGTAGCGGTCCGACTCGACCTTCGCCTCCTCCTTCCGTCCGAGGCCGATGAGGCACATGGAGCGCAGCGCGATCGTCTCGTCGCGCAGCGGGTCGGCCTCGGCGGAGCTGTCGAGCGCGGCCAGGGCCTTGTCGAACCGTCGTGCGAGCCCGAGCGCGACGGCGAGGTGGTTCCAGTTGCGCGCGACGGGCGCCGCGCGCGCGGCCGCCTCCAGCTCCGCGATCGCGTCCGGGAGCCGCCCGAGCGCGAAGAGGACGCGGCCGAGGTCGTAGTGCCCCTCGTCCCAGGAGGGCGCGATCGTCGCGACCGCGCGGAAGTCGGCCTCCGCGCCGGCGAGGTCCCCGAGTTCGAGCCGCAGGAGCCCCTGGGCCACGCGCGCGGGGATGTGGAGGGGATCGGCGGCGGCCACCCGGGCGACGTGCTCGTACGCGGCGCCGAGGTCGCGGAGCCCTTCGACCCCGGGGAAGACCGGGGTGCGGACGGGGTGGTACGGGAACCCGCGCAGGCCCGCGAGGAGCAGCCGCGCGTCCGGGACGCGTCCCGCCAGGGCCTCGACGTCCTTCACCATCCGAGGCGGGTCCGACGAGCCTGCGAACGCCTCGGCAAAGAGGCGCGCGAGCTGCGCATACGGGTCGTCGGGGGCCGTCCGCAGCAGCTCCGCGACGATCGCCAGGGCCTCGTCGCGTCGCGCGTCGTCGGGCCCCTGGGCGACGACGAGGCAGAGCATGGCGGTCCGAGCGGGCGCCTGGGCGTTCGACGGGTCCCGGCGCCGGGCCTCGCGGTACCAGCGGAAGGCCTCCTCAGGGCGGCCGGTCCACTCGCAGAGGAGCCCGAGGCGGACGCACGGTTCGGCGATCGTGGAGGACTTCGCGACGGCCTCGGTGAGGAGCCGCTCCTGCTCGGCGACGCCGCCGTGGGCGAGCACGTGCTCGGGGTCGATCGCCTTCTCGTAGAGGGCCATCGCCTCCAGGCGCTCGCCCTTCAGCCGGGTCTCCTTCGCGCGCTGGCCGAGCACCCAGACGGCGGCGGTCCCGCCGAGGAGGAGGAGGGCGGCGCTCGACAGGAAGGCGATCCGTCCCAGGTTCTTGCGCACCCGCCTCGACGTCCGCTCCCAGAGCGTGGAGGGCCGCGCGTGGATCGCCTCGAAGCGCAGGAAGCGGTCGAGGTCGTCCGCAAGCTCGCGGGCGCTCCCGTAGCGTCGCGCGGGCTCGGCGTCGAGGCACTTCGCGACGATCGTCTCCAGGTCCCTGGAGACCTGCGGCGCGTGGACGCGGAGGGGCACGAGCTCGCCGGCTGCGACCTTCTGGAGGAGGCCCGGCAGGTCGGGCGCCTCGACGGCGGGGCGGCCGCAGACCAGCTCGTAGAGGGTGGCGCCAAGGGAGTAGACGTCGGAACGGGGCCCGACGCGGTCCCACTGGGCGCGGGCCTGCTCGGGGGCCATGTACTGCGGCGTCCCCATGACCTCGCCGGAGACGGTGAGGCCCGCCCCCGCAGCGGAATCGCGGGCGAGGCCGAAGTCGGCGACCTTGACGACGCCTCGGGCGTCGACGAGGAGGTTGGCGGGCTTGATGTCGCGATGGACGAGGCCCTGCTCGTGGGCGTAGGAGAGGGCGAGGGCGGCGTCGCGGACCCAGCGGACGCGCTCCTGGAGCGGCGGCGCCTCGCGGCGCACCCGCGAGAGGAGGTTCTCGCCCTCGACGAGCTCCATGGCGAAGAAGCGGATTCCGGCCTCCTCGCCGACCTCGAAGACGCGGACGATGCCGGGGTGATCGAGCCTGGCCGCCGCGCGGGCCTCGCGGAGGAAGCGCTCGACGAGGGAGGAGCTGGCGAACGCGGCCCCGTGGAGGACCTTGAGGGCCACGATGCGGTCGAGGTCGACCTGGCGCGCCTTGTACACGGCGCCCATGCCTCCCGCGCCCAGCTCCTCGATGATCTGGAACTTCCCGAGCCTCCGTGCGACAGGGGTGGGCTGGGCCCCGGCGGCGAGGGTCGGCTCACTCGCGGGCGGGCGGCCCGGCAGCGGCCCATCGGGGTCGCGCAGGATCGTGGCGTGGCTGTCCGCGTCGGGCGCCGAGGCGGCCGGAACCGTGGCGTCGGCGGGACGCGGCGGCGGCACGATTGCGGTCTTGTCGGGGGGGCGGAGGTCGTCGGACATGGCGATCGGCGATTCTACGACGCCGGGGGATGCCCCGCCAAGCCGGCGTTGCGCGTCCGGAAAACCCGTTGACCTGCCGGAGAGGGCTGACTTAAGATGGGCTTCCCGCCACGCCGCCGACCCGGAGCCCCCCATGCCTTGCACGACATTCCTCCGCGGGTTGCCCGTCTTCTCCTCCCTGACCGAGCTGCAGGCGGTGACGCTCTCCTCGCAGTTCGAGACGAGGCAGTTCGCGCCGGGGGAGGCGATCGTCCGCCGGACCGACCCGGGCGAGGCGATGTACGTCATCCAGCGGGGCGAGGTGCGCGTCCCCGTGATCGACGAATTCGGCCGCGAGAAGTTCGTCGCGCGCCTCGGCCCGGGCGACCTCTTCGGTGAGATGGCGCTCCTGACGGGGGAGCCGCGCACGGCGGACGTCTTCGCGGAGTCGGAGGTCGATGCCCTCGTCATCGAGCGCGCCCCGCTCGACGCCTTCCTCCGCCGGTTCCCCAAGCTCGCCTCCTTCCTCACGGACATCCTGGGCAAGAGGCTCCTCCAGGACGACGCGATCCACCAGGTCGGGAAGTACAAGCTGATCGGCGAACTCGGCCGGGGCGGGATGTCGATCGTGTACGAGGGGCTCCACCCGTCCCTCTCGAAGACGGTCGCGATCAAGATGCTCTCCCACGAGCTGGTCTACGAGAGCGACTTCTCGGAGCGGTTCAAGAACGAGGCGAAGATCATCGGCGCCCTCGATCACGAGAATATCGTCCAGGTCTACGATCAGGAGAAGGCCTACGGGACGTACTTCATCATCATGGAGAAGATCAAGGGGACGGTCCTCTCCCGGCTCGTGGAGACCCGCGGCGTGCTTCCGTTCGAGCAGGTCCGCTCCATCCTGCGCCAGATGGCCGTCGCGCTCGACTACGCGCACGAGCACGGGGTGATTCACCGCGACGTCAAACCCGCGAACGTGATCATCGAGCCGACCGGCCGCGTGAAGCTGATGGACTTCGGGATCGCCAAGAGCACCGTCGAGGGGGACGCGCAGGAGGACCTGATCGGGACGGCCGAGTACATGTCGCCCGAGCAGATCATGCAGATGGGGGTGGACGGGCGGGCGGACATCTACTCGCTCGGCGTGATGGGCTGGGAGATGCTCGTCGGCCGCGTCCCGTTCGAGTGCCCCGACTCCGTGGACATCCTCCGCCGTCAGGTCGAGGAGGCGATCCCCTCGCCGCGCAGCATCCGTCCGGAGGTTCCGGCGGACCTGGACGAGTTCGTGACGCGCGCCACGCTGAAGGACCCGGACCAGCGGTTCGCCACCTGCCGCCAGGTCGTCGAGCTCCTGAGCAAGGAGGAGTTCCGCGCCTCCCTCAAGGTGGACGAGGCGAAGGTCAAGGTCCTCACGCTCGTATACGACCCCTCGAGCGAGGACGTCGTGCGGCAGCTCGTGGAAAAGATGACGGCCGCGAGCCTGACGATCCCGGGGATGCGCTTCGGCGTCAGCGACGCCAGGCTGGTCTAGGCCCCGTCGCGCGGTTCCTTTTCCCGCCGGCCGCCACGGTGGTATCGTGGCGGCATGAACACACGCCTCGCCCTGGCCGCGCTCCTCCTCGCCGCCGCCTCCGCCGCCGGCGAGGCCCCCTGGTTCACGAACGCCGCGAAGGCCTCCGGCCTCGATGGCGTGGCGTCGAAGGACTGCATCCTCACCGACATCGACGGCGACGGCTGGTGGGACCTCTGCCTCGATCGCGAGAGGCTCTTCCTCAACCGGAAGGGCCGGTTCGAGGAGCTGAAGGACAGCGGGATCGAGTTCCCCGAGGCGACGATCGTGCCTCTCAAGGACGGCGCGGCGGACACGGTGAACGCGAAGAAACAGAAGTTCGTGCCGGCGTACCTGTACTTCGCGGACGTGAACAACGACGGCGCCGTCGACGCGATCTGGGGCGTGCACTCGAGCTGGGAGGCCTTCGACGAGGCGAAGTCGGCGTGGGTGTCCGTGGCGGAGTGCGACCACGGGCTCAGGAGCCGCGTCTACCTGGGCGTCGGCCAGGGGAAGTTCAAGCACGCCGAGGCCTCGGAGTTCACGAAGCCGGAGTCGTACGGGCCGGCGTCGTCGCTCGCGATCTGCGACGTCGACAACGACGGGAACCTCGACCTCTTCGAGGGGCGCGAGTACCGGCAGTACGGGGTGCTGTACGGCTGCGGGCCGGACCGGCTGTGGAGGGGCGACGGGAAGGGCGGCTTCGCGGATGCGACCCGGCAGGCGGGAATGTGGCTCGATGCGGAGCCCGGCACGGCGAAGAGCGCGCGGCCGAGCTACGGCGTGACGCATGCGGACTGGAACGGCGACGGGCGTATGGACCTCCTCGAGCTGGCGTACGGGCGGCAATGGAACGTGCTGTGGAAGAACAAGGGGGACGGGACGTTCGAGGACGTGGGGATGGCGACGCGCTTCGCAGGGGACGACATCACGCACGGCAAGTACCCGCCCGAGATGAACCGCCCCGCCGAGCAGCCCTTCCGCTCGAACGGCAACACGTTCGACTGCGCGGTCGGCGACTTCGACAACGACGGCGACCTGGACGGATTCCTCGGCGAGATCGCGCACGCGTGGGCGGGCGAGGCGAGCGACCCGCCGAGCCTGCTGATCAACGAGGGGGCCGAGGGCGACTGGGGGTTCAAGCGGGTGCCGGTGTGGGAGGCCGTGCCGAGGCGCGAGTTCCGGGACGCGAGGAACTACCAATATGCGGACCTGCACGTGTCGTGGGGCGACTTCGACAACGACGGCTGGCTGGACCTCCTGATCGGCTCGGGGGACTACCCGGACGGGCAGTTCCTGAGGCTCTATCGGAACCTGGGGAACGGGAAGTTCGAGGAGGCGACGGAGGCCGCGGGATTCGCCTGGGAGGGGTGCGGAGGCCTGTCTCTCGGGGACGTCGACCGTGACGGCGACCTGGACATCGTGGCGGGGCGGTCGTTCATGCGCCTCGACCAGGCGCACCGGGACAAGTTCATGGGGGGGATCAAGACGAACGACGTCGGCCTGTTCCTGAACGACGGGGCGGGGCGGAACGGGAACCACTGGCTGAACGTCAGGCTCGTGGGGAAGGGGGCGAACCGCGCGGGGATCGGCGCGCGAGTCACGGTGGTCGCGGGCGACCTGACGATGCTGCGCGAAATCCGTTGCGGAAGCGGGCTGGGGAACCACGAGGACGCGCTGGAGGCGCACTTCGGGCTCGGGAAGGCGAAGAAGGCCGACCTGGTGACGGTGCGCTGGCCCGACGGGGAGTTGACGGTGCAGGAGTTCAAGGACGTGGCCGCGGACCGCTTCATGACGGTGACGCAGGGGGAGAAGGCGCCCAAGCTGGATACCCCGGCGAACAAGTAGCGGTCCGGCTTTCTTCTATCCATGTCCGAATCCGGCGAGATCCCCGCGCCCCCGCACTCTACAATCCGCGAATGGAGATGAACGCGGACCGCTGCTACCAGGCCCTCCTCTCGCACGACGCGCGCTTCGACGGGCGGTTCTTCGTCGGCGTGGGGAGCACGGAGATCTACTGCCGTCCCGTCTGCCCGGCGAGGACGCCGCGCCGCGAGAACTGCTCCTTCTTCCCCAGCGCGGCCGCGGCGGAGAAGGCGGGCTTCCGCCCCTGCATGCGCTGTCGCCCGGAGCTGGCGCCCGGCAACGCGCGCGTCGACGCCGTCGGGAGGCTCGCCTCCGCGGCCGCGAGCCGCATCGAGGAGGGCGCCCTGTCGGATCGGGGCGTCGAGGGGCTGGCGGAGGAGCTCGGCGTCACGGATCGCCACCTCCGCCGCGTCGTCCAGTCCGAGCTGGGCGTCTCGCCGATCGAGCTCGCCCAGACTCAGCGGCTCCTCCTCGCGAAGCGGCTCCTCACCGACACGCGCCTCCCGGTGATCGAGGTCGCCTTCGCGAGCGGCTTCGCCAGCGTGCGGAGGTTCAACGCCCTCTTCCGGTCGCGCTACCGGCTGAGCCCTCGCGCGCTGCGAAGGGCGGGGGCGTCCGAGGCGCCGGAGGCGGTCCTCGCGTGCGAGGTGGCGTACCGCCCGCCGTTCGCGTGGGAGCCGCTGATCGCCTTCATCGAACGGAGGGCGATCGCCGGCGTCGAGGCGGTGGAGGAGGGCCGCTACCTGCGGACCGTGTCGATCGGCGGGCACGAGGGCTGGGTGGCGGTGGGTCACGCGAAGGGGAGGCGGACGCTCAGGGTAGAGCTCTCCGCCTCGCTCGCGCCGGTGCTGCCCGCGGTCCTCGCGCGCGTGAAGCGCCTCTTCGACCTGGCGGCCGACCCGAAGCTCATCGCCTCGCGCCTCGGTGAGCTCGCCGCGGGCTGCCCGGGCCTGCGCGTACCGGGGGCGTTCGACGGCTTCGAGGTGGCGGTGCGGGCGATCCTCGGGCAGCAGGTCTCCGTTCGCGCCGCGAGCACGCTGGCGGGTCGGCTGGCCGCGGCGTTCGGCGAGCCGATCGAGACGCCGCACGCGGCCCTGACGCGCGTCTGGCCGACCGCAGAGGCGATCCGCGCGCTCAGGCCGGGGAAAATCGCCGCGCTGGGCGTCCTTCCGTCTCGTGCCCGCTCGATCCTCGCCCTTGCGCGGGCGGTGGCGAGGCGCGAGGTCGTGCTGGAGCCGTGCGCCCCGGCGGAAGAGACGGCCACGCGGCTGCTGCGCATCCCCGGAGTCGGGGAGTGGACCGCCGAATACGTCGCGATGCGGGCGCTCGCGTGGCCGGATGCCTTCCCTCGCACGGACCTCGGAATCCGGCGCGCGCTCCGCGGGAAGAGTCCGAGGGAGATCCTCGAGATGGCGGAGGCGTGGCGCCCGTGGCGGGCCTATGCCGCCATGCACCTGTGGAAATCGCTGGAGGTTCGATCATGACGTGGACCACCTGCTTCGACACGCCCATTGGGGCGATCCGGATGACCTCGGATGGGACGTCGCTGACGGGGATCGACCTGGAGGGGGAGCGGCACGGCCGTACGGCGCGCGCGGACGAGCGGCGGCGCGACGACGCCGAGCCGTTCGCGAGGGCGAAGGAGCAGCTCGCCGCCTACTTTCGGGGGGAGCTGACGCGGTTCGATCTGCCGCTGGCGCCGGACGGGACGCCGTTCCAGCGGGAAGTGTGGGAGGAGCTCCGCAGGATTCCCTACGGGACGACGGTGTCGTACGGAGAGGTCGCGCGGCGGATCGGGCGTCCGAACGCCTCCCGCGCCGTCGGCCTGGCGAACGGGCGCAACCCGCTCCCCATCGTCGTCCCCTGCCATCGCGTCATCGGCGCGGACGGATCGCTCACCGGCTACGGCGGGGGCCTCCCTCGCAAGCGCGCCCTCCTCGACCTGGAGGCCCAGGCGAGGAGGTAGTACGGCCGCTCCGTCGCGCCCCGGTCGCTCGGTCCGCTACTGATTCGGCGGCCCGCCTGCCTTGGGCAGGAGGGCGACGATGATCCAGCCGATGCAGCCAAGGAACGCGCCCAGGACGGCGCCGAGCACCTCGCGGTTCTTGCCCTTGCCGATCAGGTAGCCGACCCCGGCCCCGATGGCCATGCCGACCAGCGAGAAGAGCGGGTTGAACTCCATGCCCTCGGCGATGAGCATCGTCGTATCCATCGTACCTCCTCCATCCTCATGCCACTCGCGGCCAGGCCCGACGCCGGACCGCTCGACGGGGTGAAGGAAGGGTACTGGAAGCCGGCCGGATGTCAAGCTCGACCGGCCTCGACGCGTTGCGATCGTCCCCGACGCGGGGGTACAATCCGCGCCCGCCTGATTGCCGCTCGGAACCGCACACGAAGGGTGGCTCCGCCATGGGGCGTGGCTGGAAGATCGTCCTGTTCGTCCTGGTCCCGATCGCCGGCGCGATCGTCGCCGGCGTGATGCTGCTGCGCGGAGGCCCCTCGCCGCAGTCCGTCTTCGTGGCGAAGCTCGATCGCCGCGACCTCGAGGCGATCGTGCGCGAGTCCGGAAAGGTCCGCGCGAAGACGAGCGTGCTCCTGAGCGCCAACACGCTCGGCCAGGTGAGGGACGTCCCGGTCCACGAGGGCGACGTCGTGAAGACCGGGGACGTCCTCATCCAGATCGACCCCACCCCGTTCGAGACCGCCATCGAGCGCGCCGACGTCGCCGTCCGGGACGCCGACAAGCGCCTCGAGATCGCGAAGACCCAGCTCGAGAGGACGAGGAAGAAGCTGGCGCGGGAGCAGGCGCTGGGCGTCTCGGGCACGCAGGAGAAGATCGACGAGCTCACCTCGGACCTCAGCGTCCAGACGCACGAGCTCGCCGCCGCCGAGCTGCGCGTCGTCTCGGAGAAGGCCGCCCTCGAGAGCGCGCGCCACGAGCTGACCAAGGTGCGCATCACCTCCCCCATCGACGGCGTGGTCCTGCGCATCAACATCGCGAAGGGTCAGAACACCGTGATGGGCGCGATGAACTCCGCCGGGACCGAGCTCATGACCGTCGCGGACCTGTCCGTCCTCCAGGTGGAGCTCGACGTCGGCGAGGCGGCGATCCTGGACGTCCGCGCGGGCCAGGAGGTGCGCGTCGCCATCGACGCCCTCCCCAATCGCAAGCTCACGGGGAAGGTCACGGAGGTCGGCACCAGCCCCGTCGCCCCGCCCGCGGGCCAGCAGGACCGGGGCGTCTCCTTCCGCGTCATCGTCACGCTCGACGAGGTCGTGGAGGGCGTCCGCCCGGGGTTCTCGGCGAGCGCCGAGATCGTGACGGC
>CAZYRM010000017.1:0-63435 GCA_964649705.1 uncultured Planctomycetia bacterium
TCGAGGGGGCCGGGCGGTTCCGCATCAACGTCTTCCACGACCGCGGCTGCTGCGCCATCGCCGTCCGCCGCGTGAACGCCGAGATCCCGAGCTTCGAGGAGCTCCACCTCCCCGACGGGATCCGCAAGGTGCCGGACTACCGCCAGGGGCTCATCGTCCTCGCGGGGCCGACCGGGCAGGGAAAGTCGACGACGCTTGCGAGCATCCTGCAGTTCGTCAACGAGTCGCGGAAGGTCCACATTATCACGATCGAGGACCCGATCGAGTACCTGTTCCGCGACGCGAAGTCGTTCGTGAACCAGCGCGAGATCGGGATCGACGTCCCCGACTTCCTGTCCGCCCTTAAGCATATCGTCCGCCAGAACCCCGACGTGATCCTCGTCGGCGAGATGCGAGACCACGTCTCGTTCGAGGCGGGCCTCATGGCGGCCGAGACGGGGCACCTCGTGTTCGGGACGATCCACGCCTCGAGCGCCGCGCAGACGATCGGCCGCATCCTCGACCTCTTCCCGTCCGAGCGGCACGAGCAGATCCGCCAGCTCCTCGTCTTCAACCTGAAGGCGGTCGTCTGCCAGAAGCTGCTCCCCTCCTGCAAGGAGGGGGTGCGCATGGTCCCCGCCGTCGAGATCATGTTCGTCAACCCGCCGATCTCGAAGCTCCTCCGCGACAGGGAGGACAAGAAGATCATGGACGTGATCCGCGGCGGGGCTGAGGAGGGCATGCAGGACTTCAACCAGTCCCTGGTGAACCTGATCAGCCAGGGGCTGGTCTCGAAGAAGGTCGCGCTGCAGTACTCGCCGAACCCCGAGCAGCTCAAGATGAACCTCCAGGGGATCTACCTCGGCGACGATCACAAGATCATTGGGTAAGGAGGGTCCGTGCGTCTATCCTCTTGATGCGCAAGGCCTAAAGATCCAGCCCGCGCGCGTCGATGATCCCGACAGAGGAGGCCACAGCCTCTTCTTCGCGCCGCCCTGGGGCAGGGGGGCGTCCGAGGGTTCCGTCGAGCGGGAATGAACCCGGCGCCATGGAATTCAAGGACTACCTGAAGGTCATCCGTCGCCGCTGGCCGTGGTTCGCCGGCGTCGTGGTCCTATTCTCTGCCATCTTCAGCGGCTTTTACGTCCGCGAACAGCCCCAGTTCCTCGCGACGGCGAAGGTCCTCATCCGCATCGAGACGGCGGACGCCTACCTCAACGACCCCACGATCCGCCCCCAGATGCCCGGGCTCTCGACCGCGACGCGGGAGGCCCTCCTCAACACCGACCCGGTCCTCCAGAACGCCGTCCTGCTCTACGGCTCCCAGGTGGCGCTGTCGAACAAGGTGCTCGACGCGGCCTCCGGCCCCGTGAAGGCGGCCTTCGCCGCGTACGAGGTGCCGATCGACAGGGGCCTCGTCACGAAGGCCGACCTGGCGCGCGAGCTGATCGGCCTGGTGAAGGACCGTCCCGTCCCCGGGAACCTCGGCACGGGGACGTACGGAGACCTCCTCGACCCCGAGGCGGCCCTCCACCGCCGCGTGGCGGACCGGTTCGCGACCGTGAAGGTCGCCCGCGTCAGCGAGAAGGTCCAGTTCGTCAACGTGACCTGCACCGGGTTCGACGACGCGGACTCCATCCGCCTCGTGAACGCCGTCGCCTACGCGGGGGAGGACTGGAGCGACAGGGACACCAAGCGGAACGTCCAGAACGCGCTCAAGCGGAAGGGCGAGGAGCAGGCGGAGCTGGTCGCCCAGAGGAAGACGCTCGGCGTGTCGGCGGCGGAGATCGGGGAGCTGGAGTCCCGCCGCACGGTCGCCCAGGCCTCGCTCCAGCAGTACCGCCTGCGGCGCGACCAGTTCGTGAGCGAACGGCGGCGCGTCGAGCGGATGCAGGCCAAGGAGCGCGAGGAGGAGCACAACGGCGGGACCCCGTTCGGCCGGCCCAGGGCGGGCACCGAGGAGGTGCGCGTCATCGCCGCGCAGCTCAGGGAGATCGAGCTGCAGATCGAACACGTTCTCGAGGTCCACACCGTGGAGGCCCGGGACTACAAGCAGCTCGAGCGCAAACGGGTCGTGCTCGTGAAGCAGCTCGCCGCGGCCAAGACGAATGCGACCGAGGAGCGGCGGATCTTCATGGAGGCCGAGCTCTCGTACTACGACGAGGAGATCGCCGACGTCGACAAGCGCATCGGGGAGACGACGGCCGAGATCACGAAGGTATCGGAACAGCTCGACACGATGATCCCCGCCCGCGAGGACCTGGCTCGGATCGAGGCGCAGCTCGCCCGCGTCAACGAGGTCCAGGCGAGGCTGAAGACGCTCCTCGACGTCCTGCAGGGGTTCATCCAGGTCCAGAAGGCCGCAGACCTCGGCGTCAAGCAGCCGAAGTCGATGGAGAAGTCGTGGGCCTTCTGGCTCCTCATGTCCCTCGTCGTCGGCCTCGGCGTATGCTACTTCCGCGAGTACCTCGACACGTCGATCCTCACGGAGTACGACGTCCGCAGGCACCTGAACCTCCCCGTCCTTGGGCTGATCCCCGAAATGTCCAAGCTCGGGGAGGCCCGCGGGCTGGAGCAGGGGGAGAGCTCCCGCGCGCCGCTCTCGGAGAGCTTCAACACGATCGGCACGCTCGTCCGCTCCGCGATGGCGCAGGAGGGGTGGAAGTCGGTCCTCATCGCGAGCGCGAACCCCTCTGAGGGGAAGACGTTCGTCAGCATCCAGCTCGCCCTCTCGCTCGCGCGGAAGGGGCTGCGCGTGGTCCTGATCGACTCGGACATGCGCAAGCCGCAGATCCACGCGACGCTCGGCCTGGAGAACGCTACGGGGCTCTCCTCGATCCTCGAGGGGCGGATGGAGGCCCGGGAGCAGGTCGGCGAGGCGATCGGCGAGGCGGAGCCGCCGGGGTCGACGCTCGACGCGTACATTCAGAAGACCGAGGTCCCAAACCTCGAGGTGATCACGAGTGGTCCGGTTCCCCCGAGCCCGGTGCAACTCCTCGAGTCGCAGCGGATGCGCGACTTGATGGTGGAGCTGCGGGAGCGGGCGGACTACATCATCTTCGACACGCCCCCGATCTGCAGCGTCGGCGACTGCATCACGCTGGCCACCATCGTCGACGTCGTGCTCTACGTCGTCGGGGCGGGGTACTCCGAGCAGCAGGATGCGACGTGGGCGAAGCACCTGCTCAACAACGTCCAGGCGAACCTGCTCGGCGTCGTGATGAACCGCATGGAGGCCCACCGCTCGCGGGAGTACTACTACTACTACGCCCGCGACCGGAAGAACGTCCGCACGGGGACCTAGTGACCATGTCCTCGCTTCCGACAAGGCGCTAGTCGTATCGCGAAGGCGCCCCGATCCGTGGGGGCGAGCCGTCCGAGATGCCCTCGACCTCGACTCTCCGCGTCTGCTTCCTGTCCGCGCTCCTCCTTGCGGGAGGGGCGCGCGCGGAGCAATCCTCGCCCCAGGGGCTTCGCTGGAGCGGCGGTGCGGGCCTGCCCGAGGCGGGTCGGCCGTCCGCCGTGTGGGGCGTCGTCCTCGCCTGGGGGGATCTGCATCCGACGCCCGAGCGGCTCGATTGGAGCTCCGCCGATCGGACGCTGTCGGCTATCGACCGCGCCGGGCGAGAGGCCGTGCCCATCCTCGCCCCCCGGCATCCCGCCAGTCCGCGGACCGACCTGGCGTCCGAGTACGCCAAGGCCCTTCGCGACCCATCACGTCCCCGCGCGCGCGATTGGCTGCCTCCCGACCTCGACGCGTGGCTCGCCTTCGTACGCGCGGTCGTCGGGCGCTACGGTCCCGCCGCAGACCCGGCCCTCCTGCAGCGGCCGGTGCGCTCCTGGCAGCTCACCGAGGAATTCCCGGGGGGATGGGCCGGGTCGGACGAGGAGCTCTCCCGGTTCTTCCGGGCGACCGCGCAGTCGATCCACGAGGCGGATCCTGCCGCCCGAGTGATCCTGCCCGCGCTGTGCTCGGACGACCTGGCGCTGTTTGCCTTCGCGGACGGCGCAATCGCCGGAGGCGAGTGCATCGTCGGGCGCGGACGATTCGTCCGCAGGGCGATCGAGAAGAACCTGAGGGTGCAGGCCGAGCGCGACCGGTACATACGGGTCCTGGAAGCGCTCCAGGGGACCTACGACGCCGTCGACGTCCATCTTGTCGTCCGCCTGGAGTACATCGAGCCGTGCCTCGGCTGGGTCCGTTCGGCTCTCGACGGGGCGAAGTCCCGCGCAGCGATCGTGTCTTCGCGAGGCGGCGGGCCGGTCGTGGAGGCAGGAGAGACGATGGACCCCACCGCACTTCGGAGACGCGCCGTCCTCCACGCCGCGACGGCCCTCGCCTGTGGGGCCTCCGAAATTGCTTGGGACTGGGACCCGCCCCACGCGGCGACGGGGGAGGGGGCCGGTCGGATCGCCCTCTCGGACTCCTCCGAGGCCGCCGCGGACTGGGAGAGGATGGCTTCGAAGCTGGAAGGGCCCGGGGAATGGACCGTCGTCCGCGGAGGGGCCGGCGTCCGGTTCCGTCACGGCGACGCTTGGATCGGAATCGCGTGGGCCGAGGGTCCAGGCGAGATCGCCTGGTCCGGAGAGGGGCGGATCCGCCTGGTCGAGAGCGACGGAACCGACCGAGGCCAGCTCGAGTCGCGGGACGGCGCGTGGACGTTCAGCGTCGACCGCCTGCCGGTCTTTCTCCTCCCGCCCTAACGCAGGTTCCCCACGGTGGGGAAGAGCTCGCCATTCGACTGGCGGTACGCCAGGTACGGGTACCGGACCCAGCCCAGCCCGGCGAACTGGGCGACCCCGTCGTCCCAGATGAACGCGTTCCCCCCGTTCGTCGGATACGTCCCCTGGGCGCCGATCAGCTCGTCCGCGGCGTCCTGGTCGACGTTCCCGGCGGCCAGACGCACCTCGCCGACTGCATCGTCGTACGCCAGCCAGGGAAAGCCCACGGCCCTGCCGGGCGCGAATCCGCCGGCCGCGTCGCCATACAGCCACGCCAGGCCACCTCCCCCGACGCCCGGCCCGAGGGCGACCTCGGAGCGGCCGTTCCCGTCGAAGTCCCCGACAGCCGGCCAGAGCTCCCCGTTCCGCAGTCGATAGAGCGCGTCCGGGTGATCGATCCTCGCAAGGGGCGCGAACCCCGCGGCCGCGTCGTCGAATACGCGCGCGAATCCCGCGAGGCCCTGCGCCCGTCCGGTGGCGAGGACCACCTCGTCGCGTCCGTCGCCGTCGACGTCGCCGCAGGCGGGGCGGGTCTCGCCGCTGGCGAGGTCGTAGGCGACGTCGGGAAGGCGGATCCACGACATCCGCGCGAAGTCCGCGAGCATGTCGTCGAACACCACCGCCCAGCCGCCGCTCGTAGGATACGGCCCGAGCCCGACGATGATCTCGTCGCGCCCGTCCCCGTCCACGTCTCCGCACGCCGGCCAGGTGACCCCGACGCTCGCGTCGTAGGGCGTCCACGGGACCCTGACCCACCTCAGGAGCGCGTTTCCGCCCGCGCAGTGGTGCATGACCGCGATCCAGCCACCCGATGTTGTGCCGAGGACCAGCTCGGAGCCGGGGACCCCGTCGACGTCTCCGAGCGCCGGGTGGACCGCCCCGTCCGCCGCGTCGTACGCGGTCCATGGGAGCTGGCTCCAGCCCATGGGACGGAATGACAGCGTGTGGTTCGAGAGGAGATGTACCCAGCCCCCGCTGCCGGTCCCGCCGGAGAGGGCGATCTCCTCGATCGCGTCGCCGCCGGGCGTCCTCGTGGCGAACGACGTGTCGCCGAAGGCCCCCTGGTTCGCCCGCCCGCCGTTGGGGGAAGGCTCGGCCCCGAAAGGACTGGCCGGGTTGGCCCGGTCAATCGTGGGGCAGCTCGCGAGCGACTGGTAGTCCTCCGACGCCTCATTGACGAACCGGGGCGGTCCCTGGTGCCACACGGTGTTCTGGACCGGTCCGGCCCAGGCCCCTCCCGCGTTCGACGAGATGCAGGTGAACTCCGTCCGCACGGTCCCCGCTCCGCCGGAGTTTCTCACGCCGACGCCCCCGTTCCGCGCCGCGATCGAGTCACGGACCACCGAACTCGCGAGCGCCGCGTCGATCCCGTCGCCGCCGTTGTTCGCAATCGTCACGAACGACGCCGTGAGGGAGCCCCCGCTCCCTCCGTGAACCGCGTCCCCCGTCGTCCGGCTCACGATGACGTGCTCCAGGAACACCTGCGGCGAGTCGCCGGGCACGGTCCCGACCTCGATCCCCACGGTCCCGCCGGTGACGCGCAGGTTGCGCAGCGTGGTCGGCGGGAGGACGGACGAGCCGCCGATCTGGACGACCCGGACGGCCCCGCCGCCGTCGATGACGGTCTGGTGCGGTGCCACACCCTCGATGCTGATGCCTCCAGGGAGGGTCACGGGCCCCGCGTACGTCCCTGCGAAGAGGGTGATCATCGTCCCAGGCGGAACCGCGGCGATCGCGGCGTCGATGGTGGGGTAGTAGACCCCTCCCGCGGAGACCACAGGCGGGCCCAGGAGGGTCGCGGTGAAGTCCTGGCCGGGGACGGACGCGGCGGCGATCGTCACGGCCCGGGACGCGGGGGCGAATCCGTAGGTCCCCCCCTGCGGGGCGACGACGTAGTTCCCGTCCGGGAGGCCCGAGAAGGCGTAGTCGCCATTCCCGTCCGTCATCGCGCTCGCGGTCTCGTCCCCGGTCAGGCTTACGGCGGCGCCCGTGAAGGGGAGCCCGTTCAGCAGGACCGTTCCGGAAACCGTGTAGATCCTCGGGAACGCCGCGAAGTCCTGCGCCGGCATCTCCTCGCGCAGGTCGAACGTCCTCGAGGGAGGCACGTACTTGAACCCCGGCGTCGTCGGGGTCACGGTGTACGGCCCGCGGAAGAGGCCGGGGAAGTCGTACGCGCCGCCCGCGTCGGTCGTGTCGTTGCCGGCGGTCTGGCCCGTGAGCGCTAGCGCGATCCCCGGCAGCGGCGCGCCGTATTGCGTCGTCGCGCCCGATACCGTGTACGAGAGCGACCTCGCGGCGAACCTCGTGTTCCCGAACGCGCCCTGGTTGATCCGGTTGCCGTTCGGCTGCGGCTCGTTCACGAACGGGTCGACGAAGTCGCCCGAGTCCACCACGGCCGCGCCCGGCGGCTCGCGGTAGTCGTCGCTCGCGGGGGCGAGGAACGTCACGTCCTCGGAGAGGTCGCCCGTCCCCGGGGCCATCCCGACGTAGTTCCCTCCCGTGTTTCCGAAGACGTCGTTGTACGTCCCCGTGAAGAGGCCCGCGGCGTCGTCGAACCCGCGTCCTCCGTTCCTCACGACCGCGTTGTTTCGCGCCGCGAGCGCCCCCCCCGTGCCGAGGAACGCCGTGCCGGAGTTCCCCGTCAGCGTGACGTTCCAGGCCCGCACCACGGCGCCCGACATGACGCGCACGCCCGTCACGCACCCGACGATCACGACGTGGTGCACGTCCAGGCGAACGCCTCGTGCGTCGATCCCGAGGTCGCCGTCACGGAGGAGCAGGTCGTGGATGGCCGCCGCGGCCCCGTTCGTCCGCTCGACGGAAACGATCGTCCCCGTCCCAGGCCCGTCGAGGACCGTGTGGAGCGCCGAGAACCCGCGGAGCGAGACCCCCTCGCGCATCCGAAGCGGCGCCCCAAGCACAAACCGCTCCGCGCCCAGGATCACCTCGTCGCCCCCGACCGATGCGTCGAGCGCGTCCTGCACGGTCGCGTACCCGACCCCGTTGAGCGACACGATCGGCCTCGGCGTGACGGAGTCGACCGCGGGAGGGCTTTGGAGACCGTCGAAGTCCTCCGCGACCACCGAGCAGGCGTACGTCGTGAAGTTGACGAGCCCGTTCAGGCTCACGGAGGTCTGCGTCCCCGGTACCTGCATCGAGCCGGTGTCCCAGGTCACGTTGTAGAAGCGGACGTCGGAGGAGGGGCTCGCGACCCAGGAAAGGTCCGCGGCGCCGTCGCGGGGGAGGGCGAGAAGCTCCGACGCCGGTAAGGGCGGATTCGGGTCGCGATTGACGAAGAAGTCCGCGACCCCGGACCACGGCGACTCCGCGCCGTTCGAGTCCCGCGTGCGGACCCGGTACCAGACGTGGCTGCCGTTGGGGATGGGCGCGAGCACGGTCACGTTGGGGACGCCGACCGCGCTCGCGAGCTCCGCGACCCAGTCCTCGTCGACCTCCCCGTCGAAATCGTACCGCAGGCGGTAGGCCAGGCCCGCGGGCGGGTCTCCGCCGGGATTCGGGTCGGTCGCGTCGCCCCAGGAGATCGTGGGCGTGTTGGACGGGACGTCGATCGACCCCGCCGGCGCGAACGTCGCCTGACTGGGCGGATCCGGCGCGCGGTTGAGCGGGGAGTCGAGCGCGAACAGCACCCCGGCCGTCGTGCCGACGTACACGCGGCCGTTCGCGACCGCGGGGGACCCCGCGATCGGCGCCCCGATGTCGACCCAGCCCAGTACCGACCCGCCGGCGGCGGGATCGAGGACGTAGAGCCGACCGTCCACCTCAGACCCGACGAACAGCAGCCCACCCGCGCTGGCGACCGAGGAGGAGAAGCCGGTCGTGGCCGACGTGGCCCCCAGCGGGCGGATCCACGCGATGCTGCCGTCGGTCACGCGGACGGCGTACACATTGAGCGTGGAGAGGGACACGGTCGTGCAGATCACGTCCCCCGTCCCGAGCGGGACGAATGCCGGCGACGAGACCTTGTGATCGGTCCCGGCGCGCACGCGCGTCGCCTGGCCCGGTTGCTGGGGGCACGTCCCCACGACGGTCGACGGAGGGTCGCCGGGCGCGGAGCACGGCGTCACCCAGGCGTGCGTCCCGGTCGCCGCGTCGTGCGCGTAGAGGGACAGGTCGTGCCCGCCCGCCGCGAGATAGACCGTGGAACCCTGGAACATGGGGGACGAGAGAGACGGCGTCCCCGCCGTCGAGTGCCGCCAGACCTCGGCCCCCGTCGCCGGATCGAGCGCGATGATATCGCCGTCGTCCGCGGCCACGTACAGCCGCCCGGCCCCCATCGCCGGCGAGGCGCTCGTCGTCTGGCCCGCCGGGACGCTCCATACGACCGCGCCGGTCAACCGATCCAACGCGACGAACCGCTCGGACGGAAAGCCGACGGAGACGTAGATCCGGGCATCGTCCACGGCGGGAGACGAGTTGACCTCGCCGCCCAGGTCCGTTTCCCACAGGACCTCGCCGGTCGTCGAGCGGAGGCAGTAGAGTCGTCCGTCGCGTCCGCCTACGTAGACCCATCCGCGGTGCACCGCTGCGGACGAGATCACGACGTCCCGGGTCGTGAAACTCCAGATCGGCGCGCCGTTGGCCGCGTCCAGGGCACGGATCGTGCCGTCGTTGGCGCCGAAGATCACCCGTCCGTCGTCGATCGCCGGTGACGCGTAGATGGAGAATCCCGCCGGAAGGGCGAAGGTCCAGGCCGGCGTCGGCACGCCGTGCCCGGTCTCCGCGGACAGCCGTGCGCAGTCCTGGCCGCCACCCCAGCGGGGCCAGTCCCCCGCCGCGAGCGGCAGTGCCGCCAGCGCCAGGATCGAAACCAGCCGAATGGACCTCGTCATGGCCTCACGAAGAACACGTCGCCGTCGTCGGAACCGACCATAAACACCGTCACGCCACCCACGTCCGCCATCGAGATGCTCCGCAGGCGCTTCCCCGCGCCAAGGTTCGTGGTGGCCTGGAGGGTGCCCGGGGCCGCCCCCATGAGCTTGTAGAACTTCCCGTTGTCGTTGCCGAAGTAAATGGACCCCCCGGTATCCTGGACCGAGGACCGGATGGGGAACGCCTCGAGCCCGGTGGAATAGACCGTCGCGCCCGTGTCGCTGGCAAGCGCCCACATCGTCCCGCCGAAGTCTCCCATGTAGATATTCCCGCCTGCCAGATAGGGGAACGTGTCGAAGTGGCTCGTCCCCGCCGCGACCGCCCAGTCGGGTGGGGTTCCCCACAGGCCGGGGGCTCGGGAGATGTCGAGTCTGAACACGCTGTTCTGGTTGCCCAACGCCGGGTCCTCGAACGAGCCGAAGTAGGCGATGTCCCCCGACTGCAGGACGCCGCCTCGGAGGTGGTTCGCGGATGCGCTGTAGTCGCCGGGGTTGGTCCCGTCCGCGATCAGGAGCCTGCGGAACCGGCCGGCCGCTCCGTTCAGGTCCGTGGCGAACTGGAGGTACTCGTTGCCGCCGGTGCTGCGGTAGGCGGGCCAGGACCTCGACGGCTGGGATGCGCCGACCGGCCAGAACGCGTTGAGTGCCCGCGCCTGGCTCCCGGCGCGCCACGCCCAGGTCACGTAGTGGTTGTCCGTGGCCCCATTCGCGCCGCTGAAGTAGAAGCGGCTCGTCTCGCGCTCGGGGAAATCCGGGTCCGGGGGCGCGCCGTCGGCGATGTAGTGGTACAGGATCGGAGAGTCGATCGCCGTGCAGTTGTCGGCGCCGCCCGTCGTCTTGGGACGGAGCGGGTAGGGCGCCACGTTCACGAGTCCTCCGCTGTCTTCGACAACGAAGATGTACCCGAGGGTGGTTCCAAAGATGACGACGTCCCGGTCCGACGCCACGTTCGTTCCGAGCGTCGCCGTCCAGCAGGGGCCGTTGATCTGCCCGTAGACGGCGTCGGAGATGGACATGCGGTACTTCTCGCGACCCTCCTCGTTCAGCGCGACGATCGCGTCGTCCCCCGTCTGTCGAAGCGGAATGAAGTGCGCGACGAAGGCCCCCGTGTTCCAGTTCCAGTGCGAGTTCGGGAAGCCCTGCATGCCGGTCCATGTAGACGGGTCGAAGTCTGTCTCGTCCGGGCCGGCGCTGCTCGTGAGCGATACCCCCGCCACGAGCCAGTCGATCACCGCCTGGTTCGGCCCCGTGGGTTGCTCATCCTCCTTCGTCGTCCCCGCGCCGGTCCCGCCGTAGTCGGGCGCCGGCGGGTCGGGGTCGTCGCCAAACGTGGCCGACACATCGCGAATGGCCGTGTTCGTGTCTTCCAGGCGGACGTTGTTCGTCGTGCTTCCGTCGAAGAAGCAGTTCGCACCGAAGACCGAGAGGGGGCCGTCGGCGGCGATCCCGAGGTGACGTCCCGCGGCGGCGCCCGTGTGGAACCGCGCGAAGTCAAGGCGCCCAGATGAGATCGTCGGGTTCGTCGCGCCGTTCTTGGCGATGTTCAGCCCTTCCGCGTCGCCCCCGCTGAACTCGAGACCGTTGATGTTCACGGTCGCGCCGAGGCAGTTGAAGTCGAACGTCCCCACGCCCCCCTCCGGCCGGATCCGCGGCACGTTGTCCCCCGGCCAAGCCAATTGCGGACTGGGGCTCGTCGCGGACGTCGCGAGGGTCCCGTTGATCGTCACGGTCGTCGTGTTCCCCAGCTCCAGCGTTGCCCCGTTTCCGGTCGTGCGGACGAGTGTCAGGCTTCCCCCAGTCGGCACCGTGAGGGCGCTCGCGCCCGCCCCCCCGTTCGTCACCGTGAAGGTGGCCGCCGAGGGGATCGTGTAGCTCCCCGTGATGTCCACCGTCCTCGCTCGGCCGCTCAGGAGCTGTCGGCTCGTTCCATTGAAGCGGACCACGCCCGCCGTCTGCGTCACACCCAGCCCGGAGTCGGACCAATCGCCGGCGCAGCGCAGCTCGGCGCCCGCGTTCGAGATCGTCAGGTCGCCGCCCGTCTGGATCGTCACGCCGCCAGTCCCCACGATGAGGTCGTTCGTCGAGTTCAACGTGAGCTGACCGCCCTCGGGCGTCCCGTCGGCGCCGGCGTCCGGATCCTCGATCACAAGGGACAGGGCCTGCGCCGTCGACGCGTCGGTCGGAACGACCGCGTTGAACCTCCCGAGCGATTCGTCGACCTCCGCGATGAACGTGTCGGTCAGGCTGTCCGGCACGAAGCCGCCGTCCCAGTTGTCGGTGCGGAACCAGCTCCCGTCCGTCACGCTCGTCCCCGTCCATCTCGCCGTCCTCGACCAGCGGAGGTCGCCGGGCGGGTCGGCTTGGCTGATTCCAGGGTCGACATCGGTCTCGCCGCCGCCCGTGCCGCCATATTGGGAGAACGTGACGATGCCGTTGGGGGAGCCCGCCGAGGTCTTCTCCACGTTCGCCCCGGCCCCGTACGAGGAGTCAAAGGAGCAGTTCGCCCACGAGTGCGTGCCCGTGAAGCTGGCCAGCGTCATGTGGCGGCCCGTCGCCCCGGAGAGCGCGTTCGTGAAGTCGATCCGCCCGATCGTGAGCGTGTTGGGAGTCGTGCTCAGGCGGAGTCCCTGGGCCGTGGCGAAGCCGAAGGCGAGGCCCCCGACCCGCACCGACGTGCCGTTCGCTCCCGCCATCCCGTTGATCACGAACGAGAACCGCCCCGTCCCCGACCGCGTGATGACGGGCTTCGCCGCGCCGGCGCCGCTCCCGTTCGGGTCGCAGTCGAAGGTGCCGCTGATCGTCACCGCGACCCCATTCGTCGCGTCGGTTCCCAGGACCAGGTTGCTGTTGTCCTCCATCAGGAGCTGGGCGTGCTCCGTCGTCGTCGTCCCGACCTGGACCGTCATCGCGGCCGTCGCCGTCGAGAGCGTCAGATCGGAGGCGGCGAGGTTGAGGATGCCGCCATTCGCGCCGCTCCCGGCCGTCACCGTGACGTTCCCGGTCACCTCGTGCGTCCGCGCGGTCCCGTTGTCGAGGTTCAGGCGTCCGACGGCGGGGATCGTCAGGTTCCCGGAGACATCGACGTCGCCCGAGTTCACCGTGTACGTGCCGCTCACCGAAAGGCCCGGGAAGTCCAGCCTCGCCGTGTCCGCAGGGACGACGATCGCCTTCGATACGCCCTTGAGCGTCACGGTTCCGGTGGCGCCGGCGAGCGAGAACGTCCCCGAGTCCGTCCAGTCCCCGCCCACCTCGACCGTCGCCGCGGAGCCCGCGAGCGTGAACGTCCCGCCGTTGACGTTCAAGCTCCCGGCGCAATCGATGTCGGGCCCGCCCGCGGGGTTCGTGGTCAGGTCGAGCGTGGCGCCGGCCTGGATCTCGATCCCGCCGTTGGTCCCCGTCGCGTTGAGGGCGCTACCGGCGAGGCGCGTGGTCCCTCCTGACAGCACCACCGTCGCCGCGGGCGCGCCGGGGTTGCGCGAAGCCGTGTGGGCGTTCGCCCCCGTGAACCCCGTCCCGAGGTCGAGCGTCCCGCTCGTGACCCGCCAGGTCCCGCCGACCTGGATCCTCCCGTTCGCCGTGAGCGTCGCCGCGGACTTCGACGAAGTGAAGTCGTTGAAGGTCTCGGCGTCCACCGTCGCGCCCGTGGACCCGTCGAAGACCACCGTCGTGCTCGTCTCCACGAAGCGGTCGGCCCCGCCGTTCGCCCAGTTCACGCCGACCTCGATGGTCGTGGTCGCCGGCGTCGGGCCCTTCTCGAGGGTTCCCAGTGTGAGCGTGACGGTCCCGTCGGCATCCAGCTCTGTGCTCTCGATCTGGATCCGTCCTGCGGCGTCCGTACAGTCGACGGTCAGGCGGAAGAAGTCGGCGCTCGCGTCCACGACCGTGGTCACCGTGCGAATCGTCGCCGCCGGGGGTCTGAAGATGACCGTCGAGGCCCCCACGGTGAAGGTCCCCGCCGTCTGCGACCAGTTCCCCCCGACCCGGATCACGGTCGACGTTCCTGCGCTCGCGAGGAGCGTCCCCCCGCCGATCGTGAACCCTCCCGTCACGTCCAGCTCGACCGCGTCCGCGCTCACGTCCGTCACGTCGATCGTGCCCGACGTGATGTTCAGACCGCCACCGGCCCCGTTGACGAGCAGCGTGCTGGTGTTGAGGTCCAGGACCCCGCCGTTCACGAGAACCGAGGGGAAGGCCGTCCCCTGGACCTCGTGGGAGCTCGCCCCGCCGAACGCGAGGCCGAGGTTGAGCGTCCCCGCTGTGACCGTCAGGGCGTTTGCGACGGTCATCTTGCCGCCCGCGTTCTGCACCGCCACCGTGCCCGCGGCGGCCTTCGTCAGGTTGTAGAAGTTCGAGGCGGTCCGGATCTCCTGCGACCCCGTCCCGTCCATCGTCACAGTCCCCGTGCGCGAGAGGAACGCGCCAGTTCGCGTCCAGTGTCCCTGGGCCGTCACGTCATTGAAGGGACCCACGCCGTCGCCGTTCGGGTCGACGTCGAGCGTCGTGTTCGCGCCGATGGTGAGGTCCCCTCCGATCGTCAAGGCGCCGTCCGCGACGAGCCACGTCTGAGCGGCCGAGGCCGTCGTCTGGAGGTGCCAGTACTGGGTGGAGGCGCCCGAGCGCAGGCTGCGCGCCGCGCCCCCTGCGGACGCATAGATCACCGAGCCGTTCCCGCGCGTAAAGGTCCCGCTCTGGGTGAACGCCGGGCACTCGATCCTGAGCGTCCCCGTGCCCGCGGCGCCCCAGGTGATGGTCCCGTTCGCGTTGTTCGCGACCGTCGCGTCCGGATCGACGATGAACGTCCCGTTCGCGAGGACGAGCGACGCCGTCGCCGCGCTGCCAATCGTCACCGCGCGCGTCCCGGCCGCTCCGGTCCCCGCCGTCACGGTCACCCCCGCGGAGAGGGCCAGCTCCCCGTCGTTGATCGCCAGATCGTTGAGAACGTTCATCGTGCGCTGGACACCCACTTGCACGCCTGCCGCGCCCGTGTTCGCGACCGTCAGGTTGTAGAACGGCGCCCCGTCCCCGTCGCTCGTCGCCACGTCCACGTTTTGTCCGCTCGACCCATTGAAGAGCGCCAGACCCGTGTAGCCCGCGGCCTTGATCACGACCGCGGTCCCCTGCGTCACGAAGTTGCCGCTCACGCGCAGTTCCGGCGCCGGACTCGCCACGTTTCCAAGGGTGAGCGTCGCCACGGTCTCCACCGTGATGTTCCGCGCCAGCGCGAAAGGTGCGCCTCCCTCGAGCGTCAGCACCGGGTCATTGACCGTATCCGGGATGATCACATCGCCCGCCGCGTTCGGATTGACCGGCGCCAGGCCCCCGGACCAGTTCCCCCCGAGGTCCCACCTCGTCGGCCCGCCGACGTCGCCTCCCACCCAGACGTAGGCGTTCTCGAAGTTCACCTCGGTCCCGGGCAGGGTGTTTGCGGCGTCGGCCTGCTCGTCCCAGTCCTTGGTCTCCTCGGTCGCCGGTGTCCGCCCGACGGTCTCCGCGCCGTTTCTCGGATTGCTCACCGTGATCGTGATGACCTGGTTCGTCGCGTTGGCAGCCGCCCAGACGTTCGCGCGGCGCGGCGCGGCCGACGGCGTCCCCGCGCCGTCGAAGGTCTGGTCGTACGCAAGGTTCGAGAGCGTATACGTCGCGGGCGCGGCGAGGACCGAGGTGAAGTCCAGGTGGAGCGCGATCCCCCCCGATGCGGACTCCTTCTCGATGTTGAGGATCCGGAGGTTGTTCATTGCCGTTACGCTCGTCTCCGCCCCCCGCACCTCCAGGCCACGCGCATACGAGGCCACAGTGTCGTAACCGGCGCCGTCGACCGTCAGGCCGTTCACGTTGATCGTTGCGTTGACGAGCCGCACGAAGAAGTACCCCGGCGGCGTGCCGTCGTCCGGAGTCGGCGGCAGGTCCGATCCGCTGTGCTGGAGAATGGGCTTGAGCGCCGTGGTCGTGCCGCTGGCGAGGAGCGTCCCGTCCAGCGCACCCGTACCATCGATCTCGACCTCCGCGTCCGAGGCGAACCGCAGCACGCCCCGGTCCCCCATCGCGAGCGTCCCGTCGATGTCGACATCGGGCGTGGAGGCGGTCGACAGGCACTCCAGGACCCCGTACCCCGCGGCGGCGCGCACGTCGAGGGTCGCGTTGTCCTGCACCACCACCTGCCCCGTGACGATGTGCTGGTTCGGCGGGGCAGGGGACTCTCGGACGTTGAGCGTCGCGTTCGTCCGCACCGTGAGCGTCCCACCCACGCGGAGCGACTGTCCGACGGTCACCGTCACGCTCGTCGCCGCGGCCCCGTCCCCGACATCGAGGTTGAAGAACGAGTTGAACGTCGCCGCCGCACGCGTCGCGATGGTCTGCGCGGAGGTCCCCGCGAATCGCACCGTCCCGGCCGTCGCGACGAATCCCCCCGAGGCGGCCGAGTCGTCCCAATTCCCCAGGACCAGGTGGGTGAACGCCCCGGGGGCGAAGAACCCGCTCGCAAGGGTGAAGTTGCCGTTGATCGTCACCGCTCCCGCGGCCGTCGCCGTCTGCTCCGCCGGCGTACCGAGCGTCTTGTTGACGCGGAGGTGGTGGTACGTCGTGGAGGCCACGGTCTGCGCACGCGGCCCGTCGAAGACAACCGTCCCGGCGGACTCCGACAGGGAGTCGGTGTCTAGGAGGGACAGCGCCCCCTCGATCTCGACCCGCCCCGTGGTCCCGTTGAACGAGAGGACCGCGCCCGCGGCCGAGACGTTCACATCCCCCTGGTCGCCGACGATGGCCGTGTTGTCGTTCGCGTCGAGGGTTCCGGTCTGGACGTCGAGCGTCGCGCTCGCGCCAAGGACGAGGTTCCCGAAGAACCGCAGGAAGTTCGTCGTGTTCAGGTTGCTGAGTCGGAGGGTGCCGTCATTCGTGACGGCCGTCGCTGGGGGCCCGCCGACGGCGTTGTTCACCGTGACCTGGGATCGCTGGACGAGGAGGGTCGCCCCCGCGGTGACCGTGAGCGTCCCGCTGATCGTGTGCAGGAGCGCCGCCCCGCCGTCCGCGACGAACCGCCCGCTGGTCACGAGGAGGTTCCCCTGGAGCGTCAGGCCCCCGTCCGGCGTCGCGTCCTGCGGCGTGCCGCCCTGCTTGTCGATCTCCACGTGGTTGAAGGGGTCGACGGACGGGATTGTCTGCGCCGCCGTCGTATTCGTGAACTCCACGGTCCCGAAGAAGGGCCCCGCCCCGATGTCGAGTGCGCCGGTCGCCCCTCCGACGAGGCTCCCCGCGAGCTCGATCCTCCCCGCGCCCGTGAACCGGAACGTGCCGGCCGCGTAGTCCGCGTTCCCCGTCACGCGGACGGTTCCGGTGGAAACGCTCACGACGTTCACGGGGACGTTCGCTACGTCGTCCTGGTCGACATCCAGGGCGCCGGTGACGACGAGGGTCAGCGCGCCCACGGCGAGGTCCCCGTCGGTGACCGTGACGTTCGAGGAGACATCCACCACCGAGGCCCCCGCGAGAGAGACGGTCTGCGTCGTGTTCAACTCGACGCTCACGAAGTCCGCCGTGCCGTTCCCAGGGACCGTGATCGTCGGGGCCCCGGCGGTCGCGTCGAAGCGGACCACGGACGTCGATCCGGTCAGGTTCACAGTCCCCGTGGTGTGCGACCAGCTTCCGGCGACGAATATCTGCGCCGCGGAGGAGCTGAGGTTGAGCGTCCCTCCCGAGATGGACACGTTTCCCTCGACGTTCATCTCCGGGAGGTCGGGCAAGTCCGGAGAGACGTCCGTCATGTCTACCGTGGCCCCGGGTGCAATGTCCACCCCGGCGCTCGCGCCGGAGACGATCAGCCGGCCCTTGTTCAGGTCGAGCGTACCGCCGTTCAGGTCCACGGACGGGAACGCGAGGTTTCCTGCGACCGTCACCACATAGCCGGCCGGGGCCGTGGTCCCGACCCCCAGGTCGAGGGTTCCCTGGGTTACTGTGAGGACGTCCGACACCGTCACGCTGCGGTCGGTCGCATCCGCGACCGCGGGCCCGACGCGGAGGGTCCCGGCGGACTTGTTCACGACGAGGTTGTTGAAGGCATTCCCCCCGGTCATCGCGGACTGGATCTCCTGGGCGCCCGTGCCGTTAAACGTGACGGTCGCCGTTCGCGCCAGGAACGACCCGGTCCGGATCCAGTCCGCCCCGATTGTCAGGCTCTGGGTCGGCGCCGCGACGGAGTCGAGGGTGGTACCCGCGCCGATGTCGAGCGTGTTGGCGACGGCCGTGGTGTTGTCCCCGTCGGGTTTGAGCGTGTAGGTCACGGCGCCGCGGAGCCGCAGGTTGTAGAAGTTCGTGTAGGGCACCTCCTGTCCCGTGAGGTCCATCTCGAACGTCCCGGTGTCGGGCGAGAGGGTGCTCGTCCCCTCGCTCCAGGCCCCGCGCACCGTGAGCGTGTTCGTGTTGAGATCGACCGCCTCGGCCGCCCCGCAGGTCGTCGCCCCGATGACCGTCGCGTTCGTGGACAGGCTCCAGGTGATGGTCGATCCTGCCCCGTTGTCGATCGTCAGGTCCTCGAACACGAACGGCGACGCGGCCGCGATGGAGACGCCCTGGGTCGTCCGCACGGCGCCGTTGAACGTGACGAGCTGGTTCCCCCCGACCGGCGTCAGGTCGATGTTGCCGGTTCCTTCGATCGTCAGGTTCCCGCCAATCGTGATCGTGTGCGCCGCGTTCACCACGCGCAGCGTCGCGCCGTTCCGGACGATGAGATCGCGCTGCACGAGGATCGGCCCGTTGGAGTCGAAGACGGTGGTCGCCGCGCCGTCCCCAATCTCGAGGTCGTAGAAGATCGCCCCCGCCGTCGAAGGGCGGTTCTGCGGCAGCACGGCGGGGGAGAGCGCCGTCCCGCCGACGAACTGGACGATGGAATTGTCGGGGTCGAAGTCGACCGCGCCGCCCCCGGCCGTGTGGACCCACGGCGTCGCGCCGGCGTTCGCGTTGAGGAGGAACCGGGCGGCCACGGCGTTCTCCGTCACCCCCGCGGGTCCCCCGCGGAAGGTTCCGGTCAAGGCCACGGTGAACTGCGGCGGCCCGCCCGCCAGCAGGACCACGGTCGCCCCGCTTGCCAAGCGGTACTCGGCGCCCGCGTTGATTTGGAACACGCGGAATTCGGGTTCGCTCCCGAGGATGCGGTTCGACCCCGAACCGGTGAAGAAAATAGTCCCCGCCCCGGCCGCCTGCTCGAGTCCGTTGGGCCCCGCCGCGTTGGCGTCGATCCAATCCCCGCCGACGAGCAGGTCCGACCCCGCGACCGTCATCGTCGTCTTCCCGCCCGCCTGGATCTCATAGTTGCCGCTCACCGTGAGGTCGAACGCCCCCGACGTGAACCGCGCGTCCCCCGTGTCCTGCACGGTGACCTTGCTGGCCAGGGATGCCGCGTCGATGAGCGGGGTCTTGGCGTTAGCGAGGACGATGATGCACTCGTCGGAGGTCGTCGGCGTCGCATTGGGGTTCCAGTTCGTCGCGTCGGTCCAGAAGTCGTTCACCGCGTCGCCGCCGTCCCATGTCAGCGTCCGGATCCAGATGAAGCGCCCAGGGGCCGGAACACTGGGGTCGTTCTCGAAGCCGGCCCCCCACCGCGCGCCGAACGGGCCGCCCTGGAAGGTCATCCGGAATGCTCCGCCGGCCCCCGCGTTGTCCCGGAAGTTGTCCGCGCCCGTGTCGTCGAACGTCACGTTGCTGCAGGTGATCGAAGCGCTCGCGCTCACGCTGTTCCGGCAGGCCTGCTGGAGCACGTTGACCCCGCCGTTTCCGTGGCTCTGGAAATCGACGGAGTCGAACCGGACAAACGTCGTGTCGCTCGAGAAGATCATCCCGTCGTTGACCGAGGCCGTGTCGCGCAGGTTTGCGATCTCCAGGCCGAGGACGTCCCAGACCGCGTTCGCGCCGGCCCCGTTTCCGACCGTGAAGTCGTACCACGGCCCCGTCGTCCCGTTGTTCGACTGGATGCGCGACTTCAGCGGCGCTGCGCCGCTCTGGAGGACGCGAAGCGTGCCATTGACCGTAAGCACGGTGTTCGCGGCCGCCGCCGCGTTGCGCAGAACCGCGCGGTTGGTGTCGTCCCCGTTCATCGTGAAAGTGGCGCCCTCGTTCACCGTGACGTTCCCAGTCGCGCTCAGACTGCTCGTCCCCTGGTTGAGCGCGCCGGCGACCGTGATCGTCCCGGTCACGGTGTGTGTCAGGGCCGTCCCCAGGTGAAGGGTCCCCGCCGTGACCGACAGGTTCCCGGTCAGCGTGAGGCTCCCCTGCGCCGAGAGCTGGGTCCCGCCGCCTTCCGCCGCTCGATTGACGTCCACGACGTTGAAATTTGCGACCGAGGTGATGTCCTGATTTCCCGTCCCGTTGAACACCACGGTCGACCCCGTCGCCGTGAAGGTCCCGCCCTGCTGCCAGCTTCCGGCCACCTGGATCGAGGTCGGCTGATCGACGCTGACATCGAGCCGCCGGCCGCTCGAGACCGACATCGTGCCCGTCAGAATCAGCGTCGGCGTGCCGGCGCCCGCCACGGAGACCTGCACGCCCGCGGCCGTCGTGTTGGCAATCGTCAGGCTGTGGAATCTGAACGTCTTCCCCGCCGCGTTGTCCGAGGAGATGGTCTGCGTCGCCGTGGTGCTGTTGAGCGTCACGGTCCCCGCGGTCGAGCTCTTGTCGAAGTCCCCCGTCCCGTTGAGCGCCCAGTTCCCCCCGACATTCAGGTTGGCCACCGCCGCGCCCGCGATCAGCCCGGTGTCGCCTGCGTTGAAGCGCGCCCCCGTCGAGACCGTGAAGTTCCCGGCCACGTTCATCGTGGCCGTGCCGCCCGCCGTCAGGTCGACCGAGGTCCCGTTCCCGAACGTGTTGCTGACCGTGAGGTGGTTGAAGCTGAAGGACTTCGAGGCCGTATTGGACTGCAAGAGTTGCTGGACGGTCGCGCTGTTGAGGAGGACCGTGCTCGTCCCCGGCACGAACGTCCCCGTCCCGTTCAGCACCCAGTTCCCCGCGACGTTGATCGTCGGGGATCCCGTCACCCCCGCGGTCGCGCCCGTGACGACCGTCAGCGTCCCCGTCAAGGTGGTCGCGGCCGAGAACGTAGCCCCCGACGAGCTCGTATTCGTCACCTCGATCGCGTCATAGCCCCCGCCGGGGATCGTGACCTGGCTCGCCCCCGCGAACGCGACCGTGCTGCCGCTCGCCGGCGTGAACGTCCCGGTGCGCGTGAACGAGCGGCTGAGGGTCAGCCGCCTCCCCGTCTCCAGCGTCAGCGTCCGGCCCGCCTGCAGGTCGAGGCTGCCGCAGGAGACGTCGCCGAGCCCGCTACGGATGGCGCAGTCGAACGCCGCGGCGGTCTCGATCCGGACGGCGTCCGCGGCGCCGGGAATGCCGGCAGGGCTCCAGTTGTTCGCCTGCTGCCAGGCCGTCGTGTCGGGAGCGCCCCCTCCGACCCACACCTTGGCCGCGACCCAGTCCAGGACCGCCTCATTCGTGCCCGTACGGAGCTGGGAGTCGTCGTCATTCGCCTCGCCGGGGCCCACGCCGCCGAGTGTCCCGGAGGAGTCCAGCATCGTGCAGGTACGCGCCGTCCCGTCATCCCCGCCCGTCCGCTCGAAGCGGACGTTCGAAATCCCCGCGCCACCTGTGAAGTTGAATTGGTGGCCCTCGATCGTCGGGTTGAAGGCCCCTGAGGAGACCACGAGGTACAGCGCTCTCGTCGGCGTGGTCGGGTCGACGTCTCCGAAGACGACACTGTTCAGGGAGACCAGGTTGGTGTTCCCCGGACCCTGAAGGTTGACCTGGAGGCCGTTGCTGTTGGCCCCCGAGAAGGACAGGGCCGTGACGTCGATGTTCCCGTCGACCGTGAAGGCGTACCGCGCCGCGGCCCCGCTCTTGTTCACCGTTGCGCTTCCGGAGGCGCGGAAGGTCCCGCCCGCGTTGATGGCGATCGCCCTCGCTGCCACGGAATCGACCGTCAGCGTCGAGGTCCCCGTGAGGTCCAGCGTCCCGCCCGTCCGTACGCGCACATTGTCGCGGACCGTGAGCGTGAACCCGTTGATCGCGAGCGTCCCCGCGATGACATCGAGGTCGTCTCCCACCGGCCCGTCCACGACCGTATTGAGGTTGAGTCGGGCTGTCCCGGCGGCCTTGTTGACCTGCAGCACGTTGAACGTGGACGAGACGCTTCCGCCGACGAGCTGGTCGTCACCGCCGCTCGCCCCGCTCAGGACCACCGTGGAAGTGCCGGCCGTGAACGCCCCGTTGTTCGTAAAGTCGTCCGCGATGCGGAGCGTCACCGGTGCCCCCGCCCCCGCGTCGAAGGTGTTCGACGAGATCGTCAGGTCCGCCGCGACCTGGATCGTCGCGCCAGCGGGCAAGGTCGTCGCGGACGGCGCGAGCGTCTCCAGGTTGTTGAAGTCGTTCCCCGCGGTGCTCGTGTTCGGCAGGGCCCCCCCATACCAGCGGAAGAGGCTCGTCCCCGTTCCGGGCGTGAAGACGTTGTTCGCCAGGTTGTCGATCGTGAGGGTCCCCGAGCCGCCGGCCGAGCCCACCTCGAGGACCGTGTTCGCCCCGGCGTTGAAATTCGCCCCGAGCCCCGCTCCGAGGTCGACGAGCCTGAGCGTCCCGAGGACGACGACCGGCGAGACCCCCCCCGCGATGCTCGTGGAGTCCGCGGTCCCGGCCTCGTCCCCGTCGAGGTTTCCGATCGTGAGGTTGTTGAACGTCTCCGCCGTCGCGATCTGGGAGGCGGATGAGCCGGCGTCCCTCAGGTCCGACATCACGACCGTCGAGCCCGTCTCCGTGAACCCGGCCGTGCCACGCTCGTTGTTCCAGACCCCGCCGACGGTGACCGTCTTCCCGGTACCGTCGAGCACCGAGCTCGCCGTGTTCGTGATTCGCAGATCGTTGCGGACCGTCACGGTCGCAGGGGTCAGGGTCCCGGTGACGTTGTCGATCGTCAGGTTGTACCAGGCCTCCCCGCCGGCCCCGCCCATCGGGTTCAAGCTCTGCCAGACAACCGTGCCCGACTGGGCGCTCCACGTCGCGCCGGCCTCCTTGGTCCACGTCGATCCCGCGGCCATCGTCAGCGTACCGGTCCCGCCCTGCAGCGTGTGTCCGGGTCCACCAGTCCCACGGATCGTCATCGCCCCTGTGACCGTCACGCTGCCCGAGAGGGTTGTCGTTCCCCCCGCCGAGGCCGCCGGAGGCCTCTGGCCGAACACCACAGTGATGAATCCAGCCTCGGGACCGACCGTGTGCGTGTTCCCGCCCAGGTTCGTAAAGCAGACCGAACGCGCCGCCACCGTGTCGAACGTCCCGCCCGTGCGCGACCAGTCTCCGCCGATGTTCAGCTCGCCGACCGTGGCGTTCGTGTTGTCGTAGTCGAGCAGGCCCCCCGTCATCGAGAAGTTGCCGGAGACGTTGAATGTCCCGCTGCGATCTGTCGTGAAGTCCGAGACCATCAGCGTGCCGCCCGTGACCGTCACCGGACCATTGATGGTGTGGGTCAGCGGCGTCCCTGCAGCTGATGGGCGCATGACGCCCTGCTCGACGATCAGGCCGCCGTAGGTGGGATTGTTGGTCGCGAAACTCAGGTTGATCCCGATTCCCTTGGCGACGTGGAGGTCGGTGTTTGTCAACGCCCCCGCCGGGGAGATGTTCACGGTCGAGGCGGCCGCGCCCTCGAAGTAGATCTCCGAGTTGGCGCCGAGGTCCAGCGGGACGGCCGTATTGGTGAAACTCCCCGTGACGCGGACCTGCACCAGGTTCGCGGTCCCGTCGACCCGATTCATCACGCCGCCCGTCATGTTCCAATTCCGGACGACGATCAGGGTGATGGGTCCCCCCGCGGCGTTGAAATCGACGCTACCGCCTGCCGGAAGCCAGTCGCGTCCGACGTTGAGGGTGACCGCGCCGCCGGCCGTATTGAAGGTGATCGCCGGGGCGCCGCCATTGATGGTGCAATTGCGGCAGTTGTACGCCCCGCCGTTGACGAGGATGGGGTAGCTGGGGGACCCGACGTTGATGGTGACGTTGTCCACCGAGGTCGGGGCGACGCCGAGGTCCCAGTTCGCCCCGTTGTTCCAGTCGTTGTCGAGCGCGCTGCCGTCCCAGACGAGCTGGGCGGAGGCGTCCGTGCAGGCGGCCGCGAGGACGAGCGCGGCTGCGCCCCACAAGCGAATGGGACTCCAGGAACTGCGGATCGCCCGCTGCATGTCGACTCCCTGACTCCGAAACACCCCTCCGGTGCCGGTCAGTACCCGAGTCGCGCGATCCACCTCTCCCGTGCCTCGCCGAGCACGAGTGGGATTCTCCCCTTAGCTCCGTCCGGGGGCAAGGAACAAATGACGTCGGATAACGCACGCGTGTGAACGCCCCGGCCTACCTCGTTTCCCCCCCGGCCGGAAACGACTCGCCGTTCGCCGCGTTGTACGCGGGCAGGGCCAGGTTCCACTGGCCGATCAGCGGGGCTCCGGCCGGGACGTCGTCCCACGTGTACAGGAACCCCCCGCTCGCGGGATACGGGCCGAGCCCGATCGCGACCTCGTCCACACCGTCGCCGTCGAGGTCCGCCACCGCGGGGCGCGTCGTCCCCACGGCCGCGCAGTACTCCGTCCACGGCGTCTGTCGCCAGACGAGCCGCGCGAACCCCGCTCCCTCGTCGTCGAACAGGACCCACCATCCGGCCGCGACGGGCCCCTGCAGGCCGACCGCGATCTCGTCGCGGGGATCCGCGTCGAGGTTTCCGCACGCGGGCCGCGTAGCCCCCGCCTGGGAGTCGTAGGCGTTCCACGGCACGCGCACGAACCGCTGCACCCGGAAGCCGTCCGCGGCGTGAAGCACGGAGACCAGCCCCCCGCCGCCGGGACCGAAGCCGACGACGACCTCGTCCAGGCCGTCGCCGTTCAGGTCCCCTGCCGCGGGGTACGTCGAGCCGTTCGAGGAGAGGTACGAGAGCTGCCCCGCGCGGACCCAGCCGAGCGTCGCAAGCCCGGCCGCGAGGTCGTCGGCCATGATCATCCATCCGCCGTTCGTGGGGTTGGACCCGAGCCCGACGACGATCTCGCTCCGGGGATCGGCGTCGAAGTTCCCGCATGCCGGCCAGGTCTCCCCGTTCGCGGCGTTGTAGGCGGCGTACGGCACCCGGTACCAGCGGAGGAACCGGTGTCCCTGCAGGCTGTCGTCGAACACCCCGACCCAGCCCCCGTTCGCGGCGTAGGTCCCCATCCCGACGACCGCCTCGTCCAGCCCGTCGCCGTCGATGTCCCCGAGCGCGGGGTGGCACGCGCCGACGGAGGCGTCGTAGGACGGGAAGGGAAGGCGGGCCCAGCCGACGATCGGGTACCCGGAGGCCGACCCGCCGCGCGCCTGGCAGAATCCGTTCCCGCCGGCCCCGAGGCCCACGAGGAGTTCCTCCTCGCCCGAGCCCGAACGCGTCGCGACGAAGTCCTGGCTCGTCGCATCCGCCCCGGCGATCACGACCGCCCGGGAGACCGGCGAGAGGACCAGGCCGTAGGCGGTCGGCGTCGCCGTGTAGTTTCCGATCGTCAGGCTCGTCACCGCGTAGTCGCCGTTGGCGTTCGTCGTCGCGCTGGCGACACCGTCTCCGGTCACGCTCACGAGCACCCCCGGCACGCCGCTCGTCCCCATGAGCACCCGTCCGCGGATCGCGTAGATCCCGAGGAGCGAGGCGCTCGTGTCGAGCCCGACCTGGTGGCCACCTGCGACCGCCACGTCGATCGACGGGGGCGCGAATGCGTAGCCGGCGAAGGAGAACGTGAGCGTGTACACCCCGTCGCCGACGGAATAGAAGTTGTAGAAGCCATTCGCGTCGGTCACGGCGGTCCCGGAGCCGCTCCCCGTCATGACGACGTTGACGCCGGCCACGCCGACGCCCAGCCGGGTCACGCGACCCTGGAGGCGCCAGGGGTAGAACACCGGGAAGGCCGCCGAGGCGCTCCAGGGGCTCCACGCCCCCTGCGTATCGAGCGTCCTCACGCGCCAGGTGACGACGGTGTCCTCGGCGTAGGCGCTGAGCGCCTGGGTCAGGATGCCGGCCCCGGTGAGGACCGACCCGTCGAAGTCCTTGAGCACCTCCCCGTCGTCGTCCCAGCGGACGAGGTAGCGGAGGGCGGGCGAGGGGTCCGCGCCGGGGCCGCTGTCGGTCGCGGCGGACCAGCTCACCGTGGGCGTGGGGCCGTTCCCCGGCGTCCCGCCCGAGGGCGTCAAGCCCGAGACCACGCCCGGGGCGGCGTTCCCCGCGGAGTCGAACGCCGCGAGGCGGCCTCCGCTCGACGCGGCGAACACCCGGCCGTTCGCCACGGCGGGGGAGGAGGCGGCGACGCCGGGCAGGGGGAGGGTCTGGACGATCGTCCCCGTGCCTGACGGATCAATCACGAGAAGGGACCCAGCCCCGCCGCCGCCGACGAACACGCGGCCGGAGGCGTATGCCGGGGAAGAGGCGAACGGCATCGCCGCATCCGGGGCGCCGGCCGGGAGGGACCAGAGGATGGCCCCGCTCGCCTCGTCGACGGCGAAGAGGCGGAGGTTCACGATGCCGCCCTCCACGCACACGACACCGCCCGGAAGGCGCAGGGCGCTCGAGGAAACGTAGCGCCAGTTTGGGACGACCTGGGTGGTGAAGGCGCCGGCCTCGGGGCAAGTGGCCGACGGCGTCGTCGCCGGGTCGCCCGCGAAGAGGAGGGGCCTCACCCACGCCGGCAGGCCGCTCGCCGCGTCGATCCGGTAGAGCGACGTGTCGTAGCCGCCCGGCGTGAAGAACAGGTTCGCGCCGTCGATGAGGATCGCGATCCCCTGCGGGGAACCCTGGGTCGAGTCGAGCCAGACCTGCGCGCCGTCCGCGGCGTTCGCACGGAACTGCTTCCCGTCGTTCGAGATCGACCAGACCGACGCGCCGTCGCTCGCCGGCGAGGCGAAGCTCGGCTGCGGGAGCTGCTTGTCCCAGAAGGTGTTCCCGGTGAACGGGTCGACCGAAGAGACGGTCTTCGACGGGAACCCCGTCCCGAGGACGAGGCGGCCTCCGGCCATCGTCGGGCTGGAGAAGCCCTGGCCGCCGACGGAGCGGGACCACTCGGTCGCCCCCGTGGCGAGCGTGAGGCACGCGAGCGTGCCGCGGCGGTCGACGACGTAGACGCGCCCGCCGTCGACGAGCGGCGTGGCCGCGATCGGCTCGGTGGCCTGGTAGCTCCACAGCAGGAGCCCGCTGGACTCGTCGTAGGCCCTCAGGAAGCCGTCGATCGACCCGATGAGGACGTAGCCCTCCGCCGCGACGGGGGAGCTGATCACGCTGGCCCCGGTCGGGGTGTCGGCGGTCCACGCCGCGGAGAGGGGCTCGACGATTCCGGTCTCCGCGCTCGACGCGGAGCGCAGGGAGTCCCGCCGGAACTGCGGCCAGTCGTCGGCGACGACCCCGCTCGCCGCGACGAGGATCGCGAGAGCGAGGGCGCCGGATCGGTAACGGCCCATGGAAGCCTCGATTCTATGGCGGATTGATCAGGAACGCGTAGCCGTCGCTCGTGACGGCCACGACGTACTGTTTGCCGGCCCCCAGGTCGTCCACGATCGAGAGGGATCGTACCCTGCGCCCGTCTCCGAGGCGATAGGTACGTTCGATCGCCCCCGTCGTCCTGTTGACGCGGAACACCTTCCCGTTGTCGTTTCCGACGTAGATGGGGCCGCCGCCGTAGACCGGGATGAGCGGGGAGCTGCGGATCGGCTGGCCCGCCTCCAGAGTCTGCTTGCCGCCCGCCGGCCACCCCGCGGGGGCAAGCCCGGTCGTCCGGACCATGCAGTAGAAGTCGCCTGCCGAGTCTCCCAGGTAGATCTGGGCGTCGTCGAACGAGGCATAGGAGTCGGTGTCGCCCGTCCCGAGGGCTGCGGGCGCCCAATCGTCCACGTACGTTCCGGGGCCGGCGGAATCGGTCTTGATGGCGAAGAAGCTCCCCTGGTCCCCGGCAACGGCGTCCTCGTACGACCCGACGTAGATCCTCGCGTCGTTCGCCAAGGCCGGGTCGTCGAGCATCTGCATCCCGCCCCGGACGTGGTTTCCAGGCTCGGCGCCGGGGGCGTACTCCTGGTCCACGGCGCCGGTCGAGACGTTGACGCGGAAGATGTGCCCCGTGTTGGTCGCGACCGCATCGTCCGGGTCGACGTCGTTGTCGGTGGCGATGTGCAGGTACGTGGTCCCCCCGAGGAATTGCAGGGATGGCCAGCTTCGCGAAGGCCGACCCCCGTACGGGACCGGCCAGGCGCTCGGGACATCCTGGCACTGCGCCTCCTTCCCGCTCTCGAAGGCCCTCACGAAGTAGATCTGGTTCGACCCGGCGTTGGCGCCGCAGAAGAAGAAGCCCTCCTCGGCGTCGGCTCCGGTCTCGGCCGTGAAGTCGGAGCCCGTGTAGTAAAGCAACGGCGAATAGCCCGTGTCGCAGACTTCGGTCGCGTAGGTCACACGGTCGCGGGCGCGGAGGGGGTACGTCCCGTACGGGACCAGAGCTCCGCCCGTGTCTTCGACGACGAAGATGTAGCCGAGCGTCGTGATGAAGCAGATGACGTCGGTGTCCGCGTCGGGGTCCGGCTCGTTATTCCCCACGTCGATCGTCACCGTCCACGGAGGTCCGATGACGCGGCCGTAGAGGTCCCGCCGGACGCGGAACGGGCCGTAGGACCTCTTTTTCCCCGTCGCGTCGAGGGCGAAGAGGAGGTCCTCCTCGAATCCGGGGCCGGAGGGTGCGATGGAGTCCTCGTTGGAACGGACGATCGCGTAGTTGGAGACGAAGGCCCCCGTGTACCAGTCGTAATGGGAGGTCATGAACCCCTGCAGACCGGTGTGGGTGGACGGGTCCGTGCGGACCTCACCCGTGCCGGGGCTGCGGGTCAGCATGTCGCCCCCGCCGACCCAGTCCACGTACCCGTCCCTGGAGGCCGCGGCGGACGGCCCGCCCGGGTTGTCGTCGTCCGTCGAACCGGTCGGGTTCCCCTCGGCGACCTCCTGGCCCGACCCCGCGCCGGTCGCGCGGACCATGGTCACGACCAGCTCCCCCGCGCCACCGTTCTGGTCGGCCTGCACGTTGGCCGCGCTCGCGCCGTTCAGGGCCGTGAACGAGCAGTCGACCGCCACCATGTCGAAGGCCCCCGACGCGGTCACCTTCAGGTGGCGTCCGTTGAGCGCCATGCCCGAGAAGGCGACGTTTCGGAGCTCCAGGACCGTCGCGTCGGCGCCGGCGTTCTGCCCGATCTCGAGGCCGTTGGCGGTCCCGTTGGCGAAGCTCATCCCCGTGACGTCGATCGTGGCCCCGAGCAGGTCGAGGTTCGCCCTCGCCAGGGCGCCGCTGTCCGTCACCGTGGGCTTCGGGCCGCTCGTCCACGTCGAGCTGATCGTTCCATTGACCACGAGCGTCGCGGCGGCGGTGAACTCGATCGTCGCCGCGGCCGCGCCCGTCGCGGCCAGGCTGAGGGTCGCCCCCGCCGCCACGGTGTGCGTGACGGCCCCGTTCAGCGTGTGGGTCCCCGTCCCGAGCGTGAGCGTACCGCTGTTGACGGTCAGGGCGGTGGTCCAGTTGCTCGCGGCGACGGAGAGGGTCTTCCCCGCCGCCGCGACCTGGCACGCGGCCGTGTTGATCGTCCACGTTCCACTTACGGTGAGCGTCCCCCCGGTCGCGCTGTAGGTTGCGTCGGGGTCGGCGGCCGAGCCATTCGAGAAGGTCAGGTTGAGGAACGTCGGTCCCGTCGCCGCGGTCCCCCCGATCGTCTGCGCGACGGCCCCGCCGAGCGTCACGGTCGTGTTCGTCGAGAACGTCGTCGTCGCGTCGAAGGTGCAGCCGCCGGAGACCTGGAACGTGCGTGCCGCCGTGGCGTCGACCGTGACCGGCGATCCCCCGCTGGTCATCGCCCCAGAGACGCTGTAGATCGTGTCCGAATTCGAGAAGGAGATGGTCCGCGCGGCCGTCGCCTCGAACCGGAGCTTGTTGAAGGACACCGCCGCCGCGGTCCCGCCGAACGTCTGCGCGCCGCTCCCCCGGAGCACGCAGGTCCACGCGCCAGCCGCGCCGGGGTCCCAGGACCCGTTCGCGGTGACGTTGCCGTCGAACCGGACCTCGGGGCCGGCCCCCGACGTGTCCGAGACGTCGAAGTCCGAGTTCGAGCCGATGCTCACCGCGCCCGTGAACAGGCCCAGCCCGTCGATCTGGAAGTCGATCGTCCCTCGCGACACCGTCCCCCCGGTGAGCGTGGTCGTTCCTCCCACCTCCAGGGCAGGTGTCGAGGTCCTCGGCGAGTTCACGATGACTTTGCCCGGAGTCGTCGTCCCGGTCGAGTTTCCCTGGACCACGAGGTTTCCCGTGACGAACAGCCGGGCCAGGCTGGCGACCCCGTTCCCGACGGTCACGATCCCGCCGTCGTGGGAGGACGTCGCCGTCAGGTTGACGTTCAGGTCTCTCGGGGTCCCGACCGTGCCGACCGTCATTACCGCGCTGTCGTTGATCGTGATCTTCGCCCCCGAGACCCGCTGCGAGATCAGCGTCACAATCCCCGTGGTGTTGAGGACCGCGGAGCCGTTCAGGATGATCTCGCCCGCGCCCGAGGTGGGCGCGCTGGTGTCGTCGTCGGCCCAGATGTCGACGAAGTCCCCGGAGTCGTTTCCGAGGTTCACGGTCGCGGTGTCGTTCGCCACGATCCGTCCCTTCGGACCGCTCGCGTTGGAGCTGTTCCCCCAGATGACGACGGGGGACTGGTAGGTGAGCGTCCCCGCGCCGTTCACGGTGTTCGTGATCGTCGCATCCAGGGTCACATCGTCCACAGGGATGAAGCACGCGGTGAACCCGCGGGAGGTGCCGGCAATGATTACGGTCCCGTCGTTCCCTGCCGTCGTGCCGCACCGGAGCGACCCGTAGAGCTGGTGAAAAGCCCCGCCCAGGAAGCTCACGTCGAGGTCGTCGGCGATCGAGAGCTCGTCAAGGTCGAAGGTCAGTTGAAGCCACAGGTTCGCGCTGAGGGTGAGGGAGTCGAGCGTCGCGCCCGTGCCCTGGAGCGTGCAGGTCCCCAGGACCACGAAGTCGCCCGACCCGCTGATGGTACAGACCTCGTCCGGCGTCCCATCGCCGTCCCCGAAGGTGCAGGTGCTGCCGTCGAGCTCTATCGTCATGTCCGCGATGTCATCGGTCCCCTGATTGTTCAGGTTGATCGTCGACCCGGGCACCATGCTGATGGCCTTTCCGCCCGCTCCTCCCTCTTCGGCCGTAAGGCGGAAGTAGTGGTCATTGGCGCCGACGAGGTTCTCCGTCTGGAGCTCGAACGTCGATCCCGCCGCCAGGTCCAGCCAGGACGCCGAAACGTCGTCCGTCTGCATGAGCCTCAGCGTGACCGTAACGTTGGCTCCAACGGTGATGGTCGCGTCGGCCGCCCCCAGGTCGAAGTCGTAGAGCAGGTTGACCGTCGCGCTCGCTGTGCCGAACGTCACGGCCCCCCCGGTCCCCGCGGCCCCGAGGACGAGCGCGCCGTCCACCCGGATCCGTTCGTTCCCGCCGCCATGGTTGAATGCGACGGTCTGGCCAGCGTTCATCGAGGCACTGAGGTTTCCGGAGCAAAGCAGGTCGTTGTTGATCGTGAACGTGATGTTCCCCGGTGACGCCCCGCGCGTATCGATGGTGATGCTGTTCAGGAGGTTTGGACTTGTGTCGTTCACGTCCACGGTGTACGCGCCACCGAGCACCGTGTGGTCGAAGACGACGTCATCCCCGTTCACCGGAATCGCCCCCTCGACCCAGTTCAGCGCGTTGTTCCATGCGGTCGAGGCCGAGCCGTCCCACGTCCGCGTCGCCCCCTCCGCCGACCCGACGCAAAGGAGAGGCGTCAGGAGGGCGAGAACAATGGCGCTCGTCGGGGAAGCACAGACTCGGTACGGCACGCCGCTCACTCTTGACTCCGCAGGGTTACCGCGTTTTGTCCCCACCGGGATCGCTCCGCACCCTTGCTGTTGCAAATGGCTTGCCACCCGTCCTTGGATGCCGGGATTGTCCGTGCGCAAGTTGCTTGGCTCCAGTGGGTTAGCGATCGCGCTCCGGGAGGTCGCGGCGGCAGACGGGACCTGCGACGGCAGGGCTTGGCACCCGGCGACTCGGGGACCCTGGTCCGACGTCGCTACCTATTGGGTAGACGTAGGTTGGCGCCCGGTCCCCGTCGCGATTCGGATTGGTGCGATCCGAAACAGCCAAGGACTTGGGCGGTCGAGCCCGGCTTGGCCTTCAACGGAGGGGAAGTGGAGAGTTGGTGTGACTACGGTGGCCGGATGAGGAACGCGGAGCCGTCGTGAGTGATCGCGACGACGTAGGTGATGTACCCGTCCGGGAAGGAGTCCGGGTCGGGGCCGTCGGGGATCTCCTCGTCGACCACGGAGAGGGACCTCACCTTGCGCCCGTCGCCAAGGCGGTACGTCCTCTCGATGGCGCCCGTACCTCGGTTCACCCGGAACACCTTGCCGTTGTCGTTTCCGACGTAGACCGGGCCCCCTCCATAGACGGGGATCACCGGCGAACTGCGGATCGGGACTCCCGCCTCCAGCGTCGTCGACGCGGCCGGGTTCGGTGAGCCCGACGCGCGGTCGATGCGGAAGAAGACGCCCGCCGAGTCACCGACGTACACGATTGCGTCGTCGAACGTCGCGTAGGAGTCCACGTCGCCCGTCCCCAGGTCGTTCTTCCAGATGTTGTTGTAGGCCCCCGGAATCACCGAGTCGGTGTTGATCGCGAAGAAGCTCGCGGTCGTCACCGGCGCCGCCACGTCTTCGAAACACCCCGCATACAGGACAGCGTCCCCAGCGATCCCCGGATCGTCGAGGAGTTGCAGCCCGCCTCGCACATGGCTCCCCGGCTCCCCCGCGCCCCCGTCGTCGTACTCCTGGTTGATTGCGCCGTTGCCGATGTCAATCCGGAAGACCCTCCCCCGTCCCGCGACCGCGTCATAGTCCGTCGCGAAGTGGAGGTACTTCGTCCCCGTGAGCGTCTGGACCGCCGGCCAGCTCCTCGCCGGAGGGCCGCCGTACGACACAGGATAGCTCGATGCGCAGCGCGCGCGTAGGTCTGGCGGCCCCGAGCCCCAGCACGTCGTGACGTACACCCGGTTCGTCGCCCCCAGCGCGCCGCAGATGTAGAAGCGGTCGTCCGCGGTGCCGCCCGTGAAGTCGTTCCCGCCGTCGAACAGGAGAGGGGAGTACGCAGTGTCGCAGACGTCGTCCGCGTAGGTGACGTTGTTTCGGAGCCTGAGCGGGTAGGTCTGGTACGGCGCGAGCGAGGCGCCGCTGTCCTGGATCACGAAGACGTACCCGTTCGTCGTGACGAACATCACGACCTCGGTATACGGCCCTGCCGGAGGGCCGAGCGTCGCGGACCAGGGTGGCCCGATCACCCGCCCGTACGGGGTCCTTGCGACGCGGTACGGTCCGTACGACTTCTTCTTCCCCTTCCCGTCCAGCGCATAGACGAGGTCCTCCTTGACGCCGTTCGAGGACGGCTCGCCCCCGTCCGTGTCGTCGCCGTCGTCGTTCGCGTCGCGGTCCTCCTCGGAGCGGACAATCGCGTAATTCGACACGAAGGCCCATGTCCACCAACTGTAGTGGGAGACCATGAAGCCCTGGACGCCCGCGAAGGTCGCGGGGTCGCCGGGCGTCTCGCCGTAGCCCGGTCCCGGGGGAGGCCCCGGCGAGAGCGTGAAGGTCTCGCCACCCTCGCACCACTCCACGTACCCGTCCCGCGAGGCGGCCACGGACGGCCCGCCAGGGGCGTCGTCGTCGGTCCCTCCCGTCGGGTTTCCCTCCCCCGCCTCCTGGAAGGCGCCCGCGCCCGACGCGCGGATCATCGTCACGACGACGTCTCCCGCCCCCGCGTCCGGGCTCTCGTCCGCGCGGACGTTCGCGGGGAGCGCCGGCGGCACGCCGTCCACAAGCGCTGCGAACGTGCAGTCGAGGCCGACCATCCCGAGCCCGCCCGAGGCCGTGAACGTCAGGTGCCTGCCGTCCTCGAACATCCCCGAGAAGTCGACGCCCCTGAACTCGCTCACCGTGGAGTCGGTTCCCCCGTTCTTCCCTATGAGGAGCCCGTCGAGGGGACCGTTCGAGAACGCCATCCCGGTCACGGAGACGGTGGCGCCGAGGAGCCTCAGGTCGGTGTTCCCCGAGGCGCTCCCCGTGACGGTCGGCTTCGTCGCGCCGATCGCCGTCGCCCGGAACGTCCCGTTGACCGTCAGGGCCCCCCCCGGGATGAACTGGAACACGGGGGCGCTGCCCCCGCTCGCGACGAGCTCGATCCCCGTCCCGGCGGGCACGGAGTGCGGACCCGCCCCGACCAGGTCGATGTTCGAGGCCCCCACGAGGCTCGCGAGCGCGGTCCCGGCGAGCGCGAGCGTGCCGTTCACGGTGGCCGTCCCCGTCGCGAACGTCTTCGTCCCCGAGCCCGAGAGCGTCAGGCTGCCGTACGCCACCGCGCGCACGGTCTGGGCCCCGGCGCGGCTGTACGTCGCGCTGCTCGTCGCCGCGAACGACGCGGTCGTCGGGGAGGAGAAGGACGCCGGCCCGATGACCAGGGACCCTCCGGCCCCGACCGAGAGCGTCCCTACGCCCGCGAAGGAGCCCGTCTCGGCGACCGTGAGCGTCTGGGCGCCGACATCGAGCGTCGCGGCGACGGTGAGCGTCCCGTTCACTGTGGCGCCGCCGGCCATCACGAGCGTCGCCGCGCCCGACTGGTTGAGGTTCTGGAATGTCGTCCCCCCCGCGGCCAGCGTCTGGGTCGCCGCCGCGCGGACGAAGCCCACGGTCCCACCGTTGTGCGTGAAGCTCCCCGTGATCGTGAAGTCCCCGTTCACGTTCATCGTCCCCGCGGGGGCGGTGAGCGATCGGGTCCCGTTGATCGTCAGGTGGTTGAACGTGGTGGTCGACGTGCCGAGGACCGAGGCGGCGCCGTCGATGACGGTCGTCCCCCCGTTGTGGGTGAACGTCGCGCTGTTTGTGAGGTCCCCCGTGATCGTCAGCGTCCCCGAGGTCGCCGTGAACGTGCCCCCCGTCAGGTTGAGGTTGCCCCCGATGCTGATGGACCCGCTCCCCCCCGAGAACGTCCCCCCGGCCTGGTCCCAGCCGACGCTTGCGACCGCGATCGGGCTCGCTCCCTGCACGACCGTCATCCCCGTAGCGGCCGTAAAGGTGATGCCCAGGGCGTTCGCGGCGACGTCGATCGTGCACGTCCCCGCGCCCGAGCTCGCGTCGAATGTCACCGGCTGCGTCGCGTCGGGGACGGGCGCCCCCCCGGCGCCCCCGCTCGCGCCGGACCAGCGCGCCGTGTCGGACCAGACCCCGGTCCCGCCGACCCAGAAGCGTCCGTTCTGGAATGCCCAACCCTCCACGCCAGGCACGAAGTTGTTGTTCCCGCTGTTCGTCCCCAGGTTGACCGTCACGATGTTCGTGAGGGCGTTGGAGTCCATCACGTCCACATAGAGGACGTTTTGCGGTCCCCCGGTCACGTCGATCGACCAGCGCGTGGGCGAGGCCGTCGATCTGAGACGGACCTGGCTCGCGGCGGACCCGGTGAGCGTGAGGGCTCCGGCGATCGTCTGCGTCGTTGCAGCGGTGAAGTTGATCTGCTTCCCGGGGGTCACGCAGCGGAATTCGTTGAACGTCGTCGTCCCCGAGATCGTGGAGATCCCCGCGCCGTCGAACGTAACCGTCCCGAGGTTGGGCGCGAACGTCCCGGCCGTGTGCGCGAAGTTGCCGCTCACGTTCAGCGCACCCGCCGCGGCCGGCGCCGTGAGCGTGCCGCTCGTGATCGTCACGGCCACGGCCACCGTCACGGTCCCCGTGGATCCCGTGAAGGTCCCTCCGCTGACGGTGAGGCCCCCGCTAAACGTCTGGGTCCCCGTGGAGGCCTGGTACGTCCCGCCGCTGACCGTCGTCACCCCGGTCACGGACACCCCGATCCCGTTCGCATCGAAGATGCCGTTCGAGTTCGTGAGCGTCGACGTGACCGTGAGCGTATTCGTGACGACCTGGAGCGTCCCAGCGCCCGAATGGGAGACGCCGTTGAAGCTTCCCCCCGCGCCTCCGCTGTCGAGCGTCTGCGTCCCCGCGCCGTCGAACGTGACGGTCCCTGTCCCCGGCGTGAATGTGCCCCCGCTCCTGGACCAGTTCCCCGAGACCGTGAACGTCCCCGTCGGGGCCGTGAGCGTCCCCGAGGACAGCGTGAGCGCGCCTCCCACGGCGACGGCCCCCGTCGACCCCGTGAGCGTGCCGCCGCTGATCGTGAGACCGCCCGTGAGCGTCTGCGTCGCCGTTGACGCCAGGTACGTGCCGCCGCTCAGCGTCGTGAGGCCCGTGACCGTCACCGCCAGGGCGTTCGCGCTGAAGGTCCCCGCCGAGTTGGCGAGCGTCCCCCCGACCGTGAGGGCGTTCGTCGTGACCTGGAGCGTCGCCGCCCCCGTGTGGCTGATGTTGTTGAACGCGCCGCCCGCCCCGCCGCTGTTCAGCGCCTGGAGGGCTCCCCCGGTGAACGTGACCGTGCCCGCGCCGGGGTTGAACGTCCCGCCCGTACGCGTCCAGTTCCCCGTCACAGTGAATGTCCCCGTCGGCGCATTGAGCGTTCCGGAGGAGAGCGTCACCGTCCCGGTCACCGCGACGGTCCCCGTCGAGCCCGTGAACGTGCCGCCGCCGACGGTCAGTCCACCGTTGAGGGTCTGCGTCCCGGTCGAGGCCAGGTACGTCCCCCCGCTCGCCGTCACGAGTCCGGTCACCGTCACCGCCAGCCCGTTCGCGTCGAACGTCCCGTTCGAGTTCGCGACGGTCCCAGCGACCGTCACCGCATTGTTGACTGCCTGGAGCGTGCCGGTTCCGCTGTGGCTGACGATGTTGAAGTTTCCCCCGGCGCCTCCGCTGTCGAGGGTCTGCGTCCCCGCGCCGTTGAAGGTCACCGTTCCCGTCCCGGGCGTGAACGTCCCACTCGTCCTCGACCAGTTTCCCGACACCGTGAAGCTCCCCGTCGGCGCCGTGAGCGTCCCCGAGGAGAAGGTCAGCGCGCCGTTCACCGCGACGGCCCCCGTCGACCCGGTCAGCGTGCCGCCGCTGATCACGAGGCCGCCGTTGAAGGTCTGGGTCGCCGTGGAGGCCGTGTAGATCCCGCCGCTCAGGGTCGCGAGCCCCGTGACCGTCACCGCCAGCGCGTTGGCATTGATCGTGCCATTCGAGTTCCCGAGCGTCCCGTCGACGGCGAGCGCGTTCGTGAGCACCTGGAGCGTCCCGGTCCCCGTGTGGCTGACGCTGTTGAAGTTGCCCCCGGCGCCGCCGCTGTTGAGCGTCTGCGTCCCCGTGCCGTTGAACGTCACGGTGCCGGTCCCGGGCGTGAACGTCCCCGCCGTGCGCGCCCAGTTCCCCGAGACCGTGAACGTCCCCGTCGGCGCGGTCAGCGTCCCGGCGGAGAGCGTCATCACGCCGTTGACGGCCACCGTCCCCGTCGAGCCCGTAAACGTCCCTCCGCTGACCGTCAGTCCGCCGTTGAACGTCTGCGCCGCCGTGGAGGCCTGGTACGTCCCTCCGCTCGCCGTCGCGAGGCCAGTGACCGTCACGGCGATCCCGTTCGCGTCCATCACTCCTGCCGAGTTCGCAAGCGTGCCGCCGACCGCGAGGGCGTTCGTGACGACCTGGAGCGTGCCTGCGCCGGTGTGGCTGGCGTTGTTGAAGTTCCCGCCCGCCCCGCCGCCATTGAGAGTCTGCGTGCCAGCGGAGGTGAACGTGACTGTCCCAGTGCCGGGCGCGAAGGTCCCCGCCGTACGGTTCCAGTTCGCCGCGACAGAGAAGACGCCGATCGGGGCCGTGAAGGTCCCCCCGCTCAACGTCAGGAGGCCCGTCACCGTCAGGTCTCCCGTCCCGCCCGTGAACGTCCCCCCGCTGACCGTGAAGGGGCCGCTGACCGTGATCGCCGCGTTCGAGCAGACGAACGTACCCGTCGCGGCGGAGAACCCCGTCGCCCCGACCGTGACGGTCCTCGAGTTGTTCTGCGTGACGGTCCCGGCGAAGCCGTTGATGCGGAGCTCGGCCACCGAGACGTCCAGGTTGATGGTGCAGTTGATGGCGCTTGATGCGTCGAAGATCGCCGCGTCCGCTGCACCGGGTACGCCATTCGGGTTCCAATTCGCGGCCGTGCCCCAGTTCACTCCGCCCCCGCCGCCCGACCCGCCGACCCAGATCTTGTCGACGGCGAGCGCGGGCGTCGCAAGGCTGCACGCGACGAGCAGCCAAAGGCCTCGCGCGAAGAGAGGGGGGCGCTGTCGGGTTGGTTGCGGTGATTCCATCGCGAACGGCACACTCGGTCTGAGATGGGAAAGGACCTACACTCTGTGTCTACACCTCTCTCGGTCCACTTGCCGTCGCAAAAGCCCTGCCACTGGGAGGACGACGGGCGCCAGGCGGGACATGCATCCTCTTGCGCGACCGTAGGTTGTCGAGGGTGACAATTCGGTCTTTCGCCTCCTTGTGGGGCACGCGGTGCCAAACCGCAACCCTTTCGGCCCCGGACCGCGGTATGGAACGGATTGTCCGTGCCTTCCAGATGTTGCATCGTGTTTAGCCGGATGCACACTGTGTGGCGAGCGGGCACACCGTCCATGCGGTGCGCCCAGGTGCGGGCTACTTGAAGTCCCGCGGCGTGAGGACCATCTTCTTGAGGCGGCGATACAGCGTGCTGCGGTCGAGCTTCAAGTTGTCCGCCGCGAGCGCCGTGTCACCCCTCGCGTCCTTGAGCGCCCTGAGGATCGCCTCCTTCTCCAGGTCTGGCAGCGGCTTGACCGAGGTTTCCACCGGACGCGTCTTTCGCTCCACGGCGGGTCTTCTTCTCCTCCAGCACGCGCAGGAGCGTCGGCTGGATGTCCAGGGGGACCTCGGCGATCTCGTCCAGGAAGACCGTCCCCGTGTCCGCCTGCGCGAGCATCCCCTCCTTGCGCACGACCGCGCCCGTGAACGCGCCCCGCTCGTGTCCGTACAGCTCGCTCTCGATCAGGCTGCGCGAGATCTCCCCGCAGTCGACCGTCACGAACAGCCCGCCCCGACGCTGGGTCAGCGGCGGAACCTCTGCGGGTCGATCTGGTGCCTCCGCAGCTTCTGGTGGACGGCCGCCCGCCCGACCCCCGCGATGCGCGCCGCCTCGCTCACGTTCCCGCCCACCACCCGGAGCAACTCCTCCAGGTAGGCCTTCTCCAGCCGGTCCTTCGCCACGTCGATCGAGTCCTCCGTGCACGAGACCGAGATCAGGAACGTTCCGGCCGTCACCCCCTTCGGGAATCCCCTCGTCCTCCCCCGACCCCTCACCTGCGAGGGCAGGTCGTCGAGCCCGATCGTCCCGTCCGCGTCGAGCACGACAGCCCGCTCGATCACGTTCTCGAGCTGCCTCACGTTCCCCGGCCAGCGGTACTCCTCCAGCGCCTGCACCGCGACCGGCGCGATCGCCGGCACCGGCCGCCTCCGGTCCGCGCACACCCTCGTCACAAAGTGCTCCACCAGGTCCGAGATGTCCACCTTCCGTTCCCTGAGCGGAGGGAGCGTGATCGACACCACGTTGATCCGGTAGAGGAGGTCCTCGCGGAACGCGCCCCGCCTCACTTCTTCCGTGAGGTCGCGGTTCGTCGCGCAGATCAGCCGGACGTCGACGGGGACCACTTTGTTCCCGCCCACCCGCCACAGTTCGTGCTCCTGCACCACGCGCAGGAGCTTCTTCTGGAAGGCGAGGGAGGTCTCCGCGATCTCGTCGAGGAAGAGCGTCCCCCGGTTCGCCTTTTCGATCAGGCCGACGTGCGCGCTGCTCGCGCCCGTGAACGAGCCCTCCTCGTGTCCGAAGAGCTCGCTCTCGAGCAGCGTCTCGCTGATCGCCGCGCACGAGACGCCGAGGAACTTCTCCGTCGCGCGCTGGCTCCGTCGATGGAGTTCGCGGGCGATCAGCTCCTTCCCCGTGCCGCTCTCCCCCTGGATGAGGACCGACACGTCGCTCGAGGCCACCTTCTCCACGAGCGAGAGGACCTCACGGATCGCCTCGCTCCGTCCGATGATCGGCGGCCGTCCGTTGGTCTCCTCCACCCGGTTCACCTCGGCCATCATGGCTCCTCCTCCGGGGCGGGGTTGACCCCGCCCCCGAACCGGTGCTAGCCTAGTCCGCGTCGATGGCTTCCGACCCGCAGGATACGAATCCCGACGATCGCACCGCCTCCCTCGCGCCCGACGAGGCCGAGCGCGTCTACACCGCGGCCCGCGATCGGTCCTTCGGTCCGTTCCGCGAGCTTTCGCCGATCGGCGGCGGCGCGAGCGGCGCCGTCTTCCGCGCGATCGACTCGAGGGACGGCAGCGTCGTCGCCCTCAAGGTCCTCGCCCCCGGCGGCTTCGCGAGCCCCGACGAGCTGGTCCGATTCCGCCGCGAGCCCGAGACCCTCGCGCGCCTCTCGCACCCCGGCCTCGCGAAGCTCAGGGAGGCCGGCGAAGTCGATGGGCGGCCCTACTTCGCGACGGAGTTCGTCGAGGGGGAACCCCTCTCGAAGGCCCTGGCCCGCCCCGACTCCCCACTCCGCGAGCCGAAGCGCGCCGCGTCGCTCGTCCGCGACGTCTGCCTCGCCATGGCCCACGCCCACGGGCTGGGGATCGTCCACCGCGACCTCAAGCCTTCGAACGTCGTGCTCGGGACGGACGGACGTCCGCACGTCACCGACTTCGGGCTCGCGAGGGACCTTGTCTCCGCCGACACGCGCACCCGCGCGGGACAGGTCCTGGGCACGCCCGCCTACATGGCCCCCGAGCAGGCGCGAGGCGAACTGTCCCGCGTCGATGCGCGGAGCGACGTGTACGCCCTCGGCGCCGTCCTCTACGAGATGACGACGGGCCGCCCCCCGTTCCAGGGAGCGGGAATCGCCGACCTGATCCGGCGCGTCGCGCATGAGCTTCCGCCCTTGCCGCGCGAGGTCGCGGCGGGGGTGCCGCCCCTCCTCGAGGCGGTCTGCCTCCACGCGATGGACCCGGAGCCGGAGCGGCGGTACGCCCACGCCGGCGAGATGGCGGCCGACCTGGACCGGTTCCTCTCCGGAGGGCGGCCGGAGGCCTCGTCGGGGCGACGAGGCGCCCTCCGCCGGCGGTTCGTGGCGCGCCACCGCGTCGCCCTCCGCCTGGCGGCGTCCGTGTCCGCTACGCTGCTCCTCGCCGCCTTCTGGGTTCGCTGGGCCGGCGCGCGGGAGGAGGACCGGAGGGTCGCCGACGCCGTGCGAGAGGTCGAGTCGTACCTCGCCCGCGGGGACCTGATCGGAGCCACGAAGGCCGCGGACCTCCTGCGCGCCGCCGAGCCCGACCGCGACGAGGGACGGGCCCTCCTCGTCCGCGTCCAGGCTCGCGTCCGTGCCGAGGTGGACGAGGTCCTCCGCCTGCGCGATCAGGGGATCCCGGTTCCGAGGCAGCGCGTCGACGCGCTCCTCGGACTCGTCGACGACCCCGAGATCGCCCGACGGATCGCCGGCGCTCCCGAAGACGAACAGGTCCCCTTCGCCATCGAGGGGCTGCCTGCCGGCGCGACGGTCTTCGCGTCCCGTGTCTCGCCGGACGACCTCACCGTCTCCGCCGAGGCGAGGCGCGTCGCCCCGAGCGGCCTGCTCGCTCGGGGGGGATGGGTGATCGAGGTCCGCGCGGAGGGATTCGCCACGCTTCGCCTGCCGGTCCTGCTCCCCGCCGTCGGTCCTCTGCGGGTCGACCTCGTCGCGGAGGCCGACGTCCCCGACGGGATGGTCGTGGTCGCCGGAGGGCCCGCCCTTCTGGGAGGAGAGGCGGGCCGCCCCGATCGGAGGGACGTGGCGACCTTCCTGATCGACCGCACCGAGGTGACTCGACGGGAGTACGTGCGGTTCCTCGATGCGACCGGCCGCGCCCGCCCGGTCGGCTGGGACGTGGGACCCCTCGACGGCGAGGAGGGGTCCTTGCCCGCGACGGAGGTCTCCTGGGACGACGCCCGCGCGTACGCCGAGTGGGCGGGGAAGCGCCTCCCGACGGCCGAGGAGTGGGAGAAGTCCGGGCGCGGGATCGACGGGCGTCCGTACCCCTGGGGCCGCCTGCGCTCGGCGGAGGGGCCGAACGTGGAGACGGCGCGGCCCGCGCAGGTCGGCTCGCGCCCCGTCGACGCGTCGCCGTATGGCGTGCTCGACCTGTGCGGGAACGTCATCGAGTGGACGGCGACCGCGTGGCCGGGGGACGAGGCGTTCCGCGTCCTCAGGGGAAACTCGTACGCCCACCGTCACTTCCTGGGACAGGTCGACCTCGATCACCTGGCCCATCAGGCGCGGGAGGCGGCCGGGTACCGGTCCCCGTACGCCGGCTTCCGCTGCGCGAAGGACGTCCCGCGTCGGTAGCGCCATCGCCGTCCTCACCTCTCGGGGGTCTCCGGACAGAGTGCGAGCACCCGGCACGCCGAGCGGGCGATCCGAAGATGCTCCCTGGCAAAGGGGCAGGCCTCGGTCGGCGAGTCCAGGTAGAAGACGGCCGATGCGCCTCCGCGGGTCTCGAACGGGACGCAGACGGCCGCGCGCGTCCCGCCCGGCTCGGCCTCGGACGGGTCCAGGCGCGGGTCCGCGAGCGCGTCCCTCGTCAGGATGGCGACGCGCAGTCCGGCCGCCTTCGCGAGGATCGCCTCGCTCGCGACGACCCCTCGCGGGTCTCCGACCTCTGGCGCGGTCGCCAGGGTCCTCCAACCGCCGGGGCATTGGACCGCGACGAGGCCCCGGTCGGCCCCCGTGGCCCGCGCGAGTGCGCGCAGCGCGCACCGTGCCGCCCACTCGATGGCGGGGCCTTCCGCAAGGGCCTCTCCCATCTCGGAGAAGACCGTCCGCCAGGCCTCGGCCCCGACGGGACGGTCCCAGCCCGCGGACTCGCCGACCATCCCGGACTCGCTCTCGATCAGGTCGTCCGGGCCGGCACGCCACTCGTTCGGGTACAGCACCACCTGGGTTGCGGTCGACTCCGGTTCATTGCCCGAGCGTTGGCGGAAGAGGAGGGCCGTCGCGCCGAGCACCACGATGTCCCCTTGCGAGAGGTGCGCCGCGGCCACCCGCTTCCCGTTGAGGAACGTCCCGTTCCGGCTCTCCAGGTCGGCCACGATCCACTCCTCGCCGCGCCGCTCGAACTGGCAGTGGACGTTCGAAACGCCGCGGTCGTCGAACCGGAGCTGGCACCCCGTGCCGCGTCCGACGAAGAACCGCCCATCGGAGGGGAGCGTCACCGCCTCGCCGGCGATGCCCTGGCGGATCACTACGACTTCGCCGCGCACGTCAGTCCTCCTGCCACGCCAGGAACCGGACCGGCCCCTGGTACGTGATCTCGATGTCGTCCACCACGGGTGTCACGTTCATGGGAGTCAGCATCGCCGGCGTGACGAACTCCAGGCGGTACCGGATCTCGTCCTGCGCGACCAGGACCATCGGCAGGCCGATCGCCTCGAGGTCCTTGCGTCCCATCCCCCTCCTCGCGCGGCCGGGCGGCGGGCCTCCCTGCCCCGGCTGCCAGAGCCCGAACTTCACCTCGACCGCGCCGCGGGCGAGAGGACGCCCCTCGTACTCCGACGGGTCCCACTCAGTCCACGTGACCGTCTCGAATCGGGCGGCGTAGGGCAGCGACGGAAAGGTCCCCTCGAAGACCCCGCACTCCGTCTCCCCCGCGCGCATGAAGCGATCCGGGGGCATGAAGCCGCGGGAGTCCCTGATCGCCTCCGACGGGTAGAGGGCGAGGTCGTCTACGGTGAAGTCGCGGGAGGGGAGGGCGATCCACCGCGAGCTGCTCCCGTGACCCTCGTCATCGTCTTCCCCTCCGTACCGGACCGGGGCCCCGCCGACCCAGAAGGCGTCCAGCCCCGGCCCCTCCGCCTCCATGCCTCCCTCCGGGCCCGGGCGGCCGGGGACCGCCGCCCCGATCGGACGCCCGTCGAGACAGACGCGCTGGTCCGTGCCGTCGCGCCACGCGATCGAGAGGTGGTGCCACTCGTTCGGCACCCCGGCCCCTCCCACGCGGGCGATCACCTCGGTCCGCGCGCTCCGGTAGGGGCATGGGACGTCGCCGGAACCGCTGACCGCGAAGGAGCGGACGCTCTGGATCGTCAGCGCGTCCCGCCAGACGCCAAGAGAGACCCTGTGCTCCACGACCACGCCATGGATGACGGGGAGCGAGGAGAACCAGACGGCCTGCGGCATGACCGAGGCCGCTTCGTCGAGCTTGATCCACGCCTCCATCGTCCCCTCGCCGGCGGCGAGGTGGGGAGAGGCGGCGTAGGAGAGGACCACGTCGTCCGTGCTTCGGACGCCCGCCCCGTCGGGGTACACACGGCCCTCTCCCAGGACGTCCCCCGTCTTCGGGGAGGACAGCGGGGGCTGGCCGATCCGCGGCACGAACGACTCGTCGAACGTCGCGAGGAACGTCGGGGACAACGTGGGGAGCGGCGTGTCGGGGCGAAGCTGAACGTAGCCCGACCACGCCGAGGGGGGGACGAGCGCGGGTTCGGGGAAGGTCGTCGTCCCGTCCGCGGCCGTCGTCATCCTTCCCCGCTCGAACTCGTCCTGAAGGGTCTCGCGGAGGACGCCGTAGACCTCGGCCACGGCGGTCGTGCGCGCCTCCGCCATGACCTGTCCGTCCGGTCCGAAGATCCGCCCCGTGCTCTGGATCTCGTAGCGCCCCATGGAGCGGAAGCAGCCGTCGAGCGTGTGGAACGTAAGCCGGGTCTTGTCGATCGGGCGGCGGATGACCCGCTCGGGGTTCAGCCGTCCGAGCGTGAGATTGGGGTCGAGGTTCGCGAGGAGTGCCTCGGCCTGCTCCGGAGCGAGCCACGCGGTAGGGGGGGTGGAGAGGGACTCGAGCAGCCTCCGTACGCCCGCCCAGTCCTCCAGGGGACCCTCGCCGGGGCGGCCGCCCTCGCGGAACCGAGCGAACTCGCGGGCGACGCGGAGGGCGGTATCGAAGGGGACCGGTTCGGAGACGACGGAGTCGACGCCCGCGAAGAGGGAGCAGAGGACGGGGACGGAGGCGGTGTTCAGGTCGACGGGCGGGCGGGGCTCGCGGACCAGCTCCGGCTGAGGGTCGGCCTCGCGGCCCTGGACGGCGGAGACGGTCGTCGGGTCGACCCACGCGTGGAGGCCGACGTACGGCGCGAGGGCTTCGAACTCGCGCTCGGAGAGGAGGCGGCGGATCTCGCCGCGGGACTGAAACCCCCCAAGAGAGTCGCGGAGGGCGACGAGGGCGGTCCCTCGTCCGCGGACGGGGTCCAGGCCGTCGGCCCGGTCGAAGGCGATTGCGGCGCCGAGCGTGTCCAACATGCGGGCGAGGAACGGGTGGCGCGCGTCGAGGGGGAGGCGGGAGGCGCAGTCGGAGACGACCACCGCGTAGGTGTCGGCCCCGCCATCGTAGGTCGCGGCGAGCTCGCCGGAGACCGTCTCTCCGAAGACGTCGCGGAGGGGCCACGCGACGGAGGGGGCCTGGGGTGACGTCGCGTGCCTGGAATGGCCCCAGCGGTAGGGAGGTTGGCGCAGGTCCTCGAAGGTGTGGAGGCCGGTCGACTGGCGGAGCCTGCAGATCGCCATCTCGACGCCGGCGCCGGCCAGGTTGCTGGCGCGGAGGCGGTCGACCACGGCGGCCGAGACGTTGCGCTCCATGCGGGCGAGGAGGGCGAAGACGGTCCCGAGGAGGGCCAGCACGGCGAGCAGCGCGATCGTCGTGAAGAGGACGATTGCGCGGCGGGACCGACGTCGAACGGCGCCCCAGCGATGCATGCAGAAACCCCCTGCTCCGATCGCTGTCAACACGGGTGCCAGAAGGGAGATTGACGATCCCGAATGACTCACTCTTGCGCGTTGATCTGCCATGGCGGAACCTGTTACTCTCACGTCGGTTGAGAGACGCCCCCGGCGCACTCTGGGGATTCCGCATCGATCCGCTGTTCGGGATGGGGAGGGACCGGTCACTGACCGTCACATCCACTTCGCGGTTCCGTGGCCTGCTCTATTGTAGCTTGTTTTCATGTAGGGTGTTACGCACAACTGGATCGTAGGCGATCCAGAGTCTGCCGGAGACGACACGGGCACCCACAGGACCGCGTCCAAATCCGGTCAGCGTATCGGTTTCGATCCGCTCTGACCCAACTTGCCTCACTATAGTGAGTTGCGCCCGTGCTGTGACAGTGAGCTGCACCGTGGGGGATCCAGCGAGTCGCCCCCCGACAGTCTCGTTTGCGTTTCGCAAACACAGTTAACGTGCGCGGCGCAATGGAGATGGGGCCGGGAGTTCCGGCCGTGCCGGCCAGGGCAACCTGCTTGCCTATAGAGACGTCGCGGGTCACTTGCCTGGTTTTCGGGGGGAGAGTCCACGTGAGTCCATGCATCCATTCGGGCCGTCGGCGTGGGACGATCATGGTCTGGGTCGTCGTGCTCGCGGTCCTCCTGATGTCCGCGATCTACGCCGCCTACGAGGCCGCCGAGCGGACGCGCGACACCATCGAACAGGAATTGCAGTACAGCGGTCAGGCGACGAACATGGCCCGCGCTGGGATCACCGAGGCCCTCTCCTGGTTCCGCCGCCAGGCCACGCAGCCCGTCACGAACTTCGCCCCGCGCCTGGACCTCGTCTCCGACCCCCAGGTCAACGAGACGGAGGACCCCGCGATCGGGATCGTCCGGAGCCTGGAGATCAGCCCGATGGCCCGCGTCTGGGCGCGGTACGAGGTCCGGATCGACCGCGTCCTGGACGTCACGCAGCAGCGGGGCCTCCCGGGGTTCGGCGGCGTCTGGCAGATCGACTCCGAGGGGATCCTCTACCGGAACATCGACGAGAACGTCGCGTTCGACCAGCCGCCGAATGTGATCCTCGCCCGCGTGCGCCTGACCACCGAGATCCGCCGACTCGTCATCGTCCTGCCGGCCCCCTCGGCGACGTGTACGGCCTCGCCGTCCACCTCGATCTTCAACCTCCGGTCCAAGGTGATCGGCGGCTCCGGCATGGGGTGCGTCTACCCCTCGGGCGCGGGCGCGCCCGGGATCTCCGGGACGATCACGGGGACGCCCGCGCAGTCGACCGTGAACCCGTACAAGGGCTCGATCCCCGAGGTCTTCGGCGTGACGGACGCCGAGCTCCGCTCGCTGGCCGACCAGTACACCTCCGACGCGAGCGCCATCACGAACCCGCTCCCCAAGGACAAGCTGATCTACATGGATGGGGACATCGGCTTCGACGCGACACGCCCCCTGGACGGGACGGCCGTGCTCGTCGTGAACGGCAGCGTTAACGTGGCCGCAAGCACCAACGCGGTGTTCAACGGCCTCCTCTACGTAAACGGAAACTGCGTGATCAATGCCCCCGCCCTCGTGCGGGGGGTCATCATCACGAACGGAGGGCTGACGCTGACCGGGACCGGGGACTACGTCGAGGTCGACTACGACTCCGCCATCATCTCCCAGCTCCTCAACACGCTGGGGCAGTACCGATATTCGCGGCCCGTCTCACTGGTGGAATGATGAGCATGCGCAAGAGCACCGGCATGACGATCATCGAGCTGACCATCGCGATGGGCGTCATCGCGACGATGGTCATGGTGTCGATGGCCTTCGTCGGGACGAACTCCAGGGAGGTCACGCTCAACGAGGACCGCGCCTTCGCGGTGCAGAAGGCGACGATGATGGTCTCGGAGCTTCGCGGGGTGGCGGAGCGTCCCGACACCGAGGACGCGAGCACGCTCGACTCCTACGACAACGGGACGGACACCACCAGCATCCTCTGCGCCGACCTGACCGTCGACGACCCCGCGCACGAGTTCTCCGGAAACGTGCAGTACGAGGGGCGGTGGAGGTACTCGCGCCGCATCACGGTGAGGAAGTTCCCCAGCCTCGACACGCGCGACGTGCGTATCGTGACGGTCCGCGTCTTCCTGACGAGCGCCGCCCTGGAGGACGACACGACGCTCGCGGAGGTGACGAGCGTCATCAACACCGTCGCCACGGCCTTTCCGCCGTCGCAGGTGTACGACACCTACCTCCTGGCGTGCGAGAACGTCCCCGGGTGGTGGGTGTTCATGTCGTACATCCGGCCGTTTGTGGAGAACGCGTTCGACGACCTGGAGGCGCGTCAGCCGGGGCTGGTCTTCCGTCGCCATTGGATCACCAAGCTCGGCTACGGGCGCGACCCGCTCTATCGACCGTACTTCAACAAGGCACTCGACTCGAACCAGTCGATCGACTGGGCGTACTTCTATCCCGGCACCATGCCGGCGGGCTCCGCGGTGGACCAGTACTACGTCCCCGACATGGTGAAGGCCCGCGTGAACATCGATGGAACGACGACGAACGGGTACGACGCCACCGTCGGCTCGGCGACCTACAACCCCTATCCCTACGCCCTGGCGGACCAGTTCAACCACTGCATGAGGCAGCCGCTCGAGCGGGCGACGTTTGACCAGCGGGTCTCCGCGGGGCAGGAGACGAGCGACTCGCCGACCTGGAGGCTCCTCCTCGACGACATGATCGCGAACCCGAACAACTACAGGAACGCGATCTTCATCAACTTTCACGGCGAGCTGGTGCCGTTCCCCCCGGCGCGAAACTACTCCGACGCGGCGAGGGAACCGGTCGCGTTCCCGAAGGTCCGCGTTGTGACGCATCCAGACAAGATCAACTCGCTCCACACCGACACCGTGCGCCTTCGCGTGTACGGGTACTACGAGGACGCGACGACGGCGGGCGCCGACACGCTCCAGACCCCCGTCGACATCTTCATCCCGAACGCGGACCTGACCACGGCCGGAGACCTCGCCGTCACGGCCGTCCGGGGGGGGACGAACGTCGACCCCGCGGACGCCGCGGCCGATACCTACGCCTCGATCATCGCGCCCTCCACGCCCGGAAGCGGGACGACGGTCGACAGGATGTACGCCCAGGTTTCCTACGACGTGACCGGTCCGGTGCCCGGAACGGTGGTGTCCCTCTACAAGACGCCGCTCCGCTGTCCGAACACCTCGGCCGGCGTGACGGGGGCAGGCCTGAACCCGACCTGGCGCCTCTACGGGAACGACTACATCCCGTGCTGCTGCGAGGCGACGAACGACTTTACGCGCACCCTCACGACGGCCGGCGACTTTCCCAAGAACACGGTGCGGTGGTTCATCAACATCACTCCCACGGCGCTGAACCGGGAGTACGGGACCGGGATCGACCAGGTCCTCCAGTTCGAGACGCGGATCCGACCGGTGGGGCAGGCGACGCCTAACATCTCCACCGGGGTGGCCTGGCCGGTGGCGGACCAGCCGACCAACGTCTCGGTCACCTACACCTGGCGGAGCAATGTGTCGACCTTCGTTCCATTCTCGGAGCGGTACCAGTTCCAGGGCGACCCGCGGCACATGCCGTACAAGGACGTGAAGGCCTCCCACGGGTACAACTGGTACTTCGACAACTTCCGCGAGGGCGTGACGAACCGGATCACGCAGTGGCCCGGGTTCGACGCCGCCCGGATCCGCAACACGAACGGGGCCGACTTCGACGGGTGGCACGGGAGCGGGGCGAACGGGACGACGGCGGACTCCGTCGAGGTGGACGTGCCGCGCTACTTCCAGTGGCTCAGGAACGGCCTCTGCACGTCCAACAGCATCTACACGACGCTGACGGGATTCTCCTACTACTACATGGGGCTCGGAAACGAGATCGGGTACGACTCCGCGAACGGCTTCCCGAACAGCATCCCGACGAGCGCGAAGCCGTTCACGGGGGTGCAGGGGCTCTCGCGGAACGAGCAGTCGATCATCGACGCGCAGACCGGAGGCGTGAAGCTCGTCCGGGAGAACGTGGCCAACTACTGGTGGTCGAAGCCCTGGCTCGGGGAGCTCTACCCCGACACGTCCTACGCCTCGTGGTCGGCCAATGGAAACCTGCCGGCGGGCGTGGGGAACGGGACCTTCGTGCGGGTCCGTCGGATGGACGTCCGGACGACCGGGACGGCGCCCCTCGCGAAGGCGGGGAGCCTCCCCTCGGGCACCGTCTTCAGCGACCACCGCGCGCTGAGGAGGCTGAACGCGAAGGGGTGCACATCGTTCTTCAACATCGGGACGTCGATCTCCACGTTCCGTCACAACTATCGCGACGCGACGACCGGAAACCTCGGCGCGGGGGGGAGCGAGCTGGACGCGACCTACAACTTCCCGATCCCCACGAACACGAAGATCAGCCGCCCGTTCCAGCTCACCTACAACACCACTACCGACGAGTTCGGAATGACGGAGTACTCCACCACCCGGGCGGCGGCCTCGAGCCTCCTCACGTACTACACGCACCAGGACGGCACGCCTCCGTGGCTCGGGAGCGCGCTCATCCGGGAACAGCTCCTCGCCTCGAGCGCGACGAGCCCGAGCTGCTTCATCGCGGTGAACGGGATCGACCGCACCGTGGAGACGGGGTCGGCCTTCATCGCGACGTACTCGACGCTCACGCTCATCCACACGTTTCTCTCCGCCGGGCTGCCCGGGACGCCGAGCCGCGTGACCGAGCTGCCGCAGGTCGTGATCCGGCAGCCCAACGACGCCACGGAGCTCAAGGACCCCAACACGATCACGATCCAGTGGAGCGCGAACTGGCTCCGCTGGGACGGCCTGCCCTATACGCCTCAGTACCCGGTCGGATTCACGGAGGACGACACGGCGCTGAGGTACTCGCTCCTCTACTCGATGGACAACGGCCAGACGTGGCTCCATATCGCCGACGACACCCCCGCGACGCCGGGGTTGCCGAACCAGGCCCTCTGGCTCGACGACGCCGTGCTGGGCGGGGACGAGGCATACGTGTGGGACGTCGTGAACCAGGTCTACCTCGACGAGGCGAGCTACTTGATTCGCGTCGAGGCGTACCGCGGCAACATCCCCAGCGTTCACTACTCCTTCCACCAGCAGAAGATCTTCGTGGACCGATAGGAGCTTTCCCATGTCCCATCGCGCCCGCGGCGCCACGCTCATCGAGGCGATGATCGGCGTCGCCATCTTCTCCTTCATGGCGTACTGCGTGTACGCGCTCGTGGGCTCCACGGTGACGCTCTCGGTCCATTCGCAGGCGTGGGGACAGTTGACCGAGTGGACTCAGCAGGGGGTGAACAAGGTTTCGGGCGAGTTGCCGATGGCCAGGCGGATCTTCCGGAACGACGCCCAGGGGAACCTGTACCTCGGCGCGCTCGAGCCGCCCGTCGATTACCCGGTGCTCGGAGGCGTGAAGCTGCCGGTGCCGAGGGACCTCGGGACCTTCCGCGCGGACGCCGCAGGTGACGAGCAGACGGGGAACGCGCTCCTCTTCTGCAAGCAGCAGCCGGTCTTCCAGACGACCCTGATCGCGGGCCCCATGCGGAGGATCGACGTCTACACTCTCGTCTTCTTCTACCCGAGCGCGGTGAACGTCTCGATGGGACCCTACACCCGGAGCCTGCTCCTCGCGCGGTGGGAGAGCATCGAGTTCGGGGACTACCTCGAGGTCTCGGGCCTCGCCGCCGGGGAGAAGGCCGAGGTCGTCAGAAACCTCTATGCGGACCGCGGCATCCGGTACCTCTGGGACGTCGCGCAGGACCCCGACCAGGCGTTCTACGGGATCGACAATTTCGGCACGGTCGACGCGGTGCCGATTCTCTCCTTCAATCCGCCGGGGGACTCGAACCGGAGCGTGATCGCGGCCCTCGGCCTCGGGCGCTCCAGCCTCTCCTGGAATCGGACGAGCCAGACCTGGATCCCCGAGCAGGTCCCCCTGTACGCCATCGCCGACGCGACCGGGGACGGCTTTCCCCACGGCTTCGAGGTCCAGATCATCGGGCCGACCGGCTCGCGCACGATCCTGATTCGCCTGAGCATCGCGCGATACGTGGAGCTGGACCAGTCCATGGACGCCTTCTCCGCCGCGGCAATCGCCAACGGACGGGAATTCTGATCCAGGACGTCGCTTCAGGAGGGACCCGTGAATCGCCTTCTTGCCGCTCGCCTCTCATCTCTCATTTCCGCCCTGCTCCTCCTTGCGATGCCGCTCGACGGTGAGTCGGTCCGGCTCGCCGACGGGAGCGTGCTCGACGCGGACGAGGCGGTGCAGGAGGGGGAACTCCTCCACGTCCGCCTCGGCGTGCTCTCCTTCTACCTGCCCCTGGAGGAGGGCGCGGTCCTGGACGCCCCTCCGCCCGCGGAGCCGGACGTGCGCGGGATGATCGAGGCCCTGAACAACCCCGACCCCGGCGCCAGGCGTCTCGCCGTGGCGGCCCTTTCGACGCGGGTCGAACCCGAGGCCCGCGACGCCGTCCTCGCCGCGCTCGACGATTTTGCCCCGGAGGTGCGCGCAGAGGCGGTCCGGACACTGCGCGACGACGAGGAGGCGCTTCCGACCGCGGGCCTGCTCGCGCTGATCCAGCAGGACGACGATACGGCCCCGCGTCTCGCCGCCATCGAGGCGCTTGGGGCGCGTGGCGGCGATCTGGCGATCGAACGGCTCGAGTCGCTCTTGACCGACCCCGAGACCTCGGTGCGCCAAGCGGCCCGCGCGGCGCACCGACGACTCCTGAGGAGGCGATAGCCGACCCCCCACAGCATCCGCGACCCGACCTGACGTGCGCGGTCATCGAATTCCATGCTCGGGTGAGCCTTCACCGGATCCTCGACGGTACTCGGGAAAGGGGGGGCTGCCGAACCTCCCGTCAGGAGCCGAGATGGCGAGCATCTGCGATCGGGAAGGGCTGTGCATGATCCGCTTCGGATCCACTCCGTCCCAACGAATTGTCGCATAACGGGATCCAACACCTGGCGGCGGGAAAGAGGATCCTTTCGGATCCATCTCCGAGCGGTCTGTGCATTACAGCGAGGATGATACCGGACGGAACCTCTCTCATGAAGGGCCGTTGTGGGAGTCTTGTTCTCGTGACATCGGGGGCACGGCAATTGCTCGCTTGAGTGCACAAACGGGCTCCGAGTTGCTCTGCAGGATGGCTCCTCGGTGAAGATCGCAGGGAGGTCGAGATGGGTTCGTCGCGTCGGGTCCGGGGATCGAGGGGCATGACGCTCGTCGAGGTGATCATCGCGGCAATGGTGCTCGCGATCGCGATCTTCGGGCTGGTCTCGACCCTCTTCTACACCTCGCGGCAGGAGGGGAGCTGCCACGAGGTCTCGATCGCGCTAAGCGGGATCCGCGCGAAGATCGAGGAGGTACGCAGCCAGCGCTTCCAGGATGCGTACTCGATCTACCTGCAGGATGCGAGCCGACACTTCGAGATTCCAGGGCTCGTTCCGCAGGAGACGGACACCGACATCTATTCGCCCCACCGGACCGGGGAGGTGATCGTCGCCGTAACCTCGCCCAACCTTCTCCGTGTAACCGTCCGCGCCTCATGGACGGGCATCCTGGGCGACCAGTCGATTGAGATGACGAGCGAGATGACGGACCGGCGAAAGGAGGGCCTGTAGCATGAGAGGGCGCACAGGCGGATTCACGCTCCTGGAGGCCGTCATTGCCATGGCCGTCCTCGCGACCATCATCGTCTCCGTGTTCGCCATCGCCGCGGGCGCGGGAGAAGCGTACCGCGAGGGGGTGTCGCAGGCCCAGGTGGAGGGACAGGATCGCCGCATCGTCGACCTGATTGCCAACGAGCTGGCCGAGGCGCGCGTGACCCAGGTAGCGTCGGATGGCTGCGTCCTGGAGCTTCAAATCCCGGTCGAGGTGGGCGGGAGCTTCTACGGCGCCGCGAACCAGCTCAACTGGGGAGCGCAAGGGAACTCCGGCTGGACCGTTCGGTACTCCATGGTCTCCCACGCCGATCCGGAGGTCCTCGACGAGACCTCGGACCGGGCCGACTACAACGGGGACAACCTGATCCAGGACGATTTCGAGCGCGTATTCCTCCGCAGATCGATCCTCGACGCCTTGGGGAACGAGGTCGACGGCGCGAATCTCACCAGGATGGCGCTCGTGCCGTACCCGCCGGATCTGACGACGGGCCTGCGACCCGTCCTCAACATGGACGCGGACGACGCGGCGATGTTGGATCCGCCGTTCCAGCGGATCAGTTCCTCGGGAGTGCCCTCGGCGACGGGGTCCCAGGTGCGCATCGCCCTCTGGATCCAGCGGACGCGCGACGACGGGAATCGCTTCGTGTTCGGCCTGACGACGAAGGCCTTCACCCGGAACATGCCCGAATAGGGAGCTAGTCCATGTTGACTCAAGACCAGAGACGTGGATCTGCACTCATGATCGCCGTCATCGTCGTGGTCGTCATCGTGGGCCTCTCCGGGTCCTACCTTGCAATCACTTCGGCGAACAGCGTCGCCCTCTCGGAGGAGATCGCCAGGGACCAGGCCTTGCAGGTGGCCGAAGCCGGAGTGGACGAGTGGATCAAGGCCGTGGAGGACTTCCGCGCCAAGCATCCGGGCGCCGTGAATGGGGAGGTGTTCGGGGGGGTCCTGGGCGTCGGGACGACGCCTGCGGCGGACCCGACGAAGCCGGCGCCCAACGCGGCGACCAGCGCATCCCTCCTCTCGGCCGACCCGGCCGGGGAGTGGGAGGTCATGACGTCGATGTCCGACCAAGCGAACCCGCAACCCCTGAACGACGGGACCGGGCGGCTCATCGGCTCGTTCTCCGTCGAGCCGATCGACTGGGCGAACGACGGCGTCGACAACGACGGGAATGGGACGACCGATGGGGCCGACCCGGGCGAGCCAGGGCAGTTCACGCTCGCGGCGACGGGGACGGCCAGCGGGACGACCGTGCGGATCGAGGTGACAGTCGGGCCGAACTGGGAGACGCCGTTCATGGTCGGCCTCTTCGGCGACAAGAAGATGAAGGTGGAGAAGGACTCGCTGACCGACAGCTTTGCGTCCCATCCGGACAAGGACTTCTCCGCGGCGCCGGTGCTCTACGATGCGACGACCGCCGGGGACAACGGGGACGTGGGGAGCAACGGACGGGTGAAGATCAAGAAGGACACCGAGGTCAATGGCTTCGTCAAGTCGAGCGGCGTGAGGGAGTGGAAGCCGGGGGACAAGGCCCCGTTCAACAAGAAGCTGATCGACATCGACAAGGGGACCACGGTCGTGGGCGATGTCGCTGCCGGGCATGGCACGGTGCGGCTCAAGAAGGATGCCCGGGTCGATGGCGATGTCGGCACGAGCGACGGGAACGTCAAGATCGACCGCGATTCGTTCGTCGGAGGGAACGTCGACACGGCCAACGGCGACGTCGAGGTCAAGGACGGCTCGCACGTGGTGGGGCACGTCTCCACGGGGCCCGACGGCACGGCGACCATCGATGGCACCGCGGTCGTCGACGGCGGGGTGACGGCGGGCGACTACGGACCCGACGTGCCGGAAATCGTGTTCCCGCCGGCGCCCGCCGGCGATGGGCTCGATGCCTCCCTGGCCACGCTGGCGAGCGCCACGAGCAACAACAACCCGACGACGACCGTGACGAAGGGAAAGAAGACCGAGACGGTGGCGATGACCACGCTTGAGGTGACCTCCGGGACGCTGACGCTCCCCGGCGGCAACTACTACTTCGACAAGGTCGCGATCTCGAAGGATGCGAAGGTGGTGTTCACGGGCGACGTGAACCTCGTCGTGACCGGCGACATGACGCTCCACGACACGGCCGCGTTCCTCGCCCAGGGAAACGCGAACATCTCGGTGGGCAACAAACTCGACGCGCACCACCGCTCGACGCTCAGCATCGACGGCAACACGCGAATCGCGGTGACCCAGGACCTGAAGCTCCGCGCAAATGCGACCTTCGGCGTGGACGCGACGAAGACGACGACGATCGACGTCGGGCACCACTTCGACATCAAGCACGAGGCAAACGTGCGATTCGCCGGACCGACGGTCCTGGAGAGCGAGGACCGATTCCGGACCGACCACAAGGCGTCCCTGGCGTTCGGCGACGCCGTCACCGTGTTCGCCCAGGAGAGCCTCGAGATCAAGCACACCGGCCTGACCCAGGTCGAGGACGCGACGAAGGCGTTCTTCTTCGCCGGGGGGGGCTCCAAGAAGGGGAAGCCGAAGGTGAAGATCGAGATCCCCTCCGACGGCAAGTTCTTCGGCGGCGTCTATGCCCCGGCGGCGAGGATCGACATCCGCCACCACCATCACCACCACGACGCCACCCCCGTGTATAACGATGCGACCGACGACAAGGAGGACCTCGAGGACGACAAGGACGACGACGACGACGACGCGGACGAGGACAAGGACGACACGAAGGGCGACGACGACGACGAATTCGACGAGGACACGGACCTGGACAAGTCGGGCAAGAAGAAGAAGGAGGAAGCGGAAGAGGACGACCACCTCCCGCAGTCCCACGTCGCCGACTTCATGGGGGCGGTGATCGGCTGGGACGTGAAAGTGAAGAAGGGGATCCGGTTCCACTACGACGAATCGCTCGGAGACCTCATCGGCGGGAGCGCTGCGGACGAGCTCGTCGTGATCGGCTGGCGGCGCGCGATCGAACGGTAGGGCCATCGGTGCTGCCCGATGGGGCGGCCTACTTGAAGTCCCGCGGCGTGAGACCCATCTTCTTGAGGCGGCGATAGAGCGTGCTGCGGTCGAGCTTCAGGTTGTCCGCGGCGAGCGCCGTGTCCCCCCGCGCGTCCTTGAGCGCCCTGAGGATCGCCTCCTTCTCGAGGTCCGGCAGCGGCTTGACCGTGGTCTCCACCGGCCGCGTCTTCCGCTCCACGGCCGCCATGAGGCTCGGCGGCAGGTCGTCGAGGACGATCTCCGGCTGCCTCCCCACGAGAAGCGCCCGCTCCAGGATGTGCTCCAGCTCGCGGACGTTCCCGGGCCAGTCGTAGCGGAGCAGCATGAACATCGCCTCGCGCGCCACGCCCGTCACCGTCCGCGTCCCGATGCGGCCGTTGTACTTCTTGAAGAAGTGGTCCACGAGGAGCGGGATGTCGTCCTTCCGCAGCCGCAGCGGCGGGAGCGTCACCGTGACGACGTTCAGGCGGTAGAAGAGGTCGAGCCGGAACCGCCCGGCGTCGACCTCCTTCTCGAGGTCCCGGTTCGTCGCCGCGATGATCCGCACGTTGATCTCGCGGAAGTCCGTCCCCCCGACGCGGCGGATCTTCTTCTCCTCCAGCACGCGCAGGAGCGTCGGCTGGATGTCGAGGGGGACCTCGGCGATCTCGTCCAGGAAGACCGTCCCCGTGTCCGCCTGCGCGAGCATCCCCTCCTTGCGCACGACCGCGCCCGTGAACGCGCCCCGCTCGTGTCCGTACAGCTCGCTCTCGATCAGGCTGCGCGAGATCGCCCCGCAGTCGACCGTCACGAACGGCCCGCCCCGCCGCTGGGAGAGGGAGTGGATCAGCCGCGCGAGGACCTCCTTCCCCGTGCCGCTCTCCCCCTGGATCAGGACCGTGCAGTCCTCCCGCGCGACCCGCTGGGCGACCTCGACCACCCCCTCCATCTCAGGCGTCATCCCGACCATCCTCGGCGCGTCGTCGGGGATCGCCTTGCGCCGGAGGACGCGGCTCTCCTCCTTCGCGCGCCGCGTGCGCCTCGCCATGTCGAGGAGCGCCTTCACCTGGCTCGGCTTGAACGGCTTGACGAGATAGTCCTCCACGCCGCGCTTCATCAGGCGCACGGCCGAATCGACCGTGGCGTTCCCCGTGATGATCACGATCAACGTAGTCGGGCGGACCTGCCGCATGGGGTCGAGGAAGTCCTCGCCGGAGCCGTCGGGGAGGTTGAGGTCGAGGAATAGGACGTCGATCGGCTCGGGCTTCCGGATCCGCTCGCGCGCCGAGGCGAGGTTCATCTCGACGTCCACGTGGACGTCCTCCGCGGCGATCAGGTCGCGGAAGATCCTCCCGATGGCGGGGTCGTCATCCACGACGAGGACGGAGAGCGGGGCGATGGGAGGTGCGTCCTGACCCATTCGGGGCTGCGTACTCCTGGAGATGCCGTTGGTGGTTTGCAAACCGTTTGCCAACCGCCCAGGCATCGGCCGACCTCGTCCTCGCGAATCCTAGCGCGTTAAACGTCCGCCTGCAACGAGTTGTGACACCCCATCCGGAATGGCCGCCGTCGGCCTCACCGCTCGCGAAGCGCCACCTGTTTCGCAAAGCGCCACAATCGGACCCCCGTCTGCCAACCGCTTTCCGCCGCGATGCTTGCGACCGTGCGGGCGTTTGCACGTCGTTGTCTCGATTGGAGACATGCGAATCCCGTGCTATCATCGCGCCCGATGTTGCGCGTGACCGAGGTCTTCCTGAGCATCCAGGGCGAGTCGACGCAGGCCGGGCGGCCGTGCGTCTTCGTCCGCCTGACCGGCTGCGACCTCAGGTGCGTCTGGTGCGACACGGAGTACGCCTTCGAGGGGGGCGCCCAGGCCACGATCGAGGAGGTCCTCGATCGCGTCGCGTCGTACGGGTGCACGCTCGTCGAGGTGACCGGGGGCGAGCCGCTGCTCCAGAGGGACTGCGTGCCGTTCCTGAAGGGGCTCCTCGCCCGGGGCCACGAGGTGATACTCGAGACGGGGGGGCACCGCAGCGTCGAGGAGGTCCCCGTCGAGGTCAGGCGGATCCTCGACGTGAAGTGCCCCGGAAGCGGGGAGTCCCACCGGAACCACCTGGAGAACCTGGATCGCCTGACGCCGCGGGACGAGGTGAAGTTCGTCCTCGCCGACCGGGCCGACTACGAGTGGGCGCGCGCGTTCGTCCGCGATCGAGCGCTCCACGAGCGGTGCACGGTGCTCTTCTCTCCTGTCTGGCAGCGCCTCGACCCCAAGGACCTCGCGGAGTGGATCCTCGCCGACCGTCTGCCGGTCCGCCTTCAGCTTCAGGTCCACAAGGTGCTCTGGGGAGAGACCCCTGGGCGGTGAGGCGACGCTCCTCGCCAACCTTGACCGCGTGAAAGGGCCCAGCGTACCATCCCGCCCGGACATGTGAGAGCACGCGAATGGACCTCCCCGCCAACCGCCTGGCGCCGCGCCTGACGAAGAAGGCCCACGAAGAGCGCTTCGCGGACGTGAAGCCGGCCTTCACGCTGGACGAGGCGCTCGCGGAGTCGGCCCGGTGCCTCTTCTGCTACGACGCGCCGTGCATCCAGGCGTGCCCGACGCGGATCGACGTCCCGACCTTCATCAAGAAGATCATGACGGGCAACGTGAAGGGGGCCGCGAAGACGATCTACGACTCGAACGTCTTCGGCGCGACGTGCGGCCGCGTCTGCCCGGTCGAGAAGCTCTGCGAGGGGAGTTGCGTCATGGTCCCCCTCCAGAAGAAGCCGATCGAGATCGGGCGGCTGCAGCGCTTCGCGAGCGACTGGGCGATCGAGAACGACGTCCGCCTCGGGGGCGCGGGCCCCCTGAACGGGAAGAGCGTCGCGTGCGTCGGCGGCGGCCCGTCGAGCCTCTCGTGCGCGGCCGAGCTCAGGCGGCTCGGGTACGCCGTCGTGGTCTACGACACCCATCCCCATGCCGGCGGCCTGAACGTCTACGGCTGCGCGCCGTACAAGGTTTCCTTCGAGGACGGGCAGAAGGAGGTCCGGACGATCCTCGACCTCGGCATCACGTTCGTGCCGAACACGCACATCGGGACCGACATCACGCTCAAGGAGCTCGAATCGAAGTTCGACGCCATCTTCCTCGGCGTCGGCCTGGGCGAGAGCCCGAGCCTGGGCGTCCCGGGCGAGGACCTTCCCGGCGTGGTGGGGGCGATCGACTGGATCGACCGCCTATGCGGAGACCCGACGAAGACGCGCGTGGGGAAGCGGGTCGCGGTCGTGGGAGGGGGGAACACGGCCGTCGACGCGGCGACCGACTCGAGGCGCGCGGGGGCGGAGCGGGTCCACATGATCTACCGTCGCGCGCGGGAGGACATGAGCGCCTACCCGTACGAGCAGGACCTCGCGTGTCAGGACGAGGTGGTGTTCCACTGGAACGCGCACCCGGTGCGGGTGCTGGGGACGAAGCACGTGGAGGGGATCGAGCTCGTCAGGCTGCGCGAGGCCCACAAGACCGGCGGGAAGTCCCGCTTCGTGCCGATCGAGGGCTCGAACTACTCGATCGAAGTGGACATGGTGATCAAGGCGATCGGCCAGAAGCAGCACGAGGAGTGGCTCTCGAAGATCCCGGGCCTCAGGTTCCGCGACCGCTTCCTCGAGGTGGACGAGAAGACGTACCGGACGGGGAACCCGAAGTACTTCGCGGCGGGGGACTGCATCGGGAGGGGGATGGAGGTCGTGTACGCCGTGGCGCACGGCCGCAAGGCGGCGCACGGGATCCATGGCTGGATCGCTTCCAAGAAGAGTCGTCGATGAAAACGTCCCCTTCCCCTTCCCATTCCCCTTCCCTTTCCCAGCGGGTCTGACGCGCGGGGAAAGGGATGGGGAATGGGAAGGGGAAGGGGAGGTCGCGAAACCCATCCCTCGTTGGAGACCGCCATGGCGGACCTGACCTGCAGCTTCGCGGGCATCCAATCGCCCAACCCCTACTGGCTCGCGAGCGCGCCGCCGACGAACTCCGCCTACCAGGTGGAGCGCGCCTTCGACCTCGGCTGGGGCGGGGCGGTCTGGAAGACGCTCGGCGAGCCGATCGTGAACGTCACCTCGCGCTACGCGAGCGTCGACTACGGCCACACGCGCGTGATGGGCCTGAACAACATCGAGCTGATCACGGACCGCCCGCTCGAGGTCAACCTGGCCGAGCTGCGCCAGGTGAAGAAGCGCTTCCCGAAGCACGCCCTCATCGCGAGCTTGATGGTGGAGTCGAAGCGCGAGGCGTGGCACGAGATCGTCAAGAAGTGCGAGGACACGGGCGTCGACGGCCTGGAGCTGAACTTCGGCTGCCCGCACGGGATGAGCGAGCGCGGGATGGGCGCCGCGGTGGGGCAGGTGCCCGAGTACACGAAGATGATCACGGAGTGGGTGAAGGAGGTCGCGAAGACGCCGGTGATCGTCAAGCTGACCCCGAACATCAGCGACGTCACCTACATCGCGGCGGCGGCGGTGGACGGGGGCGCGGACGGCCTCTCGCTCATCAACACGATCAACAGCATCATGGGCGTCGACCTGAAGACGCTCGCGCCGCGCCCCGAGGTCGGCGGGAAGTCGACGCACGGCGGGTACTGCGGCCCGGCGGTCAAGCCGATCGCCCTCAACATGACGTCCCAGGTCTGCGCCCACCCGAAGGGGGGGAAGGTCCCCGTGAGCGGGATCGGCGGGATCTCGACGTGGCAGGACGCGGCGGAGTTCCTCCTCCTCGGCTCGACCTCGGTCCAGGTCTGCACGGCCGTGATGCACTACGGCTTCCGCATCATCGAGGACCTCCGCGACGGGCTGTCGAACTGGATGGACGAGATGGGCTTCCGCACGCTCGCCGACGTCCGGGGGAAGTCGCTCCCGCGCATCGTCTCGTGGGGCGACCTCGACCTGAACTACAAGCTCATCGCGGAGATCCACCCCGAGAAGTGCATCGGCTGCCAGCTCTGCTACATCGCGTGCGAGGACGGGAGCCACCAGAGCATCCGCCTGGTCCCCGGCCAGCGGGTCCCCGAGATCAAGGAGGCGGAGTGCGTCGGCTGCAACCTCTGCCAGATGGTCTGTCCCGTCGAGGGGTGCATCGACATGGTGGAGGTGAAGTCCTCGAAGAAGAAGTCGATGAGCTGGAGGCAGCTCCAGGCCAACGGCAGGTAGCACCGGGAGGCCCCGCCACGGAGCGGTACGCGAGGGGGAGAGAATGCCCTACGACATGATCATCCAGGGCGGCACCGTCGTGACCGCCTCCGACCGGTTCGTCGCCGACATCGGGATCAAGGGGGAGCGAGTCGAGACGATCGCGCCGAACCTCCCGGCCGACGGGTCGCAGGTGATCGACGCGAAGGGGTGCTACGTGCTCCCCGGCGCGATCGACGTCCACTCCCACCTCGACATGCCGTTCGGCGGGACGTCCACGGCGGACGACTTCGAGAGCGGGACGATCAGCGCCGCGTGCGGCGGGACGACGACCGTCGTCGACTTCGCCATCCAGTTCAAGGGGCAGTCCCCGCGGCAGGGGCTCGACGCGTGGCACAAGAAGGCCGAGGGGAAGGCGTGCGTCGACTACGGCTTCCACCTGATCCTCACGGAGCTGCCCGAGGGGAGCGAGTCGCAGCTCGACGGGCTCGTCGACGAGGGGGTCAGCTCGTTCAAGGTCTTCATGGCCTACCCGGGCGTCTTCATGCTCGACGACGCCTCGATCTTCCGCCTCCTCAGGAAGACCAGGGAGGTCGGCGCGCTGACGACGATCCACTGCGAGAACGGCGGGGCGATCGACGTCCTCGTCAAGCTCGCGCGCGAGGCGGGGGAGAGGGCGCCGAAGTACCACGCCCTGACGCGCCCGGCAAGGGCCGAGGCGGAGGCGACCGCGCGCGCGATCGCCCTGGCCGAGATCGCGAAGGCGCCGATCTACGTGGTGCACCTCTCGGCCGCGGAGGCGCTCGACCAGGTCCGCGTCGCCCGCGACCGCGGCCTCGCGGCGTACGCGGAGACCTGCCCGCAGTACCTCTTCCTATCGACCAGAAACTACGAGGAGCCGGGGTTCGAAGGGTCGAAGTACGTCATGTCGCCCCCGCTTCGCGAGCCCGGGAACGAGGAGTTCCTCTGGAAGGGCCTCAGGACCGACGAGCTCCAGGTCGTCTCGACCGACCACTGCTCGTTCTGCATGAACCAGAAGGCCCTCGGGAAGGACGACTTCTCCAAGATCCCGAACGGCGCGCCCGGTCTCGAGACGCGCCTCTACCTCCTCCACGACGGCGGCGTGCGCGCGGGGCGGATCTCGCTCGAGCGCATGGTGGATCTGACCGCGACGAAGCCCGCGAAGATGTTCGGCCTCTATCCGAAGAAGGGGACCCTCTCGGTGGGGAGCGACGCGGACCTCGTCGTGTGGGACCCGGAGAAGAAGTTCCTGATCACGAACAAGGCGCTCCACAGCAAGGCCGACTACACCCCGTACGAGGGGCGTGCGGTCACGGGCGCGCCGCGGACGGTGCTCCAGCGGGGGCAGGTGATCGTGAAGGACAACTCCTTCGTCGGCAAGATCGGCGGCGGCCGCTTCCTCCGTCGCGGCACATTCAAGAGCCCGTAGGCTTATGCGCGCACCCTGGCTCCTCTTCCTCGCGGCCGTGGTCGGCTGCGGAAAGCCCGCCCCGCCGCCTCCGACCCCGGTGCCGCCTCCCGCGCCGGGGCTCGTGGACGTCTATCCCTTCGCCGGCGTGAAGCCGGCGGTGTTCGACGCCGCGATCCGCTTCGCGGAGGAGCACGGGCGCGTCCGCTACCGCGCCGCCGCCCCGGTGGCCGTGGTCTGGGACAGGATCCAGGTCGGCGGCAAGGCGAACTCGGCGGCGCTGGCCCAGCTCATGGTGAGCCAGGCGAGGAAGCTCAAGCCCGAGGACCGCGTCCTGGCCGTGATCGGGGTGTCGGACCGCGACATCGGCACGCCCGGCAGCGAGGGTGTCTGCTTCGCTTCGTCGAAGGAGGACCGCGCGGGCGTGCTGTCCTGGTACCTCCTGGCCAACGAGACGCTCGGCCTGCCCGCGGACGACGAGGCCCTCGGGCGCCGTGCGGGCAAGCAGCTCGTCATCCTGACGGCGCGCCTCCTGGGGCTAGAGAGGTGCGGCTCGTCGTCCTGCATCCTCGCGGAGCCGAAGGGGCTCCCCGCGCTCGACTCGATGAGCGGCGACCCCTGCGCCTCCTGCCGCAAGGCGTGGGACGCGGCCGCGGCGAAGTAGCGCGGCCTGATCCTACAACGCTGCTCTCCAGCCGAATCGGTGGCGGTGGCGTGCTCGTAATCGGGCTCGAAATCGTTC
>CAZYRM010000018.1:0-63067 GCA_964649705.1 uncultured Planctomycetia bacterium
CCCCACGGCTCGGCCGCCCTTGGGGCGGCCCCTTCTCCTCGGCGCAGCGGCCGCCATGTGGTACGAACCCCGCCCATGCGCACGAAGGCACCTCCGTGCGGCCTCAGTGTCTCAGTGCCTCCGTGGTGAAAAAAGCGCCCCGAACGCCGTGATCGTGCGAGCCATCCGCAAACGACGCAAGCAGCGAGTCTGTCGTGGCTTCGTTCGTCCACGCCGAAACAACTGCGCGCGCCGCGCAGCTGTTGAGCGATAGGGATCCAACACGATGCCCACCCACTTGTTGGGATTTGGGATTTCGTCGGGATCTGGGATTTGGGATCCGGATCTCGAACGCGGGCACCCATCCAAATCGCAGAATTGCGTTTGACGCGACACTAGCGCGGCTTCGCGCCCGAGGGGGCGAGCCCATCGATGGCCCGGCGCGCACCGTCCCGCACGTCCTCCGACGCGTCCGCTACCGCGACGCGCTCCAGCAGTCCCCGCGCCCAAGCCGCGCCGCCCGTGGCGGCCGCGGCGAGGTGGTGGACGGCCTGCGCACGGACGAGGGCGGAGCCGTCCCGATCGAGGATGTTGCGCGCCGCCTCGTCGGCGGCGGCGTCCGGCGCGAAGGAGAGCGCCTGCATCGCCGCGCGGCGCACGGACGCCGAACTGTCCTCCGCGGCCAGCCGCCCCAGCGCCGAACGCGCCTCCGCCCCGGGGATCGCGCGAAGCGCCAGCGCGGCCGCGGCACGGACCGTCTCGTCCTCCTCGGCCTTCGCGGCGCGCAGGAGCACCGACGCCGACCGCGGCGCCGCCGCGTTGCCGAGCCCCACGACCGCCGCCCTCCGCGCGACCGGGTCCACTGCCCCGACGAGCGCCCCTTCCAGCTCCGCGACAATCGCGTCCGCGTCCCTGCCCGACTCCGCCATCCGCCCCGCCGCGATCCCCAAGGCCTCCATCGCCCTCGACGCGAGCGCGTCGTCCCCGGCGGACCCGCGCATCACGCGACGCAGCCCTGCGACGAACTCCTCCGAAGGCGACTCGACCTGCGTCGCCGACAGGATGGCCGCCTCGCGGAGCGACGATCCGATCGACCCGTCCTCGACCGCCGAGATCAGCGCCTCCTGCGCCTCCGCGGTCCCGGCGGACCCGAGCGCGTCGATCAGGGCGCCGAGGACGGCCTCGTCGTACGTCCCGGCGGCCAGGAGGATCGTCCTGGCCCTGCGAACCGTGTCCGCGTCCTGGCGGAAGAGGGCGCGGAGCTCGAGGAACCGGTCGTACACCTCCTCCTGCCAGCGCCCCGTGCTTCGCGCCGTATCGAGCCCGGCAAGGACGCCATCGAGCGTCGCCCCGGCCGCGAGGTCCCTCTCGAACTTCGAGCGCGCCACGTCACCGGCCTCACGCGCCCCCTCGGGGCGGAAGTCGGCCGCGCGCCGCGAGTCGAACTCGGCTCTCGCCCGGTCGGCCTCGCCGGCGGGGATCGCCCCGACCGGGCCTGCGAGCTCGAACGAGGCCGACACGCCGGAGCGGACGACGCACGGCTGGCCTTCCCCGTCGAGCGTGATCGTCTCGTCCGTGCGGAGGCTCGCGACCCGCCCCGTCTCAGTCGACAGGACCGCATCGGTCCCCCCCTGCACGCCCACGCTCGCCCCCGCCGCGCCGGTTTCGATCGAGGTCCGCCGCTTCTCGACGAGCCACGAGCGTCCGTCCGGAGCGGGCGCCGAGGCGTACGAGGCGCACGACGCGCCCAGCGGGTCCATCTCCTCCGTCTGCCACGCGCTCGCGCCGTCCGCGGACAGGACGATCCGCTGCGCCGCAAGGAGGGCCCTCGTCATGTCCCTCTCCTGCACGCCGGTCGCGGCGTCGAAGCGCAGGTCCATCATCTCGCCTCGCTGGCTGACGCGGGCGAGGACCTCGTCGTCCAGGCCGATGGACGCCGCGCCGGTCACGAAGCGCACGTCGTGGAAGCGGTACCCCACCAGCCAGTCCTCGCCGAGCTCGGCGTACACCCGGACGCGGAGGCGCGCGGCGAGCTCCAACGAGCCCGTCTCCGGGCGCGGCGCATCCACGCGAAGGCCGTCGGCGGCCGCGGCGTCGAGGAACGCCTGGGACGGGAGGATCTCCACCGACTGGCGGAACGAGCAGGCGTGGTCCCACTCCTCTCCGGCGACCCAGCGATAGCGCAGCTCCGCGAGCGGCCTTTGGGGCGCGGCCACGGCGGGGACGCTGGCCACGCCCGCGCCCGTCGTGCGCACGCACACGGCCTGGCGTCGCGGCGGACCGCTCTCGGGGCCCTTCGCGAGAAGGAGCGCGCCGAGGACGAACAAGGTGCCCAGAACGGGCAGGAAGGCTCGGGAGCGACGGATCCACGAGGACGGCGTCATGGTCAGCATGGCTCGCAACTCCGTGAAAGGGGGAAACGGGGGGGCCGCGCCCAGCGGACGCGGCCCCGTGTCAGGCGGCTACCGGACCTGGAACCGCGCGAGCTGCCAGGACCTCTCCGCGAAGGTGTAGTCGACGAGGGTGATGCCGACCGGATCGCTGCACGACTCGAAATCGCTCCAGTCGAACGGGTTGAAGACGCACCCCTGGGCCGTCAGGCGGATCAGGAGGCGGCTGGCGAAGCGCAGGTTCACCGGCATGTCCACGCCGTTCCACCCAACCCTGCAGGGCGACTCCAGCGCCACTTCGGCGAGGTTCAGGACCAGTTCCACGCCCGCGCGCCCGCTCACGACGCCGGCGTCCAGTCCCAGCCCGGCGAAGCCCCGCGCGGTGATCGTGGCCGCCGCCCCGATCGTGGAGCGGACCTCGGGCGACACGCCGCGGCTGGTCACGCGGGTGTGGCGGGCGTACACCTCGAACGAGCCTCCGGCGGAGACCTCGAGCAGCACCGGGATGATGCCGACCCAGAACGTGTGCCCCCAGGAGAGCACGTCGCGCGGGTAGGAACGGCCCGGGGAGACCTCCACTCCCTCCCGCAAGTTCCTGTCGATCGGGGTGTAGTTGAAGCGACCGTTGGCGATCGAGACCGTCGCGAGGGCGCGCCCCGTCGCCGGCGCGCCGATGAGCTTGCTCCCCATGACGGCGACGTCCCCCTCAAAGGCCGTCAGACTCCTGCCGAACAGGCGCACGGTGTCTCGGTGGGCGACCTCCGCTCCGCACTGCCTCAGGATGAAGAGGTCCTCGCGGATCACGTGCGCCATCGACTCGGTCCGGACCCCGTAGTCCGCTCGGCCGAAGTACCGGTCGTGCTGCACGGACCGCTCATAATCGACGTCCGCTCGCGCCGCCCCCGCGGCCAGGGCAAAGAGGATCAACGCAATCGACACGGTCCTGCCTGTGCTTCGTCTCTGATCCATGGCTCGACCTCCAAATCGGCGTCTCGCGACGGACGGTCGCACGACCGTACCCTCGTCGCCACCCGACAGAGCGTGCTCCGTGGACGGGCGATTCCGGAAAAACGCGCAGGGCGACGTGATATAATCCGCGCCGTAACCCCTGGACACGACGCATGATGGCGGACGCAGATCCGGACAGGACGCCGACGACCTTTCCCGTGACGAGCTGGGGACTGATTCGCGCCGGGCAGGCGACGGAGACCCTCGCCTATCGCCAGGGGCTGGAGGGCCTCTTCCGGACCTACTGGGGGCCCGTCCATAACTACATCCGCCGCTGCTGGGGGGCGGACGCCGTCGAGGCGGACGACCTGACGCAGGAGTACTTCCTCGCCTTCCTCGAGGGGGACCTCCTGAAGGGCGTCTCGGCGGAGAAGGGGCGATTCCGGGCCTGGGTCCGCGTGACGCTCAAGCACTTCCTGCTCGATCGGAAGCGGAACGCGCGGGCGCTGAAGCGGTCCCCCGGCGGCCGAATCCTCTCGATGGAGGCGCTCCGCAAGGACGGGTCGTTCCCCGATGTGCCGGACCCGGCGGGGAAGGACCCCGACGAGCTCCTCGACGCGGACTGGCGGTGCGCCGCGATCTGGGCGGCGCTCAGACGCCTCGAGGCGGAGGCTCGGGACGAGGGGCGCGAGTGGGCCTACGCCTGCTTCGTCACGCGCGACATCCGACCCCCCGAGGGCGGCCCGCCGAACCGGGAGGAGCTGGCACGGCAGGCGGGGAAGGCCGTCCATGACGTCGCCAACGCCCTCCACTGGGCGAGGCAGCGCTACAAGGCCCTCCTGATCGAGGAGGTGCGCGACTCCGTGGTCGACCCCTCCGACCTGGACACCGAGATGCGGGAGCTCTTCGGGCTCTGATGGGCGACTCACCCTCTTCGCCGACGCAGGACCCCTCCTCCCTTCGGGAGGTGCTCGCGGCCGCGCGGCACCTGTGGACGCTCCCCGGCGCGCCGCCGGACACGGAGCTGATCGCGACGCGGGTCCGACCGGGGACGAGGGAGGACGTCGTCGAACCGCCGCCGGAGCTGGCCGAGGCGATCCACCGGGCGGAGGCCGACCCGTCGATGCGCTTCGGGAGGTTCCTCCGCCTCGGCGCCCTCGGCGCGGGCGGGATGGGCGAGGTGCACCTCGCGTGGGACCCCGCGCTCGCGCGCGCCGTCGCGGTGAAGGTCGTGCGCGCTGACGTCACGGGAGGGACGGATCCGCTGCGCGGCCGGTTCCTGCGGGAAGCCCGCCTCTCGGCGCGCCTCCGCCACCCGAACCTCGTCACGGTCTACGAGGTCGGCGAGGTCGAGGGCGCCCCGTACCTCGCCATGGAGTACGTGCCGGGAGGGACCCTGGCCGAGCGGTACGAGCGCGGCCGCCCCGCCGACCTCCGCGGGGAGGTCTCGCGTCTCGCCCTGGTCTGCCACGCCGTTGGATACGCCCACGCGCAGGGGATCGTCCACCGGGACCTCAAGCCCGGAAACGTCCTCCTGGAGGCCGACGGCAACCCGCGCGTCTCCGACTTCGGCCTCGCCAAGGACCTGCTCGGGGTCTCGACCGACGCGACCGCGAGCGGGCAGGTCCTGGGCACGCCCGCGTACATGAGCCCCGAGCAGGCCTCGGGGAGGCCCGCGGGCCCGGAGTCGGACGTCTTCTCGCTCGGCGTGATCCTCTACGAGATCCTCTCCGGCAAGCGCCCGTTCGACGCGGCCGATGGCCTGCTCATCCTTCAGCGCGTCGTCGCCGAGGCCCCCCGTCCGCTCGCGCGCGCGGCGCCCGACTCGCCGACGGACCTGCGGGTCGTCTGCGCGAAGGCGCTCGAGAAGGACCCGCGGAGGCGGTACGCGAACGCGACCGAGCTCGGGGACGACCTGGAGAGATGGACCCGCGGCGAGCCGGTCTTCGCGCGCCCGGCCTCGATCGGGTACCTCCTCCGGATGAAGGCCTCCAAGCACCGCCTCGCCACGGCCTCGCTCGCGATCGCGGTCGTAGCGCTCGTCGGGAGCGGGGCGTACCTGGGGCTCGAGCGGCTCGCACGGCGCGGCGAGGCGACGCGCCTGCGCGAGATGGGACAGGTGGCGGAGGCGGCGGGGGACCTCGAGGGGGCGCTGACCTGCTACAGCGGCGCCGTGCGGCTTCTGCCCGAGGACGCGGAGGCCTCGCGGCTGGCCGACGCGGCGGCGTCGCGCCTCAAGGGCCTGCGGGCACGGGCGGAAGCGGAGGCGCGCGTGCACGAGCTCGCCATGCGCGCGCAGGAGGTCCTGACCGATGTCGACGACATCCGACGGAGGGCGGGAGTCGCCGCCGCCGGCGCCGCGCTCGATCGCGTGAAGGCCCTGTGCGACTCCATGGAGGCCCTCCTCCCCGACTCCGCGGAGGCCCTCTCCGCGCGGGGTCGCCTCTGGTGGCTCCGAGGGGACCGGGCCCAGGCGATCGACGCGCTCCGTCGGGCGCTCGCGTCACAGCCCGACTTCCTCGCCGCCCGCTTCTACCTGGCGATCGCCCTCGACGAGGCGTATCGCGAGGGGCGCGACGCGGAGGCGGCGACGACGGGGCCGCGCGAGGAGGCGATCGGCGCGTTCGACGCGGTCCTGCGCGCGGCGCCCGAAGGGTCGCAAGAGCGTCGGTACGCGTCGGCGGCCCTGGCCGACCTCTCGGGGAGGGACCGCTGGGAGGCGATGCGGCGGTACGGGGAACTGTCGGGGGAGCCGGGGTGGATCGGCGACAAGGCCCTCCTGCGGCGCGCGGACCGCCTGCTCGAGGCCCGCCCCGAGGACGCGGTCCGCGACCTCGAGCTTCTCCACACCCTGCGACCCTGGTCCGACGAAGTCGTGACGCTGCTCGCGGACGGATACGCCCTGCTCGGTCGACAGGAGGACCTTCGGTCGCTCCTCCGCGGCGAGGAGTACGGTCAGGACTCCAGGCTGCACATCGAGGGGAGGCTGAAGGAGGCCGAGGGCGACCTCAAGGGCGCCGAGCTGGCGTACGCGCGCGTGCTGGAACGCGACCCGGGCTCCCTGCCGGCCCGCGTCGGCCGCGGCGTGATCCGGCTTCGGCGGGGCGACGACGCGGGTGCGCTCGAGGACCTCGATCTCGCGGCCGCGCGTCGCTCCACCTTCACGGTCGTCTACCACAGGGCATCCGCCCTGGCGGGCCTGGGCCGGCTCGCCGAGGCCGAGGAGGCGCTCGAGAGCGGCCTTGCCGCGTTCCCCGGCTACGCGGAGCTTCACCTCCTGCTCGGCAAGGTTCTCCTCCAGCGAGACGCCCCCGACGCCGCGGCGAGCCTGGAGAAGGCGGCGGAGCTGGACCCGCGCCGCGCGGAGCCCTGGCTGGCGCTGGGAGAGGCGTACCGGCGGGCCGGTCGGACGGAGGACGCGCTCGGCGCGTACGGCAATGCCTCCGAAGTGGACCGCGCGTCGCGTCCTCGCGCCCTGGTCGGGATGGCGGACGTATACGCGGGGATGGGGGGCCGGCAGGACCGCGTTCCCGTCCTCCTCGACGAGGCGCTCCGCCTCGCCCCGTCGTGCGCCGAGGCGCGCATCGCGCGGGGCAATCTGCGGGTGGACCGGGGGGACCTCGACGGCGGCGTCGAGGACTACCGGGTGGCGGTCGAGGCGGACCCGCGGTCGTACGAGGGGTGGTACAACCTGGGTTCGCTTCGCGAGCTCCGCAAGGAGAAGGACCTCGCGCTGGAGGCCTTCCTCCGTGCCGCCGCCGCGGGGGCGATCGACGCCGACGCGCACATCCGGGCGGGACGGATCCTGGCGACGCGAAAGGAGTGGGCACGACTGAAAGACCTCGTCGGGGGCGGCCTCGAGCGGTTCCCCGACGAGACCGAGCTGACCTTCCTGCGGGGCGCGGCGCGCCTCGGTCTGTCGGAGGCGTCCCACGCCGAGGGGGATTTCTCGGCGGTGCTCGATCGCCGCCCGGACCATGCCCTGGCACGCTATCATCGCGCCCTTGCGCGCCTCGCCGCGGGGGACGCCTCCGGGGCCGTCGATGACCTGGAGACGTTCCAGCGTGACTTCCCCGACCACCCCCTCGTGCCGAGGGCCGCGGATGCGCTGCGGGAGGCGCGGAAACGGCTCGACGAGGGGCGGCAATAGGCAGGATGGCGCGATCCGCGCCGGTCCGAGAGATCGCGGGCCGATCGACTTGTGCGTGGCCAGAGGAGAAGGCGGCCGCGCTAGTTCATGTCCCCCGCGGGTCTGCGCAGGAACCCCTCGAACGCCTTCTTGTCCTGCGACTTGTGGTAGGCCTCCTCGGGCGTGATCCGCCCCGCGCGCAGGTTCTCCAGGAGTGCGTCGTCCATGAGCTGCATCCCGGCCCCGCGGGCACCCTCGATGATCTGCAGGATCTTGCTCACGGCCCCCTCGCGGATCGCGTTCGCGAGCGCCGAGTTCCCGATCAGCACCTCGTTGCAGGCGATCCGCCCCTTCCCGTCCACCGTGCGGCAGAGGAGCTGGCTCACGACCCCCTTCAGGCTCTGCGCGAGCTGCGTCCGGACCTGCTGCTGCTGATCGGCCGGAAAGACCTCGATGATCCTGTCGACCGTCTTCGCCGCGTTGTTCGTGTGGAGCGTCCCGAAGACGAGCACGCCCATCTCGGCCGCGCTGATCGCCTGGCCGATCGTCTCCGTGTCGCGCATCTCGCCGATGAGCACCACGTCCGGGTCCTGCCGCGTCGCCGCACGCAGGGCGTCGGCGAAGGTGGGCGTGTCCGCCCCCACCTCGCGGTGGACGATCACCGACTTCTTGTTCCGGTGCGTGAACTCGACCGGGTCCTCGACCGTGATGATGTGCTTCTTGTAGTTGGAGTTGATGTAGTCGATCAGCGCCGCGAGCGTCGTCGACTTCCCGCTCCCTGTCGGCCCCGTGACGAGCACGAGCCCCGACGTCAGTTTCGCGAACTCGAGGATGACCGGCTTCAGGTTCAGCTCCTCGATCGTCTTGATCTGCGTCGGGATGACCCGGAAGACCGCCCCGAGCCCGTTCTGGTGGTTGAAGAAGTTGCAGCGGAAGCGCGCAACCCCCTCGAGCGAGTACGCGAAGTCCAGGTCGCGCTGCTCCAGGAAGCGGTTCCAGAGCCGCGGCGTGCAGACCTCAGCGAGCCACTCCGACATCATCTCCTGCGTCATGACGGGCTGGTTGATGACCTCGAGCTGCCCGTGCATGCGGACCTTCGGCGGGAGTCCCGCGAGCATGTGCAGGTCGCTCCCGCCCTTGTCGGAGAGGAACTTGAGGAGCTTGTCGAGCTGGGGCATGGCGGGGCTCCTAGATCATCTTCGCGAAGACGGACTTGTTCTCGGCGCGGGACCAGGCGTCCTGCGGGAAGATCTCCTCCTTCCGAACGAGGTCCAGGAGGGCGTCGTCCATGAGCTGCATCCCGTTCTTCCGCTGGGTCTGCATGACGCCGGGGATCTGGTAGGTCCGCTCGTCGCGGATGAGGTTCGCAATCGCGGGCGTGTTGAAGAGGACCTCGCACGCGGCGACCCTCCCCTTGCCGTCGGCGCGCGGGACGAGCTGCTGGGAGATGACGCCGCGGAGGCTCTCGCTGACCATCGCGCGGACCTGCGCGGCCTCCTTCGGGGGGAAGACGTCGAGGATCCGGTCCACCGTGCGCGCGGCGCTCGACGTGTGGAGCGATCCGAGCACGAGGTGGCCCGTCTCCGCGGCCGTGATCGCCGTCGAGATGGTGTCGAGGTCCCGCATCTCGCCGAGGACGACGACGTCCGGGTTCTCGCGGAGCGCGGCGCGCAGCGCGGCCGAGAAGCTCAGCGAGTCGCGCGGGATCTCGCGCTGGACGACGTTGCAGGACTTGCTCGGGATGAGGTACTCGATCGGCTGCTCCAGGACGATGATGTTCTGCTTCCTGGACTGGTTGATCTGCTCGACGAGCGAGGCGAGCGTCGTCGTCTTGCCGCTCCCCGCGGGGCCGGTGACGAGGACGAGGCCCTGCTGGTACTGGATGAACTTCTCGATGATCTTCGGGACGCCGAGCGTATCGAGCGCCGGGATGGTCTTGGGGATCACGCGGAAGGCGGCGTCGATCCCCTCGCGGTGGTGGAAGGCGTTGATGCGGAAGCGGCCGACGCCCTCGATCGTGTGGCAGAAGTCGACGTCCTTGTGCTCGAAGAAGTGGGCCTTACGCGGCTCATCCAGGAGCGAGAGAACGAGGGCGCGGGTCTGCTCGGCGTTGAGGGCCGGGAAGCCGAGCACCGTGAGGTGCCCGTGCAGCCGCACGATCGGCGCGGACCCGACGTTGAGGTGGAGGTCGCTCGCGCCCATCTCGGCGACGCGCGCGAGGAGCTTCTCCATCTGCTGACGAGTGCGGTCGACGGAGGTCGCCGAGTCCTTCGGGCGGACGGTCGTCGCGGGGGCCTGCGGGCGGCTGCGGAGGAGCGCGACGAGCGTCTCGAGCTGGTCCTTCCTCAGGTAGCCCAGCTCCACCATCGTCATCCCAAGCGGCTTGGTCGGGTGGGCCTTTTGGACGGCCAGGGCCTCGACGACCTGGTTCGGTGTCGCCATGCCGTGGGCGATGGCGAGCTTCCCGAACATCCCCGGATCAGCCCTGGCGATCTCCGGTGGGATGGGCGGGGCGGCGGGGGGAAGGGCGTCGGTGTGCTCCGCGTCGGAAACGCGGGCTGCGCTGGCTTGCTCCACGGGGCCTCCGGCAAAGGGACCTTCTGCCTGCCCCTCCCGCCCTCTGCCGTGCCAGGAATGCGTGAGACAGTACGGGATCCGTCCGATTCCGTCAAGCGTGTGCTAGAGTCGCGTCAGGCGCAATCCTGTGGGTTGAGGTCCCCTTCCCGTTCCCCTTCCCCTTCCCATTCCCATGCGGTCAGAAGCGCTGGGAACGGGAAGGGGAATGGGAAGGGGACACTGGAGCGCCATCCCGCTACTTCCCCGTGGCCTGGCCTTCGTTGTCGAACTTGTGCGCGAACGGCTTGAACTCGGGCACCGATTCCGGGTCGATCTGCGCCTGCTTGCACGTCTCCAGGATCCCCCGCTGGAGCTGGTCGTCCCCCTGCACGTCCGACAGGAACTCCCGCTTGCGGTCGTCCTGCACGAAGCGCCGCACGCGGACCCGGAGGAGCTCCCTCACGTCGTCCTTCGTGAGGTGCGTGGTCAGCGATGTGAAAAGCGCGTCGAATTCGGGATAGCCCGCCGGGTCCTTCCCGTCGTCCTCGGCCAACTTGTAGAAGGCGTCCTTCGCCACGCTCCAGCGGTCCTTGATGTACTGGTCGAGCTTCTCCGAATCGAGGAGCGTTGTGAACTCGGCCTCCTTCCAGAAGTCCCGCTTCGCCGGCTCCACCTTGATGTCCGGGTCGATCCCGCCCGTCTTGCCGTCCTCGCTGCGGTGGATGCAGATCCCGCTCGGGAGGTAGTACTTGGCGATCGTCATCCTGAGCGCCGCCTTGTTGTCCGTCGAACGCAGCTCGAGGATGTGCTGGACGCTCCCCTTTCCGTAGGTCTTCTCGCCGACGAGCGTCCCCTTCTTGTGGTCGCGCATCGCCCCGCTGAAGATCTCGCTCGCGCTCGCGCTCCCGCCATTCGTCAGGATGATCACGGGGAGGTCGACCTTGTCCGGGTCCTGCGTCGTGAGCCGCTCCAGCAGCTTCCCGCCGCGGCCCTTCGTCTCGACGACGACCTTCCCCTCCTCGATGAAGTGGTCCACGATCCGCACGGCGGCCGCCAGGTACCCGCCCGGGTTGTTCCTCACGTCGACGATGATCCCCTTCGCCCCCGCCTTCTGCAGGTCGTCCAGGGCCACGAGCAGCTCGTCCGCGGTCGTGTCGCCGAACGAGGAAAGGAGGAGGAATCCGATCTGCCCGGGGAGCATCTCCCCCTTCGCCGTGTTGATCCGGATCCGCTCGCGACGGACCGTGAATTCGCGCTCCTTGGTCCAGCCGCGGCGCATCACCTTGAAGGTGACCTCGGTGCCGGGCTCGCCCTTCAGCTTCCCGACGAGGTCGTCGAGGCTCTTCCCCTTGGTCGACTCCCCGCCGACTTCCACGACCCGGTCGTCGCTCCGGAGCTCGGCCTTGTCGGCCGGGCCGCCGTACACCGGGCGCTCGATCGTCAGCCACTCGTCGCGCATCGAGACGTGCGCCCCGATGCCGCCGTACTTCATCTCGATCGACTCCTTCAGCCTCTTGCGCTCCGTCTCGTTGAGGAAGCCCGAGAACGGGTCGAGCGACTTCGTCATCCCGTCCGCGGCGGCCTCGACGAGCTTCTTGAGGTCCGCCTTGTCCTCGTCGACGTACTGCTTCAGGACGAAGTCGACGATCTCGTCGAGGAGGGCGTACTTCGCGTCCGCGTTCGGGAACTGCTGCCGCTCCAGGCGGTCGATGAGCTGCTTGTGGCGGATGTAGAGGGCCGCGAGCCTCCCGCGGTCGGTCGGCTCCTCCGCCAACCTGTAGAGCACGTCGCGGGCGGCGTCGAAGTTGTCGATGTCCGCGAGGGCCAGGGCCGCCTCCATCTGGAGCGCCGGGTCGTCGGAGGCCAGCAGCTCCTTCAGGCTCTCGATCGCGCGGAGGCTCGCCCCGCCCGAGGCGTGGTAGAGCGCCTTGGAGAGGGAGACCCGCAGCGGGTTGTCGGTGCAGGTGTCGAGGACGTCCTCGATGCCGCCGATGGCCTCCTGGGTCCCCTCGTAGTCGGCGTCGTTCCTCAGGAGCGAGCCGATCAGGTCCGCCGAGGCGATCCGGGCCTCACGGTCCTCCTCCTCGCGGAGGACGACGAGGAGGGCGGTCACGCCGTCGCGCTTCCGGTCGTTGGCGAAGAGGACCTTCGCGCAGCCGATCCGCACGAACGGCTCGTGACGGGAGAGCCCTTCCTCGCACGCCTTGACGGCGCTGCCGCCCATCTCCTCGAGGGAGGCGACGGTGTCCCAGAACCGCTCCCCGCGGGCCTTGGCGAGGCGCTCGATGTAGGTGCCCGGGTCCTTGACCTCGTCCTTCCCCTGGACGGGGCCGCCCAGCAGAAGGACGGCGAAGAGGGAGAAGACGGCAAGGCCTGCAAGGCGGGATCGCATGAAGTGCTCCTATACCGGCGAACGTAAGCATCGCATTGTACCGGGAGGACGTTCCCGTCCGCAAGTGCAGGCAGGGTCGCGAAAAACCGGTGCTTCCCATCGCCCAGTCCCCCGGCTATACTGTCCCTTGAATCACCGGTGTGAGGACTCCCGATCATGCCGTCTCCGAGCCGCGAGGGGCCGGAGCTGGGTCGCGCTCGCCTCGAGGACAACGCCTTCGGGCGGGTCCTCGTGGAGATCGACGTGCTTACGCGCGACCAGCTCACCCGGGCACTCGGCGTCCAGGGAGAGAAGGCCGCGAAAGGGGAGCGCGTCAGACTCTCGCGCATCCTCTTCGACCTCAACCTCGCCTATCCCAAGTCGCTCCAGGAGGCCTTGAACGAGCACGTCCGCGGGACGCTCGTCTGCCCCTCCTGCGGCCACCTCTTCCGCTCGTCGCGCATCGCCGGCGACCACCGCTGCGTCGCCTGCGAGGCGAACTTCGCCGTTGTGGACGTGAAGTCCGTCGGCTCCGAGGACCCCACGCCGCCAGCCCGCCCGAAGTCGCTGGGCACGCCGACGCCGAAGACCTCCACGTTCACGCCCTTCCCCGGGCGGCCGTCGAGCACGCCGGGGGGGCCCAGGATCCCCGTCTCCGTCCCCGAGGCCGGCGGGCGCGCGTTCGGGCGCTACGACCTCATCTCGGAGGTCTCCCGCGGCGGGATGGGCGTCGTCTACCGGGCGAACGACCGGATCCGGAACCGCCAGGTCGCCGTGAAGATCCTCCTCTCCGGGAGCTCCGCGTCCGACGAGGAGCTCGCCCGTTTCCGCCGCGAGGCGAACGCCGCCAGCCGCCTCTCCCACCCGAACATCGTCCGCGTCCTCGAGAGCGGCGTCGAGGAGGGCTTCCCGTACCTCGTCATGGAATTCGTCGAGGGAAGGTCGCTTTCGGAGGTCCTCTTCGAGGAGGCGATCCTCCCCGTCCAGCGCGCGGTGGAGGTCCTGAGGGACATCGGGAGGGCGATCTCCGTCGCGCACGAGCAGGGGATCCTGCACCGCGACATCAAGCCGGGGAACATCCTCATCGACCCGACGGGGCGGGCTCGGCTGACCGACTTCGGCCTCGCGAAGCACCTGGGCCAGGACACGCACCTCACGCGCACGGGGACGTCGCTCGGGACGCCGGCCTACATGTCGCCCGAGCAGGCGAGCGGCGAGGCGAACGAGGTCGACGAGCGGTGCGACATCTACTCGCTCGGCGCGGTCCTCTACCACATGCTCGTCGGCCAGCCCCCGTTCGACGCGGAGAGCACGGTCCAGCTCCTCTTCAAGGTCGTCGGCGAGAATGCGAAGTCGCCGCGCCTCCTGAACTCCGAGATCCCGGAGGCGATCGAGGCGATCTGCATGAAGGCGATCGAGAAGGAGCCCGTCGCGCGCTACCAGCACGCCCGGGAGATGGTCGAGGACGTGAACCGCTTCCTCGACGGCGCCCCGACGATCGCGCGCCCGATGCGGGTGACCGACCGCGCGAGGAGGTGGCTGCGGAAGCACCGCGCGCAGATCATCGCCAGCCTGATCTCGGCCGCGGCCTTCGCCGCGCTCGGGGGCTGGCTGGCGCTCCGGTTCCTCAAGTAGCTGTCCGGCTGGCCAGCTCGCTGGGGTTGAAGTGCCCTCCCCTCCCTGCTATGATCCCCGGCCGGCATGCTCCAGAACAAGAAGGGTCTGAGGGTCCAGCTCGTCATCGCCAACGGCGAGCTGGCCGGCACCATCGTGCCGGTCGAGACGGGCCAGAGCATCACCGTCGGCCGCTCCGAGATGAACGACGTCGTCATCGCGGACAGCAAGATGTCCCGCGTCCACGCGAAGTTCGAGAACGACGGCACTACCTGCAAGGTCCAGGACCTGAACTCCTCCAACGGGACCTTCGTCAACCAGAAGAAGATCACCGCGCACGTCCTCTCCCCCGGCGAGGAGGTCCTCGTCGGCGAGACGATCTTCACGTTCGAGATCGAGTCCGGCGAGCAGAGCGCCGAGGCGCAGACGGCGACCGAGACGGGGATGCCGGCGCTCATGAAGGCCGCCGCCAAGATGGCGCCCGTGGCCGGCGCCCCCACCGTCCAGGGCGAGAGCGCCCTCCTCACGGGGCACAAGTTCTGCGCGAAGTGCGGCCGGATGATCCCGCGGCGCGAGTTCCAGGGCGGCAAGGCCGTGGAGCTGGAGGGGAAGTGCTGGTGCGCCGAGTGCGCCGACCCCTACCTGGGCCGCGTCATCGGCAACTACCGCCTCCTCGAGAAGATCGGCCAGGGGTCGATGGGCCTCGTCTTCCGCGCCGAGCACAACACCATGGCGCGGCCGGCGGCGGTGAAGATCCTCTTCGAGTACCTGACGCTCAATCCGACGACCGTCAAGCGCTTCCTGCGCGAGGCGAAAAGCGGCGGCGGGCTCTCGCACCCGAACCTCGTGGGGATCTACGACGCCGGAGAGGACAACGGGACCTACTACATCGCGATGGAGTTCGTCGAGGGGAAGACGCTCGCCGACATCCTGAAGGAGCGGGGGCGGCTTCCGGTGAGCGAGGCCATCGACGTCTGCCTGCAGATCGCCCAGGCGCTCCAGTACGCCTTCGAGAAGAAGGTGATCCACCGCGACATCAAGCCGGCGAACATCCTCGTCTCGGAGGCGGGCGCCGCGAAGCTGATCGACATGGGGACGGCGAAGAGCCTGCAGGACTCCGGGCTCTCCGAGATCACGCGGACGGGGATGGGGATCGGGACGATCAACTTCATGTCGCCGGAGCAGATCTTCGACGCCAAGAACTGCGACCACCGCGCCGACGTCTACTCCCTCGGGGCGACCCTGTACTTCTCCGTCACCGGCGAGCTGCCGTTCAAGGCGAAGACGCCCCGCGAGTTCCTGGCGAAGGTGAACTCCGAGAAGATCGAGTCGCCGAAAAAGCTGAACCCCCAGGTGCCCGACGAGCTGTGCAAGGTGCTCGAGAAGATGATGGCGAAGGACGCCGTCGACCGGTACCAGACGCCCGGACACCTGATCCTCGACCTGCTGCGAGTCCAGGGGAAGTGACGGTTCCAGCCGTGGAGGGTCCGCCCGGCCCAGGGCCATCCGCATGCGCCCCTTCTACTATTCACTCCTGGTGATCCTCGCGTTCGCCGGCCTGGCCATCGTGGCCTGCAACCTGAGCTCCCGCGAGCACGCGGAGGTCTGCCTCCGATGCGGTCGCATCCAGCGAACCCTGACGGTCATCGTCCTCGGCACGCCGTTCAAAAAGCGCGTCGAGGTGGAGGTCACGGCGTTCACGAGGGAGTGGCCAGGGGCGCTCCAATGCCCGTCCCCCCACGCCTGGCAACAGACCGACTACAACTGGCGGTCCCTCTACGACGACTCGTCGTACTCAAGGATGCCGGCCCACGTCCGCCGCCTGCTCGACGACCCGAAGCCGATCCTCCTCCTGAGGCGGATCGATGCAGAGCGGGCGGAAGACCTCCTCACGGACCTGATGCGGGAGGACGGGAACCAGGGCGGGTATTACGTGCGAGGCAACCGCATGCTGCGCCAGCCGTCCTCCGATGGGCCGACGGCCGCGCTGCTGGAGCGCCTCCGCGAGAAGCCGATGACCGCCGACGAGTTGCGCCTGTGGGACCGTGAGAACCGCGAGCCGGAGCCCCCCGTGGAGAAGTGAGCCCCGTCCCTGCCGGCCCCTCGCATTGACACGGGCGCGGCCGTCTGGTTTATTATCGTCCGCAACCCATCGAAACCCCCGGAGCCACCCTTGCCCAAGCTGATCGTCAAGTCGGGCGCGGACGTCGCGAAGGAGCTCCCGCTCGACAAGGAGAAGTTCACGATCGGCCGGATGCCCGACAACGACCTGGAGCTCCGCGACTCCCTCGTCTCCCGCCGCCACACCGAGCTCATCCGCCACGGCCCGCGGATCACGCTCTACGACATGGGCTCCAGCAACGGGACCTTCGTCAACAACAAGAAGGTCGACGTCAAGGTCCTCGACGACGGCGACGAGGTGATGATCGGCGAGACGACCCTGGTCTTCCGCGACGAGTCGGGGAACTCGAAGCCCGCCGCCGGCAAGCCCGCGACCGCCGCCCCCGTGGCCAGCCTCGACCAGGAAATCGAGAAGATCTACGGCGGCAGCGAGATCATCAAGCACCTCACCGAGGTCCCCGAGGAGTACAAGGTCGACCTGCGCGAGTCGATCGCGAAGGGGATCTCCTGGCGCAACCTCTCCCGCAAGAAGTCGACGATGTCCGCGGAGGAGGAGGAGCGGATCGCCGACAAGTTCCTCATTCTCTACCAGCTCGGGAAGGCCGTCGCGAGCGCCACGAGCCTCGCGGAGGTGCTCAACATCTCGATGGCGGTCATCTTCGAGGTGATGAAGGCCGAGCGCGGCGTCGTGATGCTCCTCGACAGGGCCACCGACACCCTCGTGCCCAAGGTGATGCGCCACCGCTCGAAGGGGACCATCGCGAGCGACGAGGTGGTGGCCAGCCGCACGATCGCGAACAAGGTCGTGAAGGACAAGATCTCGATCATCACGAACGACGCCAAACACGACCCGCGGTTCCAGGCCGGGGTCAGCATCATCCAGTACAACATCCGGAGCGCGCTCTGCGTGCCCCTGTGGGAGAAGCAGGAGGTCCTCGGCTGCATCTACCTGGACAACCTCGTGAAGAGCTACGAGTTCCAGGAGGACGACATCGAGCTCCTGACGGCGATCGCGAACATCCTGGCGATCCGCATCAAGCAGGACGAGCTGTACGAGGAGCTGAAGCGCGAGGCCGTCGTGCGCGCGAACCTGGAGCGGTACAACTCGCCGGACGTCGTCGAGATGATCCTCAGGCGCGCGACGAAGGGCGGCGGGGTGATGGACATGGAGGCCGAGGAGAAGGAGGTCTCCATCCTGTTCGGCGACATCGAGGGGTTCACGCCGCTCACCGAGAAGATGAAGCCGACGCTCGTCGGACGGATGCTGAACACGTTCTTCGAGGTGACGAGCGGCGTCGTGCTTGAGTCGCAGGGGAACGTGAACAAGTTCATCGGCGACTGCATCATGGCCGTCTTCGGGGCGCCGGCGGAGGTCCAGGACCACGCGGTCCGGGCCGTCCGCGCGGGGCTGCAGATGATCGAGGAGCTGCGGAAGACGCGCGAGAAGCACCCGGACTTCCCGAAGTTCAACATCCGGATCGGGATCAACAGCGGAAACGTGGTCGCGGGGGACATCGGGTTCGAGAAGCGCCGCGAGTACACGGTCCTCGGCGACAACGTGAACATCGCGAGCCGCCTGGAGAAGTACGCGAAGCCGAACCAGGTCGTGATCGGGGAGCGCACGCACGCGCTCGTCCACGACAAGTTCGAGTGCCGCTTCCTGGAGAGCGTCCGCCTCAAGGGGAAGGAGCGCGAGGTCAAGGTCTACGAGGTCGTCGCGCAGAAGTAGGCCTTCCGACCCGCTCGCCGTGCTGGACACCAAGCCCCTGACCGTCGTCCTCGCGGGCGGCCTCGCCGACGGCATCAACCCCTGCGCCTTCACGACGCTTGTCTTCCTCGTGTCGTTCCTGCAGCACGAGGGGATCCCGCGGCGACGCGTCCTCGTGGCGGGGGCCGGCTACGTCGGCGCGGTCTACATCACCTACTTCACGCTCCTGCTCGGCCTCTACGAGACGTTCCGCTTCGCGGAAGGCGTCCGGTGGGTCGGCGTCGGCGTGAGCCTCCTCGCCATCGCGCTCTCGCTCGGCTTCGCCGCGGCGCACGTGCGCGACCTGGTCGTGTACCGGCGGACGCGGACGCTCGCCGGCATGACCGCCGCGCTGCCGAGGAGGTGGGTGGCGCGGATCCACGACGCGATCCGCGGAGGCCTTCGGTCGCGCACCCTCTTCCTCGGCGCTGCGACGGCCGGGGTGCTCGTCGCCGTCGTCGAGAGCGCCTGCACGGGGCAGATCGGCTTTCCGACCGTGGCGTACCTGGTCCGCGAGGGCCGCGGGGGACGGGACGTGCTGACGGGGATCGGCTGGCTGCTGGTCTACGTGACGGCCTTCATCGTGCCGCTCGTCGCCGTCTTCGCCGCGGCGATCCTGGGGCTCTCCTCGTCGCGCCTCGCGGCCTGGGCCCGCGCCCACTTCGAGGCGACGAAGCTCATCCTCGCCGTCGTGCTCCTCTGGTTCGCCGTGGTCCTGGCGATCCTCGTCTGGAAGGAGGTCGCGGCGGGGATCTGAGGACTACTTCCCGCCGCCCAGGCGCTTCTTCACCGTTTCCCAGAGGCGGTCCCAGTTCGGGCCAGCGTCGCGCCAGTAGTCGTCGCGGCTGTAGTCGTAGTCGATTTCGTAGACGCCCTTCGACGCGGTCACGAGGACCTTCTCGATGTCCTCCCGCTCCTCGGGGTGCGCGTTGACGTAGGCCCGCATGAGGCCGTTCATCGACTGCGGCTTCGAGGCCGACATCACGTCCAGGGCCCGCTCGTAGAAATCCTCGATCGACGCATCGCGGTCGAGCGCCAGCATCAGGTACGCCTGCGCCCCCTCGCGACGGCGGAACTCCGTGAGCGTCAGGTCCCGCATCGTCCCGTCGTCCTTCCTGACCTGGACGAGCGTCACGGGGAGCGGCTCCCCCGTGTAGTGGTACTCCGTGAACTCCGCCCACCCCTCGCTGAACGCGAACACCGGGTCGGTCTCCTTCGTGTACCAGTGCCCCTCCTCGGTCAGGAAGTCGATCAGGAACTCGGGCGAGCCTCCGGGATAGTCGAGCATCCCGTGGGTCATCGTCATGAAGGCGTGCCCGATCTCGTGACAGACGACCGAGAGCGCCTTCCCCTGCTTCATGTCGTCCAGGTACCGCCCCGTCACGTGGATCAGTGGGGCGATCACGACCTTGCCGCGCTTCCCCTTCGGCTTCGTCGGGTCGTTCAGCAGGAACGGCTGCTCCGCGCAGTACGCGGTGCGCTCCAGCGACGGCTCGAAGACAAGGTGGATCGCCTGCGCGCGGCCGATCAGCCGCTCGCGCAGCGATCGGTACTCCCGCACGGCGTGCACGAACGGCTCGTATCCCAGGAGGTGCTTTGCCAGGGCCTCGTCCGGCTCGACCACCTTGTACCGGACCGCGGCGTCCTCGAAGAACGGCAGGCTCCCCTGCCGCTCCAGGAAGACGACCTCGGTCCCCTTCTCCAGGGGCCCCTCGGCCTCCTCTGCGAACAGCGGGGCGACCGCGGCGGCCAGCAGGACGAGAATCCTCATCGGGTCACTCCTATCGAGGGCCTTGCCCCATCGGAACCAGCGTCCATCCGTCGGACTCCGGGTCGCCAGGGAAGCGCTCCAGGGCGCAGGGCGGAGGCTCGATCGCCTCTACGAGCAGCTTCATCGTCCCCCGGACGGAGCGGAATTCGTCACGCGACATCGCCTCCCGCAACCATCCATGCGCGGGCGTACCGAGGTCCAGGATCCGTTCCGCGGCCTCGCCGCGCTCCTCGAGTCTCGCGGACAGGAGCCCCTCGAGGAGCCGATCCGCGGCGATGCGCTCCCCCTCGGACAGTTCCCTCGGCGGGTCCTTGGAGGTCGCCGACCCCAGGTCCCTGGCCCACACCTGGCCCCGGCTCGAGAGGATGAAGGTCCTCTTCCCGGACTCCCCGTACTCCTCGGGCCAGGCCACCACGCCGAAGTCCGACCCGTTCTCGAACGGCGCGCCGTCGCGGTCCACGTCGAGCTGGTACCGCTGCTCCAGGGCGTCCCGACGGAGCATCTGGAACCAGTAGCCGTGGGTCGCGCGGGCCTCGCCGAGGTCGGGGTAGTGGCCCACGCCGAGCCGATCCGCGCGGGCGAGGTCCTCACGGACGAGCCCGGCCTTTCCGCCCGTGGAGACGGGGTGCGCGCAGAGCCCGGCCACGTCGCGCGTCCAGTAGTCCTTCTGCCGGTTCCCCTCGGGGTCGTCGGCGAGCCACCGCCGCTCGGCCTCGGCGATCTCGAGGAGGTCGCGCAGGGCCAGGGACTCGTTCGCGGAGGCGTCCACGCCCATCTTCCCCGTCGGGGGGCCCAGGCGCCAGCCCTCGGCCTCGCGCCGGGCCTCGAAGGTGAAGAGCCGCGCCTCCTCCCCCTCCCCTGCCTCGAACTGGATCCGCGCGAGGTCGCCGTCCTTCTCGACCTTCTTGATGCGGGCCTTCAGGAACATCTGAAGCGGGCCGCTGTCGACCGCGAACTGCTCGGCCTCCGCGGCCTTGTAGACGTCCGTCGTGACGCACTCCTGGAGGAGGTCGGGGCGGTGGTACTTGAGGGCGTACTTGAGCTGCACGAAGGCCCCGGCGGGCGTCTGGTCGAACTGCAGGTCCCTCCAGGTCACGCGCTCGCCGCAGCCCGGGCAGGTCTCGCACTCCAGGGGCAGCTCGGCGGTGCACGCGGGGCAGGAGGGCGTGACGGTGTCCTTGTTCCACTCGATCGCCGGGGGGTCTTCGGCCAGGAGGACGGCTGCGGCGAGGAGGAGGACGGCGGCGCGGGTCATGCGGGGCCCTCGGTCAAGGACCGCATTGTAGGGCCCCGCGCGGGCGGCCGGCAAGGGGAGGCTAGTGTCGCGTCAGGCGCTATTCTGTGGGTTGGATGGGTGCCCGCGTTCGAGATCCAGATCCCAAATCCCAGATCCCAACGAGATCCCAGATCCTAACAAGTGTGCAGACAAGGTGTTGGGATCTGGGATCTTGTTGGGATCTGGGATTTGGGAGCTGGATCTCGAACGCGGGCACCCATCCAACCCACAGGATAGCGCGTGACGCGACCCTACCGCCTCACGTACTTCCCGCCGTTCTCCTCGGCGAGGGACTTCATGAAGCTCTCGACCTGGTCGCGGCCCACGCCGATCGAGTGGATGATGATCTTCCTCAGGCGATTCATCTCGCGGATCTTCGCGAGAATCTCCGTCGGGTCCGTGATCTGCCCCATGTTCGGCGCGCCGTCCGACATCAGGTAGATCGTGTCGACGCTCTTCTTGTAGTTCTGGTCGCTGTAGACGACGTTCCCGTGCCCGTTCATGGCCATGTTGAAGGCCATCTCCAGCGAATCGAAGATGTTCGTCGCCGAGGTCGGCTCCAGCTTCTCGATGTACGCGATCGCCGCGGCCTTGTTCGCGGGAGAGGCCGAGACGAGGTTCGCCTTCCACTTCTCCGGCGCGTTCGCGTAGAAGATCATGTTGAACTGGGCCTTCGCGTCGAGCTTCCGGATGCACTTCTTGAGTTCATACTTCGCGACCTCGAGCTTGTTGCAGCCGGACTTCGGCGGCGGCTCATCGCCGGGACCGCCGCTCGTCACCTGCTGCTCGACGTCGGCGGGCTGCGCCATCGACCCGGAGATGTCCAGGACGAACACGAGGCGCTTCGACTCCACCGGGATCCCGTAGAAGGTGACCGTCGTCCCGCCCGGCTCGTCCGCGGGCTTCACTTCGGCCTCCTTCGGCCCGTCCCACGCCCCGCCCTTTTCGGCCCACCAGCGGCGCCAGGCCGCCGCGTCGTTCCCGAGCTTCTCGCCCGTGATCATCCCCAGCGCCAGGCCGCACTCCTTCCGGATCCGCCCGTCGGCCTTCTCCATCAGCGCGATGATCAGCTCGATCCCGTCCTTCCCCCCGAGCACCGAGAGGGCGTTCAGCGCGGCGATCTGGACCTGCCAGTTCTCGTCGGAGAGCGCCCCGGCGATCGCGGAGGCGGCCTCGACCGCCTTGCGCTTTCCCAGCGAGGAGATCGCAGACGACCGCACCCGCGGGTCGGTGTCCTTCGTGACGCGCTCGATGAGCGCCGCCGCGACCTGGTCGCTCTTGACCGTCGCGCAGGCCTCGGCGACGACCATCCGGTCCTCCCACGACGAGCCCTTGAGCGGCGTCGCGAGCATCCACGCCACGGCCTCGGCGTCGGCGAACGTCCCGAGGGCCCCGATCACGGCCTCGCGGACCGACTCCTCGGCGGAGATCTTCTGCCCCAGGAGGCGCATCTCGTCCTGGAGCTTCTGCATCTGCTCGACTTCCGCCTCGGTGAACCTGTTCCTGCCGTTGAAGTTGTCGAGGCTCTTGAGGATCTTCGCCTTCTCCTGCGTGAGCGGCGAGAGGGTCCTCTGCGCCATCGAGGAGAGCTTGAGGAGGATCTCGGCGGCCTCCTGGCGGTCGCCGCCGGCGAGCTTCTTCACGGCGCCGACGCGGGTGGTCGCATCGGAGGCGCCCAGGTCGCGCATCGCCTCCCTCTTGACGCGGGCCCACTCGTCGTCGGGCATCTTGGCGAGGGCGGGAAGGGCGAGAGAGAGAGCCAGCGCCGACGCGAGACGAAGCTTCACGCGTCACCTCCCAACACGACCAGGGTCCCCTGCGGAATCGACGAGTCCCGCCGCCCTGGCGAGAGGGCGGCGGGGCTTTAGGTGAGTGGACGAAGCCTACCTGGCCTGCGCGGTCCCGGCTCCGAAGTCCTCGGTCCAGTAGACGCCGGAGTGCCCGCAGCCCATCTGGTTCCAGCCCGGCGAGAGCATGTTGCGATGGTGGCCCGAGCTGTTGTACCAGCCGTTGTGCGCTTCCTCGGGCGTGCTCATCCCCATCGCGATGTTCTCGCCGACGCCCATGCTCTTGTACCCCGCCTCGCGGCAGCGGTCCCCGGGGCCGCGGCCGTCCAGCGAATCGTGCGCGAAGTACCCCTTCGCCTCCATGTCCATCGAGTGCTTCCGCGCCGCCTGGACCAGGTGATCCTCGATCTCCAGGATCCTCAGGCCCATCATCTCGCGGTACTCGTTAACCAGCGTGATCACCTGCCGCTCCTCGCCGCGGATGTCGCTCTCGACCTTCTCGTTGAAGGCCCACACCTTCTTGTTGTACTCGAGGATCGCCGTCTCCTTGGAGTCGAGGCAGACGTTCTTGAGGTTGAGCTGCTCGTTGATCACCGCGAGGATCGACTCCAGCTCGTCCTGGTTCGAGCCCTCGGAGCCGCTCGCGGAGACCTGGGGCGCCTCGTACTTCTGGAGGAGCTCCTGGATCTTCTTCACGCTGTTGATCCGGAGCTCGACGTTCGTGTCGAACTTCGCGACCACGGCGAGCGGCTTCTTCCACAGGTCCTCGACCGCGTCGACCTTCTCGTCCACCTTGGGCTGCCCGACGATCCCGTGGTTCTCGTCCGGGTAGATCTTCAGGTCGAAGATCGTCTTCATCGCCTCGTCCCGCGCCGCGTTGAGCTGCTGCTTCAGGCCCTTCAGCTTGTTGAAGTTCATGTACGCGGGCAGCGACTTCACCTCGGCGATCTTCTGGTTCTTCTTGTCGATCAACGATGCGATCCGCGCCTTCTTGCAGGACTCCACGAAGTCGGATCGGAGCGTCGCGTCCGCGAGGAGCGTCGCCATCTCGTCCAGGCCCTTCATCATCTCCCCGTCGTCGCTCGCCTTGATCCGCGAGCAGATGGAGTCGCGCTTGTCGTCCAGGAGGGCGTACTTGTGCTCCTCGAGCGTCAGCCACCTCTCCTTGAAGTAGGTGAACCCGTCGGACGGCTCCGGGATGGCCCGGTGGCGCGCGACGGAGTTGAACAGCCGCGGCTTCCCGGCTTCCTTCGCGCGGTTCGCGTACTGCTGCATCGTGATATTCCCGTCCCTGTCGAGGCCGTTGTCCCACGCGAAGACCGCGAGGGCGTACACGTCCTCGCTCTCCAGGCCCATGCGGCCCGCCAGCTCGAGGAACTGCGGCGCGGGGACGTTGACCCAATTCACCCGCGCGAAGCCCGACGAGAACTTCACGTCGAGGTAGAGGTCGGTCGCGTCGGCGATCTCGCCCATCACCTCGGGGGCGAGGTTGTACTTCTTGTTCTGGAACGACCCGTCGTGCAGCCGCGCGACGAGCTTCCCGAAGAGGCCAGCCATGTCGCGGATGTCCCGGCCGCGCGGCCCGTACTCGGCCTTCAGCGCGTCGTCCTTCACCTCGGCAAGGCGCGCATCCAGCTCCGTGACCGCCTCCAGGGCCTTCGTGAACAGCCTCTGGCGGGCCAGATCGTCCGCGCGCAGCGCGATCGAGTCGAGGTCGCCACGGTGCGGGGCGAGCCGCTTCTCGGCCTGCGCCAGCTCGTCGCTGGAGCGGCCCGAAGCGAGCGCCTCGATCACGCGCACCTTGCGCCCGACCTCGGCGATGTAGCGGGTCCCACGGAAGCGGTTCTCGTTCTCGCGGTACACCTTGCTCGCATCGTTGAACTTCCCTTCGAGGGCCAGGTCGTTGGCCTTCCCGACGAGGCCGTTCCAGTCCTTCGTCGCGGCGGCGAGGATGGCGGAGACCTCGCCCTCCGCCTTCTCGCAGATCGGCAGGCCCGCGTAGTTCGCCTGGAAGCGCTTCCACTCGTCGAGGGCGTCGCCGTAGACGCCGCGGGAGGCGGCCTCGCCGGCGCGGGCCTTGGCCGTCGCGAACGAGTCGTCCGCGCGGCTGACCATCTCGGCCTTCAAGCGGTCGATGAGCGCCTGGAACTCGCCGGCGTACGGCGTGTCGGCGTAGCGGGCCGCGAGCTGCGAGAGCTCCATCTCGACGTACATCGGGTCGCTCTCGACGCAGGCGAGTAGCTTCGCGTGCGACAGCTCAGACTTCGCCTCCTCCCAGCGCGACATCGCGTCGCGGATCTGCTTGAGGTCGCGCTGCGCGGCGGTCTCGATCCCGGTGCCCTGGTAGTCGGCGAGGACCTTCTCGTACGCCTTGGCCGCATCGGCGACCTTCCCCTGGTCCTTGAGCTGCGCGGCGGCGGCGTAGGCGTCGCGGGCGCTCGACTCGAGGGAGAGGTCGTTCCAGAGCATCCTGAGGACGCACAGGGCGGCGAACCCGGCGGCGATGCCGACCGCCATGCCGACGTAGTTCTTCTTCCGAGGAGCGAACTCGCGGACGGGCGGCGCGGGCCTGGGGGCCTCGACCGCGGGGGGCGGCGAGATCAGCACCGGGATGGCCGTCTCGCTCGGAGACGCCTCGGGGGCCGGCTTCGAGGCCGCAGGGACCTGGTCCGGAGGCACGTCCACCGTCGCGGCGTGCTCGTCGATGAACTGCACCTCGACCGCGCCGATGTTGATCTTGTCGCCGTTCCGGAGGAGTGCCGTGTTCACCTTCTGGCCGTTGACGCTGGTGCCGTTGGAGCTCTCCAGGTCCACCAGCTTCCAGCCGTATGCGGCCTTCTCCACGTGACAGTGCTGACGGGAGGCCTTGATGTCCCGGAGCGCGATCGTGTTCTGCTCCGAGGACCGTCCCATCGTCACCGTCGCTTCGGTCAGGTCGACCACCTGCTCCTGGCCACCCTGCCGAATGATCAGCTTAGCCATTGCTCCTCCTCGCTGCGAACTTGTGTGCGCTGCTCGCGCCTACTGATACTAGCAATAGGTCTGCCGCGGAACGTGGCGCGCCATACGAGCGCAACATACGTGTTGCTAGCATGTTGCAGTGCATGACCCCGGACGCCAGATCACCAGCCCGGCTTGACGTGTAACCCGCGTCTTACTCGTTTGCACGCGATTTGCGCTACCCCCTTACAATCCCTTCCTTTAAAGGAGGTGTCCGGTCCGCAGGGAGGCGTTACACGCTGACTCACTTCGATCCTGGACGCAACTTCTGTGCAGACAATATCTTGTCATCGAGACCTCGGATTTCCTTCCGGAGGTCGATCAGGAGCAGCGGGTCCTGCGGTCGCCAGTCTCGCTGCGTGTAGAGCCCCAGCGCTCGCGAGAAGGCGTGCCGCGCCGCGACGTCGTCCCCTCGCAGCTCCTCACAGTTCCCGAGCCAGATCCACGGCAGGTAGTGCTTCGGGACCAGGAAGTTCGCCTCACGGAACAGCTTCGCCGCGAGGACGCCTGCGTAAGCAGGACGATTTGCAGCACGGCCTACGCGCCGCCGAAGACGCGTCGGAGCGTCCCGAGCACGCCGCTGCCCCGGACGGCGCGCAGCTCCTGCCCGTCGAGCCACCTCCCGTGGCAGACCTTGCAGGCGCCGACGCGGAGGCGGACGGGGCCGATCGTGGTCAGGGCATGGAGCGGGTTCGCGCACGCGGGGCACGGGGGCGCCGGGGGCGCGGTCTCAGGGAGATCGGCAAGCAGGGGGAGGCTGTGGAGACCGTGATCGACGACGCGGTCGAGGGCGTTCACCTCGAACCACATCCCGCCGCACTTCGGGCAATGGCTGCACGTGGCGTCGTTCGCAGCCAGGATGGTCATCTCCACGTCGCATCGTGAGCATTTCATCGGCATGACGATAGCACCGGGACAGCGAGTGCGCAACCGGACTGGAGGAAGGGCGGTGGGTTTCAACACGAAGGCGCGGAGACACAAAGAGACACGAAGGCGTGTTCGGAAGGAAGGAGGTCGCTCTTGCGAGGGGGAGCGGCACAACCCATCGCGGATGGGACCAGCCTCGGTGCTCGTCCGCACATCGAGCTGAGCGATCCTCCCCCCCGCGCGAGCGACCAGCTTCCGTCCAATCACGCCTTCGTGTCCCTTCGTGTCTCCGTGTCTTCGTGTTGAAACCCACCATCGTTCCGCAGCCCGCCCTCGACTCCGACGCCCTCGCCCGTTACGATCCCGCCCATGACGCCCCGCCCCGAAACCGAGCAGACGCTTGCAGGCGACGGCCCGACGCAGCCCACCGCCCTCCCCGTCACCGCGCGCATCGACCGCTACGAGATCCTCTCCGAGCTCGGCCGGGGCGGCATGGGAGTCGTCTACAAGGCCCGCCAGGTCGACCTCGACCGCGTCGTCGCCCTCAAGGTGATGGTCGCCGGCGAGCACGCCAGCGAGGTCGCCCTCGCGCGCTTCCAGCGGGAGGCCCACTCCGCCGCCCGCCTCACCCACCCGAACATCGTCCCCGTCTTCGACGTCGGCTCCGACGGGCCGCGTCACTGGTTCACGATGCGCTACGTCGAGGGCCGCTCCCTCTCCTCGCTCTCCTCCGCCGGCGAGGTCCCCCCGCGCCGCGCGATGGAGCTGACCCGCAAGATCGCCCTCGCGCTGGCCTACGCGCACGGCCAGGGCATCGTCCATCGCGACGTGAAGCCCGCCAACATCCTCGTCGACGCGGCGGGCGAGCCCTACCTCGCCGACTTCGGCCTGGCCAAGGAGATGGAGGTCACGGGCCTCACCGCGACCGGCACCGCGATCGGGACCCCGACCTACGCCTCCCCCGAGCAGGTCCTCGGGGAGTCCGGCGTCGTCGGCCCCCTCTCGGACGTCTACTCGCTCGGTGCGACCCTCTACGAGATGCTCACGGGCCGCGCCCCGTTCAAGGGCGACGGGGCCTTCTCCATCATCACGAAGGTCATCGGAGAGGAGCCCGAGGCCCCCCGCGCGATCAACCCCCGCATCCACCCCGACCTCGAGACGATCTGCCTCAAGGCGATGGAGAAGGACCCCAGGCGCCGCTACGCCAGCGCGCAGGGCCTCGCCGACGATGTCGGGCGCTTCCTCGACGGCGAGCCGATCCTCGCCCGTCGGCTCTCCTGGCACGGGAAGGTCCTCAGGAAGGTCAGGCGGAACCCGCTCGTGGCGGGCATGACCGCGGCCCTCGTCGTCGCCCTGTGCGCCGTGGCCGTCTTCGGCGTCGCAGGCCAGGCGAGGGAGCGGCGGGCCAGGGCGGACCGGGAGCGCCTCGTCGCCGACTACGCGCGCGAGTTGACGCGGAGCGGGATGGCGTTCGTGGACGCCTCGCTCGCGTGCCGCAGGGTCGCGGACTTGAAGCGGAGCCGGAGCTACGCCGAGCGGCTCCGCGAGCCGATCGCGCGGCTGAAGGAGGTCGCCCCGTGGCTCCCCGAGCCGTGGTACCACGAGGGGAGGATGCTCCGCGCCCTGGGTCGCGAGTCGGAGGCGGAGCATGCGCAGGACCGGGCCGTGGAACTCGCCGCCGCCCAGGCCCCCACGCGCTGCCTCGCGCTCTACGAACGGGGGGTCCTGCGGACCCGCCGGTTCCTCGACGAGCGGCGCGGCGCGTTCGAGCGCCTGACCCGCGCCCGGGCGGCCCAGGACGCGACCTTCATGCGCCCGACCGCGAGCGAGGCGGAGGCCTCCGCGCCCGGCATCCGCGCCGTCCGCGAGGGGGCGACGAGCGACCTCACGGAGGCGATCGCCTGGCTCCAGTCCGACCGTCCGCTGCCGGACATCGAGGCGACCGACCGTCGCGCTCGACTCCTCGCGGCGCAGGGGCTGCTGGCCATGCTCGAGGGGCGGGACGGCCGCCAGCCGCTCGAGGAGGCCCTCTCGATCGACCCGAGCCTGCAGGAGGCCTTCACGGCCCTCGCCGGAATCGCCCAGGGCCGAGGGGACCACGAGGAGGCCGCACGGTGCCTCGAGCGGGCGACCCGCGCGGACCGGGGCTACCTCCCGTACTGGATCGGGCTCGCCTCCTGTCTCCGGGCCGCCTCGAACGACCTCGAGGCCGTCGGCGGCGACGGGTCGGTGCACCGGGCCCGTGGCGCCGCGGCGCTCGACGAGGCCCTGGGGATCGACCCGGCCGACGGCGACGTCCTCCGCCAGAAGGCGGACCTCCTCGTGTCGGAGGGGGACGCGAAACGGCGGCGCGGCAAGGACGCCGCCCTCGACTTCGCCGAGGCGCTGGAGGCGGCCGAGAGGGCCGTCCAGGCCGATCCCGCGAGGGTCCTGTTCCTGGTCATGCTCGCCGACGTCCACGCGAGGCTGGGCGACTGGACGAAGTCGCGCGGCGAGGACCCCCGCGCCGAGTACGACCTCGCCGAGGCCGGGTATGCGAAGGCGCTCGGCCTGGAGCCCGAGAACCTGAGCGCCCTGGCCAACCGCGCCATCGTCTGGCAGTCCGTCGGGGACTGGATGGCGGGCCGGGGCCTCGACCCGCTGGAGGCGTACGGGAAGGCCCTCCAGGGCCTCGACGAGGCGCTGCGCGTGGCCCCCCTCGCCGACGAGAGCGCGAACAACCGCGGGATCGTCCATCAGTCCATGGCCGCGTGGAAGCTCCGCCACGGCGAGGACCCCGCGGGCGAGATCGGGGAGGCGACGGCGGCGTTCGAGCGCGCGCTGGAGATCAACCCCCGGTCCGGCACGGCGGCGAGCAACCTCGGGACCATGCACCTCATGGTGGCCAGGGAGGAGGAGCGGCGCGGGAAGGAGATCGAGGAGCTGTGTCGGAAGGCGACGGAGGCCTACGAGCGGGCCCTCTCGATCAACCCGCGCCACGCGATGGCGATCATGAACATCGCGGTCGTGCACCAGCTCCTCGGCGGATCGCAGGCGCGCCGCGGGCAGGACCCGACGGAAGAGTACCGGCTGGCCGTGGACGAGTACCGGAAGGCCCTCGACGTCAACCCCGGGCTCGCGGAGGCGGCCAACAACATGTGCGTCTCGCTGCGGTGCCTGGCGGAGATCGAGGCGGGCCGCGGCCGGGACCCGAGCGGACTCTACGAGGAGGCCTTGGAGGCCTGCGCGCGGGCGCTCGCGATCAACCCGACCGCCCTCGACGCGAACAGCAACCTCGGGGTCGTTCACCAGTCGCGCGCGAAGTGGCGCGCGGACCACGGCGTCGATCCCACCGCGGACATCGAGGAGTCCCTCGCTGCGTTCGACCGGTCGCTAGCTGCCAACCCGCGTTTCCCCGACGCGGCGAGCAACAAGTCGATCGTCCTCGCGATGAGGGGCCAGTGGAAGGCGGCGCACGGGCAGGACCCGGCGCCCGACTACCAGCTCGGGATCGAGGCGATCGAGGCGGCGCTCGCGATCAACCCGGGTTTCGTGGAGGCCTTCGCGAACCGGGCCAACCTGTACAAGCTCCTCGGCGACGTGAAGGCGCAGAGGGGAGAGGACCCCTCCGGCGAGTACGCGGAGGCCGTGAAGGGATACGAGCGGGCGCTCGAATCGGACCCCCGGAACTTCCCGTCGACATTCAATCTGGCGCTGATACGCCAGTTGGCCGGGGACGGCAAGGCGAAGCGCGGCCTCTCGCCGATCGAGGACTACGAGAAGGCGATCGCGGCCCTCGACAAGGCGATCTCGCTGGCGCCGAGCACGGCCCCGGCGCACATGCAGAGGGGCCTGATGAGGAAGCTCATCGGCGACTGGAAGAGGCGGGCCGGGCAGGACCCGGCCGAGGACTACGACGCGGCGATGGAGGGATACGACCACGCCCTCGAGCTCAACGCCGAGCTGTGGCAGGCGCACGTGAACCGGGCCGAGATCCTGAAGAGGCGCGGGAGCCCGCGCGAGGCGCTCGAGGCGCTGGAGCGCGCGCAGGCCATCGTGGGCGACGGCTTCCCTCCGCTCAAGAGGTGGATCGCGGAGGCCCGGGCGGCGCTGGAGAAGAAGTAGCCTCTTCGCACTTGTCCTCCGTCCATCCCCCTGCTACCCTCGCCCGCACACATGAAGATCGGCGTCGCGCTCCTGTTCGTCGTCTCGGTCACCGCAGCCTTCTTCGCGGGCTGGTCGCTGGGCCGCTCCGAAACCAGGGTGGTCGAGCGTCCCGCGCCCCAGCACGCGCCCTCGGCGACCGCGCAGCCTGCCGAGGCAGGGGCGGCGCTTGCGGTTGCCCCTCCCGCCGAGGTCGCGCCGACGGAGGCCCCCGCGCCCGCCCCGGCGCCCATGCCCGCGCCGGAGGCCGCTCCGGCCGCGGACGGCGCCGCGCTCGTCGACGCGGTCCGCGCCGCCTGGGCCCGCGGGGACAAGGGGGCGGCGGCGACGCTCGGCGAGGAGCTCAAGAAGTGGGTCGGCGACGACCCCTCGCGCGCGCTCGAGGTGATCGCGCTGATGGACGACGAGACGAACGCCGAGCTTCTCGACGGGATGTTCCGCTTCCTCGGCGAGAAGTTCCTCAAGGACCCCAGCATTCGCGCGAAGGTCCTCGAGATCGCCACGTCGCACCGTGACCCGGCCCACCAGGCGAAGGCGCTCGGCTTCCTCCGACGCGCGGTCGACGGGGACCCGGCCTACGCGGACACGATCCCGCAGGCGACGGTCCAGCATGTCCTGGCGCTCCTGCGAAACTCGCCGAACGAGGACGTCCGCGCCCAATCGGCCCGCCTCCTCGGGAAGTTCGTCGCCCGCCCCGGCGTGTGGGACGCCATGAAGGAGGTCGCCCTCAACTTCCGGGACGAGGGATCGGACGCGCGCGAGGCGGCGATCGAGGCGCTGCGCTCCGGCGAGGACCCCTCCGCGCTCGGGGTCCTCATCGACGTCCTGAAGCAGGACCCGGACGAGAAGCTCCGGAAGAAGGCCGCCGAGTCGCTGGCGGTCCTCGCGCCCACCCGTCAGAAGGACGAGGTCTTCCGCGAGGTGGAGGGCCTGCTCGGCGCCGAGAAGAGCTGGGACGTCAAGGGGATGCTCATCTTTTCGTTGATCCGCGTCTCCCCGGACGACAGCGTGGGGGCGCTCCAGCGCGCCGCGAGCCGAGAGAGCGACCCGAAGGCGAAGGCGCGCATCGAGGCGGTCTCCGGCGTCCTGGCCGACGGCGAGCGCGACTGGCTGAAGATCTTCATCAAGAGCCAGGAGCGGATCAAGCGCCTGGAGGTCCAGGAGAAGCAGTAGGACGAACGTCGCCTTCCTCATGACCGACTACGTCCTCCACAACCACCTCGTGGAGGAGTACGTCCGGGCGCGCCCCGGCGACCGGGTGAGCGTCGTCCGCGTCCGGCTCGTCCTGCGCGGAAAGGGGCGCACGGAGACGGCCGTGCGGGTCCTGCCGAGGCTCTCGAAGCGATTCCTTGCCGCGAAGCTCCTGGAGTGGGCCGTCGTCGGGACGATCGCGGTGCTTCCCAAGCTGCTGCGCCGCGGGGCGGTCTTCCGCAGGCTGCCGCGCCTGGCGCGGAGGCTCGGCCTGGACTACCACGAGACGGACGACGTGATGTCGCCCGCGACGCTGGGCTTCCTGCGCGAGCGCTCGACGGACGTGGTGGTCACGCTTTTCCACCAGATCGTCCGCGCGGAGCTGATCGCGCTGCCGCGCCTCGGCGTGGTGAACGTCCACCCGGGGCTCCTGCCGGCGTTCCGCGGGATCCAGCCCTATCTCTGGGAGCTGTCGGAGGGCGCCGGACGTGCTGGAGCGACGCTGCACCGAATCGACAGCGAGGCGTTGGACGCCGGGGCGGTGCTCGGGGAGGCCTCGTACGCGACCTGGCCCGGGATGTCGGTCCAGCTCAACTACTACCTTTCGGTGCGCTGCGCCTCGGAGCTGTTGCCGGGCTGTCTGGCGGCGCTCTCGGAGGGGCGGCTTGCCCCGGTCGCGCAGGACCCTTCCGCGGGCGCGCGCTGGGGCTGGCCCGACTCCGCTGCACTGGACCGCCTCGCGGCGCGCGGACACCCCGTGGTCAGCCTGCGCGACCTGACCGCGATCCTGGTCGGGCGCTACGACGCCTTCCATGCCGAGAGCTCGGTCCTGCAAGAGCGACATGTCTGACGCAGCGACGCCGATTCAGATGGCGGCGGGGCGCGGAGGGCCGTAGGCGAGCGCCGACGATCCACGAATGGACACGAATGGACACGAAGCAAGAGTCGATCGGATGCGATCGCGGAAAGTCGCCCGAGGAGAGGGGGCGCGCCGCGCCGCGGCGCGGGCGCGCCGAGCGGCGGGGCTGAGGCATGGGGGGACAGAGGGTGAGGCTGAAGGAGGCTGCGGGAGGCAGAGAACGCAGATGGCTTGATCGGCCACGACAGGTTTACGACCCCCTCTGTCCCCCATGCCTCGGCCCGCCGCTCCGCCGCCCTGCGGGCGGCGCCCTCTCCTCGGGCTTCCGTCTTACCCCGTCCATTCGGGTGACGATTCGCGTGGATTCGTGTCCATTCGTGGATCGTCGAGCGTGCTTCCACCACGCCATGCGAATGGACGCGGAGGGTCCAACGCGCCGTGCTCAGTCTCCGGTAGGCGCCACGCTGGCGGCCTCGACCATGAGGACGACGGCGCGCTCGGGGGCGCGGGTCCGATGCAGGACGCCGCGCGGCACCATCATGCCCTGCCTCGGCGCGAGCTCTACCGTCCGCCCCTCCAGGTCGAGGAGCAGGCGCCCCTCGACGACGTAGAACAGCTCGTCCTCACGGTCGTGCTTGTGCCAGTGGAACTCTCCGTGGAAGACTCCGATCCGCGCGACGCAGTCGTTCACGCGGCACAGCGTCTGGTTCCACCAGGGGAGCGCGCACTCGTCCGCCAGGCGGCCCGCCTCGATGACCTCGAGCGGCGCGTACTTCACGTCCGTGCGGATCTCGTACGCCATGGCGGACTCCCCCCGACTCGGAATGCGAAGGGGCCGGGAGCGGTCGCCCCCGGCCCCATCCAGCAACGCCCCTACTTCCCGACGATGACCACGCCGGGCATGTCGACCTTCACGGCGCCCGAGGCGCCGGGGTACTCGATGTGGACGGTGATCAGGTACTCCCCGTCCTTCAGGTCCTTCCCGACGTGGAACTTCATGTCCCCCCCGTCGGGCGTCAGCGTCAGCCCGTCCGCGGCCGTGCAGCTCATCTTCGGATCGCCCTTCGACTCCCCCTTGAACGCCAGCACGATGAGGAGCTTGCCGTCCGAGTCAGCCGCGTGCGTCGCCTTTTCGCACTTCACGCTGAAGTCCACCTCGCTCGTCGCGAACTTCGTCGCCACCGGGGCGTCCAGCGTCGCCGTGTACTTGTTCGTCCGCATCAGCGTCGCCATCACGGCGCCGAGCGTCGTCTTGTCCGGCTCGTATTCGACCGATGCGGTCTTGCTGTCGAAGTTCACCTCGACCTTCTGCACGCCTTTCGACCCTGACAGGGCCGCCTTGACCTTGGGAGGTCAGCCCTGCCCTCAGGACATCCCGTCGACCTTCAGCGTCGCCATCGCCCGCGCGGCCGGCGCCGGGTCCTCGGCCTGAAGCCTCTGCCCAAGGGCCCCGATCGCGAGCACTGCCGCGATCAGTCCCCACCACTTCGTGACTCCCGACATCGATCCCTCCATGAAAGCAAGAAGACTGATTGGGTCGGTTTCCGATCCGTCTACCAGGAATTCCGATGGGGATCGAGACAAAGATCGGCCGCGCCGGTCCTCACCTCTCGTACGACCCCGCCTGCACGCCTGCCTTCAGCGGCACCGTGCGCCCCCCGACGGTGAGCGTCCCGCCGACGCGCCCATCGAACAGGACCTGCGCGCCCCCCACCTCCACGCCGACCGCGTCGCCCTTCCTCACGAGCTTCACCGGCGTCGGCCTCTCCGTGAACAGGACGTGGAGGAAGAGGTCCTCCTCGGAGGCCTTCGACGGCTCCACCTCGATCCGCCACTTCGGCGCCGCCTCCGACTGGGGGTTCTTCGGCGGGTCGAACGTCTGCCCGCGGTACGTGTACCCCTCCACGCAGCCGATCCGAGCCCCCTCGGGCAGGAGGGTCTCCACGACGAGCTTCCCCTTCCCGTTCGCGATCACGGTCGTCGTCCCGTTGACGGCGGGCGGCTCCTGGCAGTGCAGGAGCCACGCCTTCCCGTACTCCGCGCGCGTGGCCACGACCCGGTCGAACACCACGATGGTCGAAGGGCGCAGAAAGACGACCTGGCGGACCCAGAGCGACAGCTTCTTCGGCGAGTAGGCCCTCGTGCAGTCCCCCGCGACGTACAGGTAGGACGGCTGCGCGTCGTAGGCGACGATGTCCCCCCGCTCGAACGTCTCGCGCTTCGCCTTCCACTTCTCCAGCGTGTCGACGGTCCACTCCCAGGACTTCGCCTGGCCGCCATCGTTCGCGTACGCCGACCCGCCGTCGCGGAGCTGCGTCCAGGCCTCCTTCGGGTCGTACACGAGCACGCAGTTGTGCGCGACCGTCCTGAGGAGCCAGTTGACCGCGTGGGGGGAACCGTAGTCGTGGTACTCCCCGCTCTCGGTCGCGAGCGGCTCGCGGCGGAAGACCTCGAGGTTGCCCACCTCCAGGTGCTGGTGGTGGTTCCAGAGGTCGCCGCACTCGAACCTGAGCCACGTCGCGTCGTCGCCCCAGTCGCTCCGCGCATAGACCTTGCCGATCCCGCTCGCCAGGTGGGAGAGCGGGAACTTCGCCAGGGGGAGCGCGTCGTCGGGCTCCTCCTCCCACAGGAAGTCGACGAGCCGGGCCTCGGGGTTCGAGCCCTTGCGACGGCGACCGGCGACCGCCCGCGCGAGATCCGACCCGCGGAAGTACTGCGCGATCACGGTCCGCGTGTGGCGCGGGTACTCGTTGTGCCCCCCGTAGACGATCGAGCCGTCCCCCTCGCAGGCGTACCGCTCGGCCCCGTACGTCCAGGGCCCCGGGTAGGGCTGGAACATCTCGTACGCGAGTCGCTGGTAGAAGAACCGCGGCGCCTTCTGGAACCCGTCGTACCCCTCGACGCGGCGCGCGAGCTCCAGGGCCTGGACCAGGTGCCAGAGCGACCCGCGCGTGTACCAGCCGCACTCCGTGAAGCCCCCGCCGGTCCCGAGCTCGTTCAGGACGGGGGCGAGCTTCCCCTCGTAGAGCGTCACGATGGCGTGCTCGCGGAACTCCTTCGCACGCGGGTTCTCCCCCCAGGTCGCGTAGGCGACCCTCAGAAAGCAGAGGACCTTCGATAGCGTCGAGTTGTGGAAGGCCCCCTCGTCCTCGGTGAACTTCCCCAGGTGGGCGTTCATCCAGTCGACGATGCGCTTGCGCTCCTCGTCGGAGAGGTGGTCGTGGAAGAGGTCGAACGCGAGCGCGGCGTCGGTCAGGCGGATCCACGTGTCCTGGTGGGCGTTCGTGACACCGCCGTCGACGCGCTTCATCGCGGCGTCGATCCACTCCCTCGTGCGATCGCGCGGCAGCCCCTCGACGGCGTGGACGATCCCCGCGGCGAGGACCGAGTTCGCGGACTTCTTGATCTCGTCGTACGCCTGGGGCTTTTCCTCGGCGAGGCCGCGCAGGAACGCCTTGGGCCCCAGGAGCCGCGGGTGTTCCCTGAGGGCCGCTTTCCATGCCCCGTTCGGTGTCTGCGGGGCGGGCTTGGGGACGTCGGCCGCCAGGAGGGCCGCCAGGAGGAGGAGTGCACCCATGGCGGGGCATGATCGAGCCGCGTCCCCGCCGCGATCAAGTCATTCCGCGCCTTTCGTCAGGTTCGGTAGAGGTCCTCGAGCGTGTGCCAGCGGACGTTTGAGCCGTACTTCTTTGCGACAACAGACCGCGTGAAGAGGCGCTCCCCGATCGTGGCTCTCCTGGGATTCGGGTAGAGGCAGAGCTTCGCGTCCAGTTGGGCGACCAGGGTGCGCGCGGAGTGGACGGCTCCCCAGCGGCACTCCCCGAGGTCCACCCAGCCGTCGCTGCGCACGCCCACGACGTCGATTTGCACCATGCGGTCCCAGTACTCGCCGATCTCGTACCCCGCCTGCACGCCTTCGCGCGCATAGAGCCGAGGCAACGCCTCGCGACAAAGTCGCTCGAAGCACAGACCGAAATAGGCATCGAGGCCCGGCCGCACGCGCTCCGCGAAGGCGCGCGCTGCCCCTGCCTGCTGGACGAAGCTCGTGTTAGGAAAGACGAAGCGGAACCAGAAGCGGAGCAACGGGTCCTCGATCGTGAAGCGGACCTGTCGCGGGGCGGCGGCTCGGCCCGAGAGCGGAAACCGTTTCGCGACGTATCCGAGACCATCGAGCTGCTTGAAGTAGTAGTGGAGGGCGCGATTGCCGATGCCGGTCCGCTTGGACACTTCTCTGGCCGTGGTGACCCCATCGGCCAGGGCCTCGAGCACGGCGTCGTACGAGGAGAGCTCGCGGAGCTCCTCGCGCAGCAGGAACTCGGGCTCGCGGTACAGGGCGGAGTACTCGTCGAGGAGGTTCGCCGAGATGTTGTCCTCGACGGACCTCTCGGCGAGGAAGGCACGGAGATAGAGGGGGACTCCGCCGCAAACGAAGTAGGTCCTTGCCCGGTCCACGACGGAGTAGGAGGGATGGAAGAGGGCCGCCTCCTGGTAGCCGAATGGCCTGAGCAGGATCTGGGCCGTCCGACGGCCGAAGAGGGGGCTCTTCCCCCCGAGGATTTCCCTCTCCATGAAGCCCAGGTACGAGCCGCAGAGGATGAGGAGGACCTCGTCGCCTCGGCTCCACCGCCGGTCCCAGAGCTCCTGGAGCACGCTTGGGAGCTCCGGACTGGCCTCGACCATCCACTGGAACTCGTCGAGCGCGAGGATGAGCTTCCCATGCGCCTTGCGCCGCCCGACGACGGCTTCCAGGGCGTCCTTCCAGGATTCGGCGGCAAAGGAGGCCAGGAGGGGCTCATGGAGGCTCGCCGAGGCCTCGCGCAGGAACTCTCGGAGGAGGAGGGGCGTCGGGGCGCGCTTGCCGACGAAGTACACGCCGGGCTTCCCGCGCATGAATCTGCGGATCAGCTCGGTCTTGCCGACACGGCGGCGTCCGTAGATGGGGACCAGGGCGCTCCTTGGCGCGCTGTGGGCCTCATCGAGGACCGAGAGCTCCTTTCGCCTTCCGAGGAACGTCTCCATGGGAGCACGCTATTCGTCAAGTCGTGTTTTGTCAAGTCACGACTTGACGAAACACGACGATCGCGTCTGGAGCAGGGCCCAGTCGGCCCGCTGCCAGATCAGGGGCGAATTCGCGAATGCGGCCAAGGAACACATCTGCATGTCGGGACGCGCGTGGCGACAGGACGGAATGAGCTGCGCCCCGTGCGGCCCCCGCCGCCGTGCCAGTGATTGGAACTTGGATGCGGCGGAGGACGGGGACAACCGACCGAGCGCCCCCTCCCCCCCCCTCCAGGAGGGCCGCCAGGAGGAGGAGTGCACCCATGGCGGGGCATGATCAAGCCGCGTCCCCGTCGCGATCAAGTCATTCCGCGCGGCGCGGACGGCGCACCCTCCCGCGGTGGGATCCGGTTGCCCGCCATCCAGAATCGGCGCGTCCATAGCCGGTTTGCCCCCCGGCACTGCGGCCGGGTATCCGCACAGCTCGATGCTTGCCGCCGGCCGCGACCACGCAATATCATCGCCTGCTGTTTGGCGTCCCGCGCGCCCCTGTCGGCTGGGAGGAACTGACATGACCACGAAGATCTGCATGCTCGTGCTGGTCGCGGTCCTGGCCGAGGACAGGCTGCCCCTCCCCGACCGACTCGAGCGCGATGCCTTGATCCAGGCCAAATCGGCCACGGTCCTCGTCTGCCACTCCGGCGGATCGGGCTCCGGTTTCTTCGTGAACCGGCAAGGCTACCTCATCACGAACCGCCACGTCGTCGAGGCCAGCCGGGGCGGCGAGATCAGCGTGGTGATCCACAGCGGCGAAGACGGCCAGAAGACCTGCAAGGCCGCCGTCGTCGCGCTGGACGACGCGGACGACCTCGCGCTCCTGCACGTGGAGGTCGAGGACGCCACGCCCCTGACCCTGGGGGACCCGGACGAACTGACCGAGGCCGACTCGCTGTGGGCGTACGGCTATCCCCTCGGGAACCTCTTCGCGCAGGGCGACAAGGGCCCGAGCGTGACGGTGAACCGGGGATCGGTGACGGCCCTGCGCAAGGGGTCCGGCGGCGAGCTCGAGGCGATCCAGACCGACGCCCAGGTCAGCGCGGGCAACAGCGGAGGCCCGCTCGCGAGCGGCGACGGGCGCGTGTACGGGGTGATCGTCGCGGAGATCCGCGACACGAACCTCCGCTTCGCCATCCCAGCGTCGAGCGTGCGGCGCTTCGTCGGGGGCCGGGTGACCCAGGTGCTCGCGACGCCCGGGGCCCTTCCCGACGCCGGCGGCGACGTGGGCCTCGAGGTCCGGGTCTTCGAGGTCGTCGAGAAGTGCGACCGCGTCTGGGGACGCGTCGAGGACGCGGGCGTCGGCGAGGAGGTCGAGCTGAAACGCGACGGCGATCGGTGGGTCGGCACGTGGAAGGCGCCCGGACTCGACCCGGCCGAGCGGGGCGCGATCCGGGTGACGACGCGATCGCGGGAGGGCAAGGGGACGACCTCGATCCTCGCCCTCCGCGAAGTCTCGCTGACCCACGCGTACGGGAAGCTCGCCATTCCCGCCGCGGACCTGGTCCGCATCCGGTTCGGGGAGAAGGACGCCCGCGACGTCGTGGAGACCGCGCAGGGGGTCCTGCAGGGGAGGGTCGCCGAGCGGACGCTGGGGCTCGACGTCGAGGCAGACTCCATCGCGGAGGCCTCGTTCTCCCGTCCCGAGGGGAAGGCGTACACGATCGCGGTACGCGCCCGATTCGGACTCAAGGTGGTGAAGGGTCCGCAGCAGACGGTCCGCGTGGGGGCCCCGACCGCCCCCGCGGCGCCCGCCCCCGCCGTCACCGGCTTCGAGACGAAAATGGAAGGGGACCAGGTCGAAAAGAAGACGCCCGGGCGCATCGGCGACGTCAAGCTCGCCGCGGGCGGCCGCCTCCTGGCCGTCCACTTCAAGGAGCTCAAGACGATCGGACTCTTCGACCTCGAACGCCTGGAGTTCGTCAAGCAACTCCCGCTCGCGGAGGAGGACGTCCTCTTCGCGGCCGGGCGGAGCGCGCTCCTGGTCACCTATCCGAAGCGGTCCCTCCTCGTGCGCTGGAACCTGGCGACACTCGAGAAGGACCTGACCGTCGAGAGCCCGATCGCGGGCACGGCGCAAAACCTCGAGATGGGATGGAACTCGGACGGCCCGGCCGTGCTGCGCTGGTCGGTCGGGACCGGGGCGCTGGACCAGTGCAAGGTCGACCTGCTCGACGTGGTGAAGCTGGGCCTGATCCCGCAGGACGACGCCGCCCACACGGGGAACTCGAGCTGCTTCCGCGACAAGGTGCACATGCGGGCCTCCGCCGACGGACGCACGCTCGGCATCTGGTGTACCAGCCACTCCCCCTCGGGGATCGAGACGATGCGAGTGGGAGACGGGCGGATCGAGTGGAAGTACAAGCACGATTCGGTCGGGTACGTCGTCCCCTCCGACGACGGGTCCTGCCTGTACACGCAGGCCGGCGGCATTTATTCCTCGGAATTGAAGGGCGGAAGCGAACGGAACCAGATGGCCGTGCTACCTGCGCCCGGGGGCGTGTTCTATCTCTCCATGACCGGTGCGGGTTGGTCGTCCCAGCCGAGCGAGCTCCGCGGCTCGATCCACCTCGCGTCCACGCAGCAGAAGCTGCTGACGCTCGACTTCCCGATCCTGGCGACGTCGGGCGGGGAGGCCTGGGTGGCGCACGACTTCACGCTCGACAAGCGCGTCTTCGTGCTCCCTTCCGCGAAAGTCCTCGTCACGATCCCCGAGTCGAACGACCGGATCGTGATCCGCCGGCTGGACGTCGACGCGGCGCTCGAGGCGGCCGGGACCGACTACCTGTACGTCGTCTCTTCGCCCTCGACGGACGCGGCCGCCGGGACTCCCTGGGAGTACGCCGTTCGCGCGCGGTCCAAGCGGGGCGGCGTGAAGTTCAAGCTGGAGTCGGGGCCGGAGGGGATGATGATCGAGCCGGACGGGACGCTGCGATGGACCCCCGCGGCGACCACGGGCTCGGTGCCGGTGATCGTACTGGTGACGGACGCGAGCGGCCAGGAGGTCTACCACACCTTCCGCCTGAACGTCCGATAGAGCCTCAGGGCGGCGGGATCCGGCCCGAGAGCGACGGATCCATCTCGATCCTGGATGAGGACATGGTGGAGGTCCTCGAGCGTGTGCCAGCGGACGCTTGAGCCGTGCTTCCTTGCGACAACAGACCGCGTGAAGAGGCGCTCCCCGATCGTGGCTCTCCGGGGATTCGGGTAGAGGCAGAGCTTCGCGTCCAGTCGGGCGACCAGGGTGCGCGCGGAGTGGACGCCTCCCCAGCGGCATTACCCGAGGTCCACCCAGCCGTCGCTGCGTACGCCCACGACGTCGATCGGCACCATGCGGTCCCAGTACTCGCCGATCTCGTACCCCGCCTGCACGCCTTCGCGCGCATAGAGCCGAGGCAGCGCCTCACGGCACAGTCGCTCGAAGCACACGCCGAAGTAGGCACATTGTCAAGTCACGACTTGACAACCTACGACTTGACCAGACGAATCGCCGCCCTCGGCCAGCGAGACCAGAACGGCCGCGGCGAGGAGGGCTCGGGGAACGTGGATCTGTTGCGGCTCGATCCCAGCACCACGTACCATCTGCCAACGGCGGGGGTCGAGGGCACGCGAATGAGTGACACGAGGATCCACGCGAACGGGCGAGGAAGGAGATTGCGATGAGGGGGATTCTCACGGTCGTGATCGCGTCGCTGGCGCTGGGCTCGGGGGCCCTCGCGGAGGAGTACACGCGGTGGGACTTCCGCGTCACGATCGACAAGGACGGCGAGGGGACCATCGGCGGCAAGGCGCTGGACGACCAGGCGCTGGACGAGGCCATCGCGGCGGCGGCGAAGGAGGCCACGGGGGAGCGACTCAGGATCCCCGACCTCCACGTGGAGATCTCGTGCGACGGGGAGACGCCCTTCGCCGCATTCCGCCGGGTGTTCGACTCCGCCGTCAGGGCCCGGGTCTATCTCTTCCGCGTGACGATTGGCGGGGAGTTCGTCGACTTCGCCCTCGTCAAGGACCGCGGGCTCGCCCCGAACGCGCCGTCTGAGCCCCAGGTCCTCCGCACGGTGCTCTGCTCGACCGGCGACGCCGCCGATCATTCGAAGGACCGTGAGTCGCACGTCGGGCGGCTCACCGGGGAAGAGGTCTCGCCCAGGACCTGGATATGGGTCGAGGGCGAGTCGGGCGGCCCGATCGAGGTCTCCGAGGACCCCGAGGCGGTCTCGCGCGCGGCGCAGACGATGTGCACGGCCGCGGACGGACCCGCCCATCCGCTCCTCGAAATCGACGCCGATCCGAACTCCGCGATGAGACACCTATACGCACTGCTGGCGAGGCTCTCTCCGCACGGGGCGCGGTCGGTTGCCGAGGACGAAAGGATGCGGAAGTCGGGTGAGCCGATCGAGACGTCGTTCGGCCCGCCGTTCAGATTCACAGGGCGGGGAGCGGGGAAGCGGTAGGGGTCAACGCGCCTGGAGGGTGCTGACGTGTTGGACATCGAGGCCGAGCTTCGGGCCTTCGCGGAGAAGCGTCTCAACGCGGAGGCCTACCAGGACTGCACGCACCGGTTGGACGCCTTCGAATGCGAGCAGTGCGGATTCGTGGCGCTGGAGGCCACGGTTGAGACGCACCCTGGCAACGAGCGCGGCGACTTCCGGGGAATCCTCTGGCTGACCTGTCCGCGTTGCCACGTGCAGCGGGTGGGGATGTCCATCACGTCCGGGGAGCGGACGCCGCCGGTCAGCGTGGAGCCGCTCCGCTGCGAGTGCGGCGGCTTGCGCTTCCACCTGGCCCAATGCGAGCGCTGGGAGAACTGGGGCTTCTTCGACGAAGGCACGGTCGTGGCGCGCTGCGAATCTTGCGGGGCGCTGCGCGCTGTCCTGGATACTGACTAGACCGCTCGTTTCAGGCGCGGCACCCGGTAGGAACCTCCACGAGTCTCGTCTGGCGGCGCACGCCGCGTCTCCGTGAGAAGGGTTGGCAGCCGATGGAATCGCGCAGCTACGAACTTAGCCTCTTCGCCTCAGCAGGGCCGAGCGCGCTGCACCGGCGAGGATGTCGAGGAGTTTCCACGCGAGCCGAGGGTCTCGCGCCGCGAACACATCGATTCGGGAGAGTGCGATCACGGTCCCCGTCGCCCCCGGGTCCGAGCCGTACTTGTACCTGACCACGTCCCAAAGGCAGTCGGCGAGCGCATCGACGTTGTGCCCGAAGTAGTCTGGAAAACAGAAGGCCGCCGCCATCGCCCCCAGCATGGCCTCCGCGCGGGGTGGACGGGGCGCCGTCCGGGGGGTAGGATCCGGTTGCCCGCCAGGGGGTGTGTCATGCCGCAGAAAGAGACCCTGGAGCTCAAGGTCGCCCAGCTCTCCCAGCGAGACGTCGGAAAGGGGATCGTCCGAATGTCGCGGAGGCACCTCCGCGAGCTCGGCCTCGAACGAGACGACGTCGTCGAGCTGAAGGGGAAGCGCACGACGGCCGCCGTGGCCGTCCCGGCCGCCCAGGAGGACGAGGGGATCGACGTCGTCCGTATGGACGGCCTCACCCGCGTCAACGCCGGCATCGGGATCGGAGACTCCGTCGGCGTGGGCAAGGCCGTCTGCCACGAGGCGCGCAAGGTCGTCCTCGCCCCCGCCAAGAGCGGCGTCCACATCGAGGGGACCGGCGACGCCCTCCGCCCCGTCCTCCTGATGCGCCCGGTGGTCTCGGGCGACCTCGTCTCGACGAGCATCCTTCGCGAGCCCGACTCGGGGGTGACGCGGGACCTGATGTCCGAGGGGTTCTTCGACGCCTTCTTCGGCCGCCGCGCCTACGGACTCATGGAGATCCGCCTCGTCGTCGTCTCCACGCAGCCGAAGGGGATCGTCCGCGTCTCCGAGAACACCGAGATCGAGCTCGTCCCCGAGCACGTGGAGTCCAAGGAGCTCGCATCGAAGGAGGTCACCTACGACGACCTCGGGGGCATCAAGCCCGTCATCGCGAAGGTCCGCGAGATGGTGGAGCTGCCCCTGCGCCACCCGGAGCTCTTCGACCGCCTCGGGATCGACCCGCCGAAGGGGATCCTCCTCCACGGCCCGAGCGGAACGGGGAAGACGCTCCTGGCGCGCGCGGTCGCGCACGAGTCGGACGCCTTCTTCACCGTGATCAACGGCCCCGAGATCATGGGCAAGTACTACGGCGAGTCGGAGCAGCGGCTCAGGACGGTCTTCGAGGAGGCCGCGAAGAACGCCCCCGCGATCGTCTTCATCGACGAGCTCGACTCGATCGCCCCCCACCGCGCGGAGGTGACGGGCGAGGTCGAGCGCCGCGTCGTGGCGCAGCTCCTCACGCTCATGGACGGCCTCAAGGAGCGCCGCAACGTCATCGTGATCGGCGCGACGAACCGCCTCGACGCGATCGATCCGGCGCTCCGGCGCCCCGGGAGGTTCGATCGGGAGATCCTCGTGGGGATCCCCGACCCGGCGGGGCGGCTCGAGATCCTCCTGATCCACACCCGCGGGATGCCGCTCGGCCGCGGAGTCGACCTGGTCGGGATGGCCGAGGCGACGAACGGCTTCACCGGCTCCGACCTCGCCGCCCTGGCCCGCGAGGCGGCGATGGCGACGCTCAGGCGGATGATCCCGAAGCTCAAGCTCGAGGAGAAGGAGATCCCGCACGACGTCCTCGAGAAGCTCACCGTCGACCCGCCGGACTTCGAGGAGGCCCTCCGCCACGTGCAGCCCTCCGCGCTGCGCGAGGTGATGATCGAGATCCCGAACGTGAAGTGGGAGGACGTCGGCGGACTGGAGGACGTGAAGCGGACCCTCCGCGAGCGCGTCGAGCTGCCCCTCAAGCGCCCGGAGGCGTTCACGCGCCTGGGGATCAGGCCGCCGAAGGGGGTCGTGCTCTACGGGCCGCCGGGCACGGGAAAGACGCTCCTCGCGAAGGCGGTCGCGACGGAGGCGCGCGCGAACTTCATCACGACGAAGGGGAGCGCGCTCCTGTCGAAGTGGTACGGCGAGTCGGAGAAGAAGATCGCCGAGCTGTTCCAGCGCGCCAGGCAGGTGACGCCGGCGATCCTGTTCTTCGACGAGATCGACTCGCTGGCCCCCGAGCGCGGGGGATCGGCCGGCGAGCCTCAGGCGACGGAGCGGATCGTGAACCAGCTCCTGGCCGAGATGGACGGGATGCAGGAGCTCAGGGGCGTGGTGGTCCTGGGGGCGACGAACCGTCCGGACCTGATCGACCCGGCGCTCCTGAGGCCGGGGAGGTTCGACGAGCTGGTCTACGTTCCGGTCCCCGACGAGCGGACGCGCCTGGAGATCTTCCGCGCGCAGACGAAGAAGATGGCGATCGAAGAGCGCGTGGACCTGGAGAAGCTCGCGAAGCTCACGGAGCGGTTCACGGGGGCCGACATCGCGGGCGTCTGCATGAAGGCGGGGCTCCTGGCGCTGCGCGGGGACCCGGAGGCGAAGCGCGTCACGATGGAGCAGTTCCTGCTCGCGGTGAAGGAGACGGTCCCGTCGATCACCGAGCAGACCGAGGAGGAGTACGCGAAAGTCGAGAAGAAGATCAAGCAGGAGAGCGCGCGGATCGGCTTCCGCCCTCCGCCGCGGAAGGCGTGATGCGGGCTACTTGCCGCGGAAGCGGAGCGTGAAAGCGTCGCCCGCGGCGAAGTCGCCCGTCTTCGCGAGCAGAACGAAGAGCTCGGTGACCACGCCCTCCCCCTCGATCTTCTCGACGGACGCGAGGCGGCGCGGGAGCACCATCCCCACCGGCCTCCCCCATCCCCCCTTCCCGGTGCACGTCACCGTGAAGGTGAACTCCCCGTCCTTCTCCTCGAGCGCCATCGTCCACGGCACTTCGCCCTGCCTCGCCAGGCGGGCCTCCCACGCCGGGTCGCCGTAGAAAGCCACGGTATCCCGGTCCCAGAGCAGCCCCACCTGGTCCTGGCTCGACAGCCCGTGCTTCTGCACGAAGCGGTCGATCGCCCCCTGGTCGCTCTCGATGTCGTACTCCTCCATCGCGAGCTCGTCCGATCCGGGGAACTCCCTCTCCAGCCGCGCAAGGAGGGCCTGCTGGTTGAGGAAGAAGCTCTCCGCGTACGTCCACTTCCCGCTCATGAAGTAGTCGTGCACGCCCCACCCGCCGTAGCCGAACCAGGTCGAGACGGCGTATCCGACCATCTGGTGCACGCCGCCGGTGTGCATCCAGGCGAGGGCCATCGCGTCGCGGTCCGGAATCCGCCCCATCAGGCAATTCCCGAGCGCGCTGTAGACCTTCGGGGAGGGAGAATCGATCGGGTACCGCTTCCCCGCGAGGTCGATCCCCATGAGCTGCCCGTCGTGGCAGCGGAACTGGCCGTTCTTGTAGGAGTACCCGATCTGCCAGTCGCGGAACGTGGCGTGGCCGCTCGTCTGGAACAGGTCGCACCCGCGGGCCAGCTCGTCGACGATGGACTTCGTGGAGTCGTCGGGGCAGGCGACCTTCTTCGCCTCTCCCCCCTTCTCCTTCACGAACGAGCAGTTCTTCTCCCCCTCGGAGAACCACGCGCCCTCCTCGAAGACTTCGAGCGGGATCCCGGTCCCTCCGAGGCCGCGCCTCACGGCGAGGGGCTCCTTGCGGCGCGCGATCCGAAGGGCGTCGTCCTTGTCGTACCCCGTGAGGATCCCCCAGACGCAATCGGAGTAGGGATCGTCGTCGAGGGCGCGGGTCAGCCGATGCACGGCGACGACGAGCGGGCGGTCGGCCTCCTCGGGCCTGGCGACGAAGCAGGCGAACCGGGGCGCGGCGGCGGCGAGGCCCTCGCGCGCCTCCGCGACGTCCTTCCCCCAGGTCACGACCTCGGCGCCGTGCTTCTCCTGGAGGGCCTGGACGACCTCCGACCACTCGGCCTTGGTAGCCTCCGAGACGACCACGACGTAGTCGCCCGCCGAGGCGACCGAGGCCAGGAGGAGGGCGAGGCGGACGAGCGGCATGGCAAGGACCTCCGGAATTGAGCCCTCAGGATACGCAGTAGATTGGCGGAGATCCACGTGTCTCCACTACAATCTGCCTCCCGCACAAGGGAGGGCTCAACCCGTGGCGACCAAGGGAACGAAGACGAAGAAGTCGGGCACCGCCTCACCGGCCCGGATCCGGCGCATCGCCGTGAACACCGGAGGCGGCGACGCGCCCGGCCTCAACGCCGTCATCCGCGCCGTCGTCCTCTGCGCCCTGAACCGGGGCTGGGAGGTCGTCGGGATCCGCGACGGGTACCTGGGCCTCCTGGAGCCGTCGCGCTACCCGGACGGCGGGCTGATGCAACTGGACCGCCCCACCGTGCGCGGGATCACGCACCTGGGCGGGACGATCATCGGCACCACGAACAAGGGGAACCCGCTCGAGTACCCGGTCACGAAGGACGACGGGAGCGTCGTCGTCGAGGACCGCGGCGACGAGCTGGTCCGGACCATCAAGGAGAACGGGATCGACGCCTTGATCGCGATCGGCGGCGACGGGTCGCTCTCGATCGCGAAGGAGCTGCACCGCCGCGGCCTGCGCGTGATCGGCGTCCCGAAGACAATCGACAACGACCTGTGCGAGACGGTGATCACGTTCGGCTTCGACACGGCGGTCTCGTTCGCCACCGAGTGCCTCGACCGCCTCCACTCGACCGCGCAGGCGCACCGGCGGACGATCGTCGTCGAGGTGATGGGGAGGCACGCCGGGTGGATCGCGCTCCACGCGGGCGTCAGCGGCACGGCCAACGCGATCCTGATCCCCGAGATTCCCTTCGACATCGAGAAGGTCGCCGAGAAGATCAGGGAGCGGGCCCGACGGGGGAGGTCCTTCGCGATCGTCGTCGTCGCCGAGGGAGCCAAGCCGATCGGGGGCACGACCTCGATCATCGGCAAGGAGGTCGGACGCGCGGACCGGATCGGCGGGCTCGCCGAGCGGGTCGCGGCCCAGCTCCAGGAGCTGACGGGCCAGGAGTCGCGCCACGTCGTCCTCGGGCACCTCCAGCGCGGCGGGACGCCGACGACGTTCGACCGCCTCCTGTCGCTCCGCTTCGGCGCCGCGGCGGTCCGCGGCCTGGAGAAGGGTTTCGACGGCACGATGGTCGCCCTGGCGCCGCCCGAGGTCCGCTACGTCCCGCTCGAGAAGGCGACGAAGCGCATGAAGTCGGTGCCCCTCGACTCCGACGTCGTCCTCACCGCCCGCGAGCTGGGGATCTCCTTCGGCGACTGACGTCTACTTCGTCGGAAGGGCCGTCGTGGCGCGCTTGAGGAAGAGGACCGCGAAGCAGGTGTCGTGGAGCCACACCCACGAGCTGTCCTGCCAGTGGCCGCCCTCGTGCTGCGTCGCAAGCAGGACGCAGGCCCCCTCGTAGTACCAGTCGTGCCCCGCGAGCCGGTCGAACTCCGCCAGCGTCCCCGCCCGCTCCAGCCCGTAGAGATAGTAGAAGTACCAGTCCCGGTGGATCGGGTCGTTCGCCCGGACGTGGTAGTTCTCCGAGAGCCACCCCACGCCGTCCTTCATCGCCGAGAGCGCCTTCGCGTTCTCCCGGGCCGACCACTTCTTCGCCTTCATCCGGGACAGCGCGTCGCGGCAGAGCGCGATGCACGCCACCCCCGCGCAGGTCATGCTCCCCGTCGGCAGCCCCTTGATCTCGTACGGAAACCCGCGCGCCTCCGCGGCGATCTCCGTCGTCGACCCCTCCGAGAGCTTCGGCGTGTACCTCACCGGCGGCCCCTGGGGCTGCTGCAGGTTCACGAGCTGCTTGAAGGCCCTGAGCCACAGGTCCTCGTCCGCCCACACCCCGCACCGCCCCGCCGCGTGCAGGCCGAGGATCGCGTACTGCGTGTTCGACAGGTCCGGCCGCCCGCTCGGGTCGACGTACCCCCACTCCCCCGTGTCCCGCGCGGCCTTCTCCATCCACGAGACCGCCTTCTTCATCCAGTCGAGATGCTCCGGCGAGAGGTTCCGCTTGAACTCCTTGAGCTGCCCCTTGCGGATCGCCTCCTGCTCCCCCATCGGCGTGTAGTACGCGTCCACCGCGAGCATCGAGATCGCCACCTCGTACACGCGCGCGAACGGCTGCTCGACCAGCCACCCGATCCCCTTCTTCACCGAGGCGTCGTCCTTCTTCACGCCCCCCTTGATCAGCGTCAGGAGCGCGAGCGCGGTCGGCCCTGACGTGTACTCGTAGTGGGCGCCCCAGTTCCCGTCCTTCCCCTGTTGCCCCTTGACCCAGGCGACGCCCTTGTCGATCGCCGCGTTCACCTTCTCCTGGAACTTCTCGTACCGGTCGCGCCACACCTCCCCGCGCGTCAGCTCCTCCTTGACGATCAGCTCCGTGGGGTTCTCTCCCGAGGCCTTGGGCTTGGTGATGTACTTCGCGCTCCAGGAGAGCTCCACGCGCCGCGCGACGCCGAGGTCGGCCTCGAACCACGTCTTCCACTGGACCTTTCCGCCGATCCAGTCGCGCGAGACGCTCGCGGACTTCCCCTTGCCCTCCCCGATCAACGCGGACCCCTTCCAGACGTGGCAGGAGACCTTGTCGAGGTCCTCGACGCCGACGTACTCCGCGGCACCGTCGGCGGAGAGGTTCGGGAAGGCCCAAACGCGCTCGTATGACGCGGAGACCTTCCACTTGTCGCCGGGGGCGACGGCGTGATCGGGGGCCTGGAAAGCGAGCGGGAGGGGGAGGTCGTAGACGCCCTCGATCTTCGGGGCGAAGCGCCCGTCCTTGTCGAAGTCGCAGCCGAACACGTCGACGGGGTGCTCGAGCCAGTCGCGGAGGACCTGCTTCCCCTGGTCGTCGACCCAGCGGCAGGACCGGTAGTGGACGAAGTCGTGCGGCTTCAGCGCCCACGCGAGCGTGACCTTGTCCGGAGGCGAGGCCGAGACGGGCAGGAGGAGGAGGAGGAGGAGTTGGCGGAGAAGCATCGGAGAGCCCGGTGAATGGTCAAGACTCAATGAGCAAGTATCAAGAAAGGCCCAAGGCTTCAAGTCTCAACGGAAGGAGCAAGTCCGATGGAGCCCTCTGGCCCAAGCCTTCGTTGAAAGTTGGTCATTGGGACTTGAGCATTGAAGCCTATCACGGGAGGGCCGAAGGAGGTACGCTCTTAATCGGACCAGGGCGGTTCGGCTGTGCGCCGAACCGCCCTGATCCCGAGCAAACCGGTGCGAGTTTTCCGTCCCCATCCCTCGCCCCAGTCCCCTTCCCCCCTTTGTGCGCAGTCGGGGCTTCACCCCGCGTGCCGTGAATTCTCCCCGGGTCCGAGCGCGGCGCCGAGAGACCTCGGCCCGCGCGGGTGCCCCATGAGCATCGCCCCCTCGGCGGTGACGTATACGCTGAACCTCGGCGACGCGGGGGCCTCGCGGCCCACCCTCACGACGCCGAGCCACAGGAGCGCCTCCTGCAGGAAGCGCGAGAGGATCACGTGCGGCCCGTCCGCCTCACCGTCCCAGTTCCCGAAGGCCTCCCGATACCCCCACCGTACGTCCTCGAAGAAGCCGAGGGAGCGGGCGACGCGCAGCACCTCGTCGAACGGGACCCAGACCTCGATCGGCACGCCGCGGAGGGCCCCCAGGGCGACCTCGCGGTAGCGCGGGAGCGGCTCGCGGTAGAAGGCGAAGGCCATCTGGTCGCCGCACCAGGCGATCCGGCGGCGAGGGTAGCGCTCCGACCAGAACGGGCTCCGGCACCAGGCCTCGAACATCGCGGCGAGCGGGCGCTCGGGGTCGCAATAGAGGTCCGTGTAGGCGGAGCGGAGGGTCAGGCGCCCGTCGGTCCGCTCGACGAGGTCGAGCTGGATCGCGAGGAAGACGAGGAACTCGGCGTAGTGGGAGCCTTGCGGCGCGGACTGCAGGCGGCTGACGATGCGGCGCGTGTCGGTGCGGGAGGGCTCGCCCTGCCTGGTGAGGCCGCACGAGCCGGCCTCGATGGCAGCGAGGAGCTGGCGGAGGTCCGGCACCAGGCGCCCCTCGCGGCCCTCTGTGAAGGCCGGCACGGGAGCGATGGAGTTCGATTCGGCGCGGAGCGCGCGGGTCTGCTTCAACTCTGACACCCTACGGGGCCCGGCGGTCCCGGTGCCGCGGAGAGGGTGCAATCAGCCGGCCACGCGACCGGTTCGCAGGAAGGTCCAGGGGATCAGGCGGATACGTCAGAACGACGATCCTCGCGAGGACGGAGGTTCCTGCCGGGGCGGCGGGATCCTCCGGAGGGGCGGGCGGAATGCACGAAGGCCACCCCGAGCGAACTGGGGGTGGCCTTCGAAGCGAACTTTCGATTCGGTCCTACGCGCCGAAGTCGTTGTTCTCCGGGGGAGGCGTCGGCGGCGCGCCGTGCGAGCACGCGCTGACGAACGACGGGGCGGCCATCGCCAGGACCAGAACCACCAACGCGACGAGCTTCTTCATCTTACTTCCCTCCAGTAGAAACCCAACTCACATCCATGCACTGTGTAACCCCCGTGCCATTCGTCTTGCACGCACGTGAGAAACCGCTATCGACGCAAGTACCGTTGGGCCAACGTAGTCGCACTCCTCTCCGCGCACCCAGATCACACGATCTCGCAACGCACTGGGGTGAGTATCACCGCCGGGTAGCGACCGGTCCGGTCCTGGAAACATCGGCGCAGCGGCACGGTTCAAGCGCGGGTAACACTCCCATCCTCTTTCAGGTCAGGAGCGCGTTTCGCCAACAAGTCCCAAAACTCAATGACCAACTCTCACGGAAGGTCCAAGGTGAAAGACAGAAGGGCTGTCGGGGTTCGAGACTTGCGACTTGGCGCTTCCTTGAGAGGTGGTCATTGGGACTTGAGCATTGTGAGGCGGGGCGCACCACTCGTCTCAGTCACGTCGTGCTACCGAGAGACGATGGAGATGGAACGCCGCCGTCCCTACCAGGGTAGCCAGGCGGGCTGGACGATCAGGACGAGCAGGATCGTCCAATAGGCGGTCGCCCCCGCGATCCTCCCGAGCCGACCCTTGAGCGGGACCGGTTTCCCGTCCGCCCCCAGGTCGTGGTCGTTCCAGATCGCGATGAGCGTGATGGCCAGACCGACCGTGATGATCACGCACTGGGCCAGCGAGGCGGCAGAGAATGCAATCGAGTGGAGCGCTTCGCCCGGCCGGTACGTCATGGTGGCGTTCAGCGTCTCGATTCCCGGCAGGAAGGCCACCTGATACGCCGTGAACCCCGCCCCCACCAGGGGCACCCACGAGGCGACCCGTTGCCACACCGCGTTCGGGTCGCCCCCGCCCCGGGGCGCGAGCGAGAGCGTGATCAGCGGGATGCCGGCGCTGCAGAGGAGGAGGCCGCTCACCAGGACCAGCCTGTCCATGTCGACGAGCTGCGCGAGCGCGCCCTTGGTCTGCCCTTCCCAGAGGTGGATCAGCGTGAGGGCGACCACCAGCCCGGCCAGCATCGCCACGAACCGGCCCACCTCGGGCCGGGCGGTCAGGTTCGTCCACAGCTCGCGCGCCGGCATCCGGACGTTCAACTGCGGAGACCCGTTCGGGCAGGTCCTCACGCAGTTCATGCAGAACACGCACTGTTGGTTGCTCTCGACGAACATGACGTGGTTGAACATCGGGCACCCCGGAATGCCCCCGCCTCCCTTGTAGCACGAGTGGTCCTTGCACTTGGCCTCGCAGATGTCGAGGCTGGGACGCAGCTCGAGCATCGACGAGGCCGAGCACACCCCCGCGAGGCCGCCGAGCGGACACAGGTGGCGGCACCAGGTCCTGCGCGGGAAGAGGGCCGCCGTGACGACCGCGCAGATCAGGATGGTCAGGAGTAGGATGCCCGTGGCGCGCGGCGAGTGCCGCATCGCCGTGACCTCCTCGGCCCAGATGATGACGAAGAACCCGGCGAGCACGATCCACGAGTCGTTCCGCTTCACCCACCCGGGGATCCGGCCCTCTGTCCGCTTCCAGCGCTGGGCCCACCTCCCCGCAAGCGCCATCGGACAGACGGCGCAACAGACCCTCCCCACGAAGAAGAACGAGAGGACCAGGGCGGGCCAGCCCAGCGACCACACGAGGGTCGTGGCGAGGTTTCCCGTCGCGCCGACCGCGCCGAACATGCACTCGTAGAAGACGAAGGCGGTCACGACGGCGATTACGGCCGTCACGGAGCCCGGGAAGACGCGAGGGCCGAGGCGCATCAGCGGGGCGAGCAGGCCGAGGATGTTGAACCCGCCCGGCCGTACCGCGGGCGGGGGACCGAGGAAGACCTCCTCGGCGTCGATCGTCGCGTCGTCCGTGAGCACGACCGCCCGCTCGACCGCCTCCTCGAGCTCCCGCACGTTCGCGATGCGGAAGTCGTACGATACGAGCTTCACGACCGCCTGGTCGTCCAGACGGGAGTACTCCTTCCCGAGCCGCGCGGCGTGTCTGCGGGCGAAGTGGTCGGCCAGCACCGGGACGTCCCGCTTCCGGTCCCGCAGCGGCGAGGTCCTGATCACGTGCCGCGAGAGGATCGCGGCGAGGACAGGGGAGACCTGTCCGGCCGCCGCCAGCTCCGAGAGCGTCGTCCGGCAGGTGACCATGACGCGCACGCCCTCGCACGCGCCCCCTTCCGCGCATCCCTCCGCCAGGCGCTCCTGCACCCCGGGGGGGAGGTCCTCGACGTTCTTCAGCAGGACGGTCCCGCCCCGCGCGACCGCCAGGAAGGAGAGCGTCGGGACCGGGCCCTCTGGAACGCCTTCGTCCCCGAAGAGCGAGTCCCCGTTCCGGCCCTCCACGACCTGCTTGGCGTGGATCGAGAGGAACGGCAGGCCCTGCCGCCGGCCCTGAAGGTGGATCCGCCGCGCGATCAGCTCCTTCCCGGTGCCCTCCTCCCCCTCGATCAGGACCGGGTCGTCCACGGGCGCCAGGAGCGCAATCTGCTTGCGGAGGTCGTGGATGTCGCGGTGGTTCCCGATCAGGTCGCCGTAGGGCTCGGAGCTCGCCTCGTTCAGCATCCGCGCGACGACGTCGGTCATGTCGCGCGCCACGCCCACGGCGGAGTCGGTCTCGCGCAGGCGCCGCGAAATGACGCGCACGAAGTCCCGCAGCATCCCCGGATGGGCGGAGGTCAGGGCGTCGAAGGCCGCGCGGTCCAGGACGAGCGTCTCGGAGTCCTCCACGGCCACCACGTCGGCGGAGGTGGCGTCGCCGGTGAGGAGGGACATCTCGCCGAACGAGTCGCCGGCGCGGAAGACGGCGACGGTGACGACCGCCCCTCCGTCGGACTTGACCCGGACCTCGACGCGGCCGGAGGTCAGGAAATGGAGGTGCCGGCCCGCCTCACCGCGGGCGATGATGACCTGCCCCTTTGCGAACCGGGCGGGCTGCAGGGCCGCCGCGACTTCGCGCAGCGTTTCCTCGGGGAGTCCGCCCCACAGGCCCGGGCGACGGAGGAACTCGACCCGTTCGTCCGCCACCGACGCGCTCGTGGTGAGCATGTCGTGGTTCCCATCGCGTTGATCGGGCAGAGGCGGGGACAACCCGACCGTCGCGGTGGTATGCTACCCGTCCCCCTTCCCGGACCGCAAGCGTGAATCGTACCGTTTCGTCCGGGATCAAGACGCTCCATGTCCGAGAGGATCGGCAGAGGTTGCGGTTGACGCGACGGACGGAAGCCCCCAGAATGGGCCGGTTGCCCCTTTCAGGTCCGCCTGCGTGGATCAGCCTCCCGTCGCCCCGGAAGGGTACGAGATCCTCCGCGAGCTCGGTCGCGGCGGGATGGGGATCGTCTACGAGGCCAGGCAGGTCCGCCTCGACCGGCGCGTCGCCCTGAAGGTCATGATCGCCGGCCGCGAGGGTTCCCCCGAGCTCCTCCACCGCTTCGTCCAGGAGGCCCGCTCCGCCGCCCGCCTCCAGCACCCTCACATCGTCCAGGTCTACGAGGCCGGCGTCGAGGGCTCCCTCCACTACTTCACCATGGATGTAGTGGAAGGGGAGCCCGTCTCGAATCTGGTGCGGCGCGGCCCCCTCACCGTCCAGCGCGCCGTGGCCCTCGCGAGGCAGGTCGCCCTCGCCCTCGACTACGCCCACTCCCAGGGCGTGCTCCACCGCGACGTCAAGCCCGCGAACATCCTCCTCGACGCCGGGGGGGAGCCGCGCATCGTCGACTTCGGCCTGGCCAAGATCCTCCAGGTCCCCGGCACGACCGTCCAGGGCGTCGGCCTCGGGACGCCCGCGTACGCCGCCCCCGAGCAGCTCAACGGCGAGATCGAGCGGATCGGCCCGCGCAGCGACGTCTACTCGGTCGGCGCGACGCTCTACGAGCTGCTCACGGGCCGCCCGCCGTTCACCGGCGACAACGACTTCGCCGTGTTCGTCTCCGTGCTCCAGAAGCCTCCCGACCCGCCGCGGGGGCTCTGTCCGACGCTGCCCGCGGACGTCGAGACGATCGTGCTGAAGTGCCTCGAGAAGGAGCCCGAGCGCCGGTACGGGTCGGCGCTGGCACTCGCGGAGGACCTGGGGAGGTTCCTCGACGGAGAGCCGATCGACGCGCGGCCGGTCTCGCGGATCAGCCGCTTCGCGTTCCGCCTGAAGCGACGTCCATCCGTCGCCATTGCGGTGATCGTGGCGCTCCTGGCAGTCGTCTCGATCGGACTCTGGTTCGCCGTCCGTCGGGCTGAAACGGCTCGCCGGGTCGCCCGGGCCCTTTCCGATGCGCACCAGGCCGAGGAGAACATCTGGGGGTGCGCGAACGCCCCGATCGATGAGTCGGTGCGCCTCGCGATCTTCTCCCACTCGCGGGACGCCCTCCTGGACGCCGTCCAGGCGGACCCTGAAAACCGCGACGCGCGAGCGGCCCTGGCGCGCGCGGAGGCGGTCATCGCCGCGAGCGAGCGGACCATGCGCGAGGAGCGCGACCGCGCGGCACGGGAGGCCGCGGCGGCCGAGGAGGTCCTCAGGAAGTCGCAGCTCGTCTCCGCCGTCCTCTCCCGATGGGCGAGGATCCACGACGCCATCCTCGGCATCGAGCGCGCGACGCACTCGTTCAAGATGACGGACGAGGAGATCGACGCGGAGGTCGAACGCCAGTGGGTGTCGGTGGACGCCTTCGCGGACGAGACGCCCGACGACCCGACATCGCAGGCCACGATGCGCGCCTTCCTCGCGTGGGCGTTCTTCCTCGACGGCGCCGAGGAGGACGCGCTCAAGGAGGTCCAGGAGGCGGCCGCGCTCGACGCCGACGTCCCGTACGGCTCCTTCATCGAGGCGATGTTCCTCTCCGACGAGTACCTGATGAAGGGATCGATGTCCCGCCTGAAGCTCGGGGGGCAGGCATCGTCTCCCGATCTGGAGGCGATCCGCCAGCAGGTGCGTGCCCTCATCGACCGCGGCGAGAAGGCGCGCGTCTGGGGAGCCGAGGGGGCGCAGGACTTCCGCGCGGCGTTCCAGGGGATCGACGCGACCGTCTCCGGGGAGACGGCGGCCGCCGAGGCGCCCCTTTCGCGCGCGATCGAGTCGCCCGACCTGAAGGCGTTCCGCGTGCGGTTCCTGTTCCTGCGCGCGCTGGCGAGGGCGGAGCGCGAGGAGTACGACGGGGCGATGCGCGACCTCGACGAGGTGGAGACGACCTGGCCGGAGGACGAGACGGTCGACGGGGTCCGCGCCGCCATCCGGACGCTCCGACTCGCGCGCGTCGGCAAGGGCGGGACGCTCGACCCGAACGACGTGAAGGAGCTCGGGGAGATGCTGGCGTTGGTGCAGGACGCCCCGGAGCTGGCGGGGAATCCAGAGATGCGCGGGCACATGTCGATCCTGCAGGCGGCCCTCGCGGCGGAGCAGGGGAAGGACACGAGGGCGCAGTACCGCGACGGCATTCGCGACCTCACGGTGGTGCTGGAGAACGCGCCGGGGAACTCGATGGCCCGGATGAGCCGCGCGACGGGCTGGCTGGGGCTCGCGAAGCTCCAGGAGCGCTTCGGGGAGGCCTCGCGGGAGTCGTACGCCGCGGCCCTCGTGGACTTCGACGCGGCGGTCGAGGCGCAGCCCCGGTCATTCCCCGCGCGGTCGGGGCGGGCCGCGGCGAGGGACGCCGCGGGCGACGCGGAGGGGGCGATCGAGGACTTCCGCGAGGTGGTGACGGTAGAGCCGAAGAACGTGATGGCGTGGGAGCGGATCGCGGCGCTGTCTCGCGCGTCGGGCGACCTCGAGGCGGCGGAGGAGGCGATCGGCAAGGCGCTCGCGATCCAGCCGAACCGCCTGGTCTCGCGGCGCGAGCGCGGGCTGCTTCGGGTCGCCCGGGGGGACTGGACGGGCGCGCTGGAGGACCTGGACGCGGTCCTCGGCACAAGGCCCGACGACCTGGAGGCGCTCTCGGGGCGGGCCGCGGTCTGGAGGGGCCTGGGCGACCCTGAGCGCGCGCAGGAGGACGAGGGGAGGGCCGCGACGGCGCGGGGAACGGAGGCGAAGGCGCTGTGCGAGCGGAGCGCCGAGAAGCTGGGGAAGGGGGACCTCGCCGGAGCGGCGACGGACGCATCGAAGGCGATCGAGCTCATGCCCGAGGAGGCCTCGGGCTACCTGCGTCGGGCTGCGGTGCGGAGCGCGATGAAGGAGCACGACGGCGCGGCCGCGGACTGCGACGCGGCGATCCGTCTCGGGGCCGAGGGGACCCTGCCGTTCACGATCCGCGCGGCCGCGCGCATGGCGAAGGGAGACTTCGCGGGGGCGATCGACGACTACGGCGAGGTGCTTCGCCAGGAGCCGAAGAGCGCGGTCGCGTACCACAACCGGGGCCGCGCGTGGCACGAGGCGAAGGACTATGACCGCGCGATCGCGGACTACGGCGAGGCGATCCGCCGGAGCCCTCGGATGCCGGAGGCCTGGGCGAACCTGGGGCGCGCGCGGCGCGACAAGGGGGACCCCGAGGCGGCGCGGTCGTATTTCAAGACGTGCCTCGAGGTGGCGCCGTCGGACTGGGCGTACCGCAAGACGGTCGAGGGGTGGATCGCCGAGCTGGACGGCGGCGAGTAGCGGATGCGGGGCGCAACCGTGGCGCAGGCGGCAGGTTCACCACTGAGGGACGGAGGGCACGGAGACGATGTCGACCGTCCCATCGTGCTCGGACAACGCGGCGGCCGCGGCGCCCGAGGAGAAGGCCCTGCCCGAAGGGCAGGGGAGCGGTGGGGCGAGGCATGGGGGGACAGAGGGGAGGATTCCGACGGCAGGCCAGGTGAGTCCCCTACTCCTTCTTCTCCCGACCAGGCATCGAGACCCTCACCCTCTGTCCCCCATGCCGCGGCCCCACCGCTCGCTGCGCCGCGCCGCGGCGCGGCGCAGCCCTTCTCCTCGGGCGACCGCGGCCGCGAGTAACTGATCCCCGCAGGCACGTCCGCGGACACCTCCGTGTCCTCAGTGGCTCCGTGGTAAAAGAGCGGACGGACCCGCTCACGACGCCTGCGTCTCGCTCTGCCACCCCCGCGCGCACGCCCAGCTCGCCGCGTAGGTCCCCATCGCCACCAGCGCCAGCGCTCCGAACCCCGTCACGACCGACATGTACTCCAGGAATCCCCCCGCCACGCCCCCCATGAGGTTCCAGCCCAGCGCGACGCCCGCCTTCTCCGCCCCGCGGAACGCCGTCGCGAAGATCATCGCCGCGAAGAAGACGGGGAGCAGCAGCACGAGCGTCGGAAGCACCTGCCCCACCCAAAACCCCCCGCCCGTCACCTTGCCCAGCGGAAACAGCCAGGAGCCCAGCAGCGACGCCAGGAGCAGCACGTAGCAGAGCGCCGTGCCCCTCCCCTCCCGCCGAGCGACGATCAGGTTCGCCGCCAGGATCAGCGCCATGATCGCCCCGAGCACGATCGCCGTCACGCGCCACGTCGAGCCCCACACGAGCGCGAGCTGCGAGATCCCCTTCACCTCCACCAGCAGGAACGACACGCCGAGCCAGAAGAACTGCCCCTGTCCCCTCCCCGACCGCTCCCCCGCGGGCAGCAGAAGCCAGACCCACCCCACGCCGATCCCGAGCATCACGAGAAGCCCCCACACGTAGGTCCCTGGGAGGCTCCGGTCCTTCTGGTACATGAACGGCCAGTCGTCGGTGGCGGGAGGAATCCCCGACGGCGTCGCGTCCATCACGGGCACCCTCACGCCCACCGCCCTCGCGAGCGCCCCGTAGTCGTCCCTCAGCCCGGTGAGGAACGTCACGCCCCGCCCCGTGTGGATCACGAGCGGGGGCCTCCCGAACACCTCCTCGAACATCCCCGCGAATCGCTCCTGGATCCACGGCTGCCCCACGGCGAAGCAGCACGCGACCGACCCGCCCGGCGCGAGGATCGCGCGGGTGCGCTCGAAGGCCTCCTTCGTATAGACGTAGTTGTCCAGCCGCACGGAGCTGAACGTCGAGAAGAGGGAGTGGCTGTCGAGCAGGCCGAAGACGACCAGGTCGAACTTCCGATCGGTGGTGTTGAAGAAGTGCCGCGCGTCATCGATGACGAGCGTGACGCGCTTGTCCCCGTAGGGCCGCTCGGGGTGCCTCCGGTCCCCCTCCTCGGCGATCGCGGCGTCGATCTCGACGGCGACGACTTCCTCCACGCCCGCGCGGAGCGCCGCCGCGACGTCGTTCCCTCCCCCCGACCCGACCACGCAGACGCTCCTCGGCTTGAGGAGCGTGTACGGGAGGTTGTAGCTGTAGAGCTTGAGGTCTCCGTAGAGCAGCGGGGACTTCGCGAGGAACCCCTCGGACATGTCGTTGATGTCCATGTAGAAGAGGTCCCCGACGTCGAGCCTCTTCCCGACATGGACCCACCCGGCCCCGTCGCCGAGGTCGGCCTCGGTCTCGGGGAACGTCTTCCCTTTCCCGTCGGGGCACTTCCATAGGTAGGAGTCGTGGACGCTGATTCGGTTGTAGGAGGACCACGTCCTCGGGAGCATCGTGCGCCCCTGCATCGCGAGGGCGGCGGCGAGGAGGGCGGCGGACACGGCCAGCTCGCGCCTCCGGTCGCGGACGATCCAGAGGACGGGGAGGCACCCGAGGAGGAACCAGACCTGCGGGCCGGCGCGGAGCTGGGAGAGAGCGGTGTAGGCGCCGATCCCGACGAGGGAGCCCGCGATGTTCACGGAGTAGGCGGGGATGCGTGGGAGGCCCGTGAAGGCCCGGCCGACCATCTGCCCGAGCGGCAGGAAGAGCAGCACCTGGAGCGCGAAGAGGACCGCGAGGCCTCCGTAGAAGACGACGGCGGCCAGCGGGAGCCACGCATCGAGGAACCTGTGGCCCCAGAGGAGGAGCTCGCCGCTTCCGACCGTGGCCCCCGCGAACGAGACGACGCGCAGGTACGTGTCGGAGCCGAGCCCGACGAACAGGAGAAACGCCGCGAGGGCGGGGACGAAGAGGACCTCGAGGCGCGATCGGGCCTCTCCCTTGAGGCAGCCGATCCCGAAGCCGAGGTAGGCGGCGATGAGGGGGATGTTCTTGAAGAAGGCAAAGATGCGGACCTCGGTGGAGATCCAGCGGACGAAGACGACCTCGAAGAAGAGGGCGAGCGCGCTGACGAGGAACAGGTGGCCGTACGCGCGGCCGGCGGGGGGAGGCGACGCGGCGCCCTCTCGAAGCAGCGCGGCGAGTCGGCGGCCGGCGAGGAGGAGGAGGAGCCCCGCGACGGCGCCGGCGACGCCGGTGATCCAGATCTGGTCCTTGACGAAGGCGATCTGCGCGGCCTGGGACGGGTCGAGGCGGAGGCGAGTGCCGAAGAGGAGGCTGGAGATCGACGCGGGGTCTGCGAGGAGCCCTGCGGCGACGGCGCCCGCCCCCGCGAGGAGGAGGACGACACCAAGGACGGGGATCCAGCGCTCGATCGGGCGGAGGGCCATGGAGGGGGCATGTAGCATGCCGACCGCGCCGGTTCAAGAAGCGGAAGCGGGACGCGAGCACGACCGCCCGACACGAGTTCGTGACAGGCACGTCGATGTCGGATAGGCTCCCCTTCCCGCCGACCACTCGCAGAGGAGGTGTCCCATGGATGGCCCCGGCGCCACCCCGGTCCCCGCGACACCTGAGTTCGAGTCCAATCCGGAAGCGCGAACCATGGGGATGCTCTGCCATCTGCTCGCGTTCTCCGGGTACGTCGTCCCCTTCGGCGGAATCCTCGGTCCCCTCGTCCTGTGGCTGATCAAGAAGGACCAGATGCCGTTCGTTGACGACCAGGGAAAGGAGGCGATCAACTTCCAGATCACGATCGCGATCGCCCTTGTCGTGAGCATCATCCTGATCTTCGTGGTGGTCGGGCTCGTCCTGGTCCCCCTGGTCGCGATCGCCAGCATCGTCTACACGATCATCGCGGCCGTGAACGCGAACAAGGGGATCCGGTACCGGTACCCCTTCGCCATTCGCCTCATCCACTAAGTAGCCCGCACCGAGTATTGAGGACGCATGGCCACGCTCATCGCGGACGTCAGGCTCGGGAACTCCATGAGCGGCCTGCTGTCCTGCGTGCAGGCCTGCGCGACGCGGGCCGGCCGCGAGTGGGACGCGCCGCTGCTGGCGGCGTTCTTCGGCCACGCCTTCGAGTCCTCTTACGCCCTCGGGGGCGGCGAGCTCTGGGCCGGCTGCGCCTGCGAGTGGAGCTGGAGCGGTCCGGTCGTCGGGCGGATCGGACTGCGCCCCCAGGTCGTGGACTACGTCGGGAAGAACCTGGCCATCAACCCCTCCCCTTCCCCCGAAAAGCGCAGGGAAGCGCTCGACCGCGCGTGGGACCTCGTCCAGCGCTCGGTCGAGCGGGGCGTCCCCGCAGTCGTGTGGACCCCGATGAGCCGCGAGCAGCGCGACTCGGGGATTCAGGCGTTCTGCTGGGGCCTCCTCGAAGGCGTCGACCCCGCCACGACTGAGTACCTCGTCCTCCACGCCGGCGCCGGCAGGTTCCGCACTCCGGCCCACGGGCTTGGGAACATCGACGGCACCGAGTGGGTGCACGTGTTCACCTTCGACGGCCCCGACTCGAACTGGACGGCCGCGAAGCTCATCGCCGAGACCGTGTCCGACGCCCTCCTCTATCTCAGGGGCGAGAGGATGGGCGCCGACATGCCCGCCCCTCTCGAGAAGATCCGCCACGGCCCCGGCGCGTTCTACGAGTGGGCCGGCGACGTCGAGCGGGGGATGAAGAGAGTGGGCCGTCCCGGCTGGTGGGCCTCCGCCCGCGACGCGGCTGCGCGGTTCTGCGCCTGGGCCCGCGCCACGGTCCCCTCCCTTGGGGCGCCGATGGAGGAGGCCGAGCGCGCCTTCCGCGCGCAGGCCGACGCGCTCCGCATGCTCGTCGATGGCGGGCTCTCGGCGGATGGGATCCGTCGCGTGGCCACGCTCCAAGGCGAGGCGATCTCCGCCCTCTCGCGCGTCCCTCTCTCGTAGCCGGCGGACCGAGGCTCGGAGGCTGGCTCGACAGAGAGCCAACGCCCCAGCCCTGAGACGCCAGTCTCATTCAGAGTGAGACGCGACACTCACTCACAGTGACACTGCGGCTTCCGCGGACGGGCGCGGACACGGGTCGCGGGAGCGGGAGCGAGTACGGGCACGGGGACGGGCACGGGGATGGGGACGGGGCACGGGGACGGGCACGGGGACGGGCACGGGTACGGGGATGGGGACGGGGCACGGGAAGACGGAGGACGTTCGCGATTTGCAGCGGAGCGCGGCATTCCCTAGAATGATGTCGGCCCGAGGTTCACCCGTGATCGCCTTCTCCTGCAAGTCCTGCGACAGGAAGTTCCTCATCTCCGACAATCTCGCCGGGAGGAAGGGGCTCTGTCCGACCTGCCACGAGATGTTCGTCGTCCCCTCCGGAGACTCCCCCACCGAGGAGTCCGAGCCGGTCCCCTCCAAGAAGACCCGCGCCGAGGTGTACGTTCGGCGCGAGGACATCGATCGGGAAGAAGAGGAACCCGAGGAGGAGACCGAAGAGGAGCCGGAGGAGACCGAGGAGCAGGAAGCGGAAGAAGAAGAGCCCCCTCCTCCGCCGCCGAGGAGACGCTCCACAGCACAGATGCCGGCGGCCTCGGCCCTGCACGCGACCCCGCACGAGGAGGCCAAGCCGCAGTGGAAGCGGGCCGAAGAACCGCCACCGAGCGGCGTGAAACGGGTGCTGCTCACGATCCTCTTCTGCGCGCTCGCCGCCGCGGGCGGCTGGTTCGCCCGGGGACTCCAGGGGAAGGCGCAACCCGCCGGCCCGCAAGCGGGCACCCCGCCGACCCCCGCGTCGACGCCGAAGTACGAGGACCCCGCGGCCAAGCCCCCCACCCCGCCCAAGCACGAGGATCCACCGGGCGAGCCCCCCACCCCGCCCAAGCACGAGGATCCACCGGTCGAGCCCCCCA
>CAZYRM010000019.1:0-61092 GCA_964649705.1 uncultured Planctomycetia bacterium
CGCCGAAGGAGAAGTTGCCGAGCATCTCGAAAAACGTCTGGTGGGCGTTGGTCTTGCCGACCTTCTCGACGTCGCCGGTTCGAACGCACTTCTGGGACGTGGTGGCGCGCTTGAAGGGGTGCTTCCCCTTCCCTAGGAAGTCGTCCTTGAACTGGTTCATCCCCGCGCCGGTAAATAGCAGGGTGGGGTCGTTTTCAGGGACGAGGGAGTCGCTCGGCCAGACGGTGTGGCCCTTCCTCTCGAAGAACTTGAGGTAGCGCTCCCTGATCTCGTCGGTCTTCATGTTCTTTCGCCGATTGGACTTGGGTGAGGAGGGTATCAGACCACTCAGGGCCTGTCAAGGTGGAGCGCCAACGATTGGGAGTCACGCCCGTCGAGGTGAACATGCCGGCCTCGATCGCGTTCGCGGGCCCGCTCGATGCCGCGGCTACAGCGACACGGCGACGCCGCAGGCGACGGCGATGAGCCAGATCCCCACGCCGAGCGACGCGGAGACCTTCGCGTTCGTCTCTCGAGCGAGGACGAAGAGCGAGGGGAGGTTGACGATCGGCCCCGCGAGCAGCATCGCGGCCGCCGCGCCCGGCTGGCCCGCCCCGAGGAGGAGGAGCGCGAGCGGGATCTCGAAAAACGTCGGCAGGGCGATCAGCACCGCCAGCCCCGCGACGGCCAGCGTCGCGAGGATGGCCCCGCCCCTGGACAGCCCGTCGAGTCCCGGCAGCAGCAGCGCCGAGAGCGCCACCCCCGCCACGATGAAGGGGACCGTGACCGCCGTCACGTAGATCAGGCTCTTTCCGAACCGCACGACGAACTCCCGGGCGTTCCTCGGCAGGTCCTCCTCGTCGGTCGACGCCGACAGGCGCGACGCGCGCACGGAGCGGGCCGACGCCCCGAAGAACCGCTCCAGGAGCGCGGGGAGGAGGAGCACCGCGACGAGCGCCCCCGCCAACCGCGCGACCGACAGCTCGATCGGGAAGAGGAGGAAGGTCAGGACGAGCGCCGCCACGTTGAAGCCCGGGGCGGCAAGCATCACCGCGAGCGCCGATCCCAGCCTCGCCCCCTGCTCGTAGACGCTCGTGAAGATCGGCGTCACGCAGCAGGAGCAGAGCATCAGGGGCGCCCCCGCAAGGCCCCCGGCCACCTGCCTCTTCGCGGTGCCGCCGCGGCCCAGGAACCCGGTCACCCACTTCGCCGAGACGAACGTGCGGACCGTCGCGGCGATCAGGACCCCGAGCGCCAGGGCGATCCACACCCGCCCGAGGTAGTAGATCACTCCCCGCCAGACCCCTCCCGCCGTCAGGGCCTCCGCTGATGTCGTCCACTGCCCGGCGGCGCGCACCTTGTCGATCGTGCGGAGCGAGCCGCCCCACTTGTAGTAGAAGAGGCCGGACAGGGCGGCGAGGAACAGGACCACGCCCGCCACGAGGAGTGGCGTGCTTCGGCGCGGGAGGGCGGCGGATTCGGCGTTGGACATGCGGGGTCTCGCAACAAGGGACGCCGCGGCCGATCCGACTCCCATCGGCCTCCGCCGCGCGTTCAGAGGATCATATCGCCAGAAGGGCGAACCGGATCATCGGATCGGGCGATATGACGCCGACGGCGCATCGGCCGCCTAGTCGTCGTTGCGCTTCGGCTTCTTGATGGAGGGACGCGTCGGCGTGCGCGAGGACCCCGGCTTCCCGGGGCCCCGCCTGGTGGGCGCGTCGGGGCCCGAGGGCGCGGGCTCGTCGAGGAGGAGGAGGTCCTCCTCGCTGATGATCGTGGCGTCGTCGTCGCCTCCGTCGTCCCTGGTGCCCTTCGTCGACCCGACCGCGGGCATGACCCCCGAGGCGGCGATCGTCGGGTCCTTCCCGATCTGCGGGACTACGAGGCTCCGCTGGCAGTGCGTGCACTTGATCCGCTGGGCCACCTTGAACGTGAAGACGTTCAGCTTCATCCCGCAGGCGGGGCAGAAGACCACCCGCCGCTTCTGCTTCGCCTGGATCGTCTCGATCTGCACGGCGAGCATCATCCCCAGGTCGACCAGGACCCGGTCCAGGGTGGTCCGCTCCCCCTTCCCCTCGCGCTTCTTCAGCTCCTCGAGGGCCTCCTTGAGCTCCGCCTTCGAGATGTAGTTGGCCTGGACCGCCAACGCCCCGAATTGTTCGTCGTTCTTGCTCGACATCAGCTACTTCGTCCGTGCCTTCTCGACAGCTCGCGGGGCGCCTGCCTCAACCGGGCCGGCCACCGCCGCGGGGGCCGGGTTCGGCAGGCCACAGGCCTTCCGGATGTCAGCCTCGATCCCCTTGGCAATCTCGGCATTTTCGCGCAGGAAATCGCGCGCCTTCTCCCGCCCCTGTCCCAGTCGGGTCCCCTTCCAGGACAGCCAGGTCCCGCTCTTGTCCAGGACCCCGCGGTCCACGCCGAGGTCGAGCAGGTCCCCCTCCCAGGAGATTCCGCCATTATACAGGATGTCGAACTCCGCCCGGACATACGGAGGCGCCACCTTGTTCTTCACCACCGTCGCCCGGCAGCGGATGCCGTACGACTCCTCCCCCTCCTTGAGGACCCCGATCTTCCGCGTGTCGATCCGCGCCGAGGCGTGGAACTTGAGCGCCCTCCCTCCCGGGGTCGTCTCCGGGTTCCCGAACATCACCCCGATCTTCTCCCGGATCTGGTTCGTGAAGATGACGCAGGTCTGCGCCCGCGCGATCGCCCCCGTCAGCTTCCTGAGCGCCTGCGACATGAGCCTCGCCTGCAGGCCCATCTGCGGGTCGCCCATGTCCCCCTCCAGCTCCGCCTTCGGGACCAGGGCCGCCACGCTGTCGATCACGATCACGTCCACCGCGTTCGACCGGACCAGGTACTCCGCGATCTCGAGCGCCTGCTCCCCGTAGTCCGGCTGCGACAGGAGGAGGTTGTCCAGGTCGACCCCGATCCGCTTCGTGTACGCCGGGTCGAGCGCGTGCTCCGCGTCGATGAAGGCCGCCACGCCCCCCGCGCGTTGCGCGTTCGCGACCACGTGCAGGCAGACCGTCGTCTTCCCGCTCGACTCGGGGCCGAAGACCTCCACGATCCTCCCCCGAGGGATCCCCTGGCCGCCGAGCGCCACGTCGAGCGAGAGGCTCCCCGTCGAGATCCCCGGGATCCCGAGCTTCATCCCCGACCCGAAGCGCATGATCGAGCCCTTGCCGTACTGCTTCTCGATCTGCGCCAGGGCGGCGGAGAGCGCCTCCTGCTTCCGATCGTCCAGCGGCATGTCTCCTCCTCAGGCCGTCGCCAGCGGGATCTCCGCCAGCGGCGTGTACACGGGCCCCTGCGGCCTCAGGTCGCTCTTCATCAGGCGGAAGGCGCCGATGCGCTCCGTCCCGAACTCGTCCCCCGCATGGCGTTCGAGGACCCCCGACAGCCTCTCGAGCCCCTTCGGCGATTTCACGCGCGCGAGGGTCAGGTGAGGCGAGAAGGGGTGATCGGCCGAGCCGAAGCCGAGGCGCCGGCTGGCCTCCTCGATCGTGGCCGCAAGCCCCAGCAGGACGCTCCCCTTGTCCTCCGCGCCGGCCCAGATCACGCGGGGCCGGTGGATGTTGGGAAAGGCGCCCACGCCGGCGACGCGCAGCTCGAACGGAACCGCGGCGCCTCCGGCAAGCTGGAGCGCGTCGACGACGGCGGGGATCCGTGCCTCTTCCACGTCCCCGAGGAATCGCAAGGTGAGGTGGATCAAGGCGGGGTCGACCCACTTCACATCGCCGCCGGCACGCTTCCCCTCCTCTGCGAGGCGTCCGAGGGCCGTTCGGGTCTCCTCGGATACGGGGATCGCGATGAAGGTGCGCACCATCGAGGCCATCTCGGGGCGGAATGTAGCCCCGGCCGGGGGACGGGTCAAGCGCTAAGGAGGGGACCGCGATGTGAAATGCGGGATGCAGGATGCCCGATGTGAAATGGCCCGTCGATTTCGCATCGGGCATCTCACATCTCGCATTTCACATTGCGCACCGACCCGATATACTGCCACGCACTATGGATCGGTTCGCCGAGCTCGTGGCAGGCATCGTGGCCTCGCTCACACCCCTCGACGAGGAGCTGGACCGCGTCCTCGCCGAGGTCGCCGGTTCGCTCTCGGCCGAGGAACGCGAGCGTTGGGTCGCCGAGGCGCGCGCGGCCCTGGCCGAGCGGAGGGAGGTCCTCGCGAAGCGCGTGGAGCCGCTCCTCGGCCTCCTCAGGGACCGCCTGGGTCTCGCCACCCGCCAGGATCTGGCCGACCTCGCGGCCCGCGTCGATCGACTCGAGCGCGGCGGGGGGGGCTAGATGTTCTGGCGCCGCGTCCTCCAGGCCCCGCAGATCTACCGGAACCTGAACCGTTTCAGGCAGATCCTCTCGGTCATCCTGGGGCATGGCCTCGTCGACGTGGCCCAGACCGCCGGCCTCGTCTCGCGCTGGCAGGCCTTCCGCGCGTGGCTCCCCTGGACGAAGGAGCAGGACGAGGCCCGCCGCCTGTCCCGCGAGGAGCGGATCCGCCTCGCGCTCGAAGAGCTGGGCCCGACGTTCGTGAAGCTCGGCCAGGTCCTCTCGACTCGCCCCGACCTCGTCCCGTGGAGCGTCGTCCTCGAGCTGAGGAAGCTCCAGGACCGCGTGCCACCCTTCTCCGGGGAGGAGGCGAAACGCCTCGTCGAGCAGGAGCTGAAGGCGCCGATCGGGAAGTTCTTCGCGAGCTTCGACGAGCAGCCGCTCGCCGCGGCGTCGATCGCCCAGGTCCACCGCGCGACGCTCCTCGACGGCACGCCTGTCGCCGTCAAGGTCCAGCGTCCGAACCTGGACGCGACGATCCGAGCCGACCTCGACATCCTCGCGGCGCTCGCGAAGTACCTGGACGCGGAGATCCCCGAGAGCCGCCGGTTCAACCCGGTCGGCGTCGCTCGGGAGTTCGGGAGGTCGATCAAGAAGGAGCTGAACTACCTCCGCGAGGCGCACAACATACGGAAGTTCGCGGAGCATTACGCGGACGACCCCGAGGTGTACGTTCCCAAGGTCCACTGGGACCTCGTCACCCGGCACGTGCTCGTGATGGAGTTCGTGAAGGGGATCAAGGTGACCGACGTCGCGGCCCTGGAGGCCGCGGGGTACGACCGGAAGGAGGTCGCGGCGATCGGAATGCGCGCGGTCCTCAAGCAGATCTTCGACCACGGCTTCTTCCACGGCGACCCTCACCCGGGCAACATCTTCGTCCTGCCGGGTCCGAAGGTCTGCTTCCTCGACTACGGCTCGATGGGGCTGGTGGACGAGGAGCGGCGCGACGACGTCTTCTATCTCCTCCTGGCCGTCACCCGGAAGGACATCGACAAGGTGATCGACCTGTTCATTCGCGTGGGCGTGCTGGACGAGTCGAAGGACATGCGGACGCTTCGTCGGGAGGGGCAGGAGTTCCTGGACCGGCACATCGGGATCGCCCTGTCGCAGGTCGACCCCGGCGAGGTGCTGAACGACCTCTTCGACATCTTCGCGCAGTACGAGATCATCGTCCCGAGCGACCTCCTGCAGATGCTGAGGACGCTGACGACGATCGACGGGGTGGGGCGGATGCTCTACCCGGATTTCGACCCGTACGCCGTGATCCGCCCGTTCGCGACGCGCTTCTTCCTGAAGCGGCTGCGCGACCCGAAGTTCGTCGCGCGCGCGGCGGTCGGGGCGGCGGGGGAGTACTGGCAGCTCCTGACGCACTTCCCGGGCTCGGCGCGGCGGGCGCTCGACCGCCTGGCCAGGGGAGAGCTGGCGATCCGTACGCACATCCACGAGATCGAGCGCTACAGCGACGACCAGCGGCGCGCGACGAACCGCCTTGCGGTGAGCTTCCTCACGGGCGCCCTCGCCCTGGGGAGCGCGCTCCTCCTGGCCCAGGCCGACAAGACGATCCAGTGGTGGGGAACGGCGGGGGCGATGGGAGCCACGATCCTGTCGGTCGGGGTGCTGTGGATGATCTTCCGGTCGGGGCGGCTGTGACCGGAGGGGGGAAGGCGAGCCGCGGGGATGGTCGAGGGGACGGGTCGGATACCCGGTGAAGGGCGTCCATATCAGATATCTGATATCAAATATCTGATATCAGATATGGTCTCGCGCCAGGAGGCGGGTGGACGCTCGCGCGCGGACGCGCGATCCTAGGGCTGTTCGGGTCCAGGATCCCCTTGAGGCGGCTCCTCCTGCGGAGGCGGCGTCTCGGGCGCCGGTTGCGGGTCGATCGGCGGTTGCTCCACGGGCGCCTGCTCGACCGGCGGCTGTTCGAGGGGCGGCTGTTCGACCGGCGGCGCGGGAGGCGGCTCCGCAGGCGGGGGAGGCGTCGGCTCGGACGGCTGCCCGGCCTCAGGCGCAGGTGCCTGACCCGGAAGCGTCGATCCCGGGACCTGCGAGCCCCGGGCAGGCGGCTTCGACAGGTGGTGCGGCTTCCAGAACGTGCTCCCGCGGTAGTTGTACTCCGTGCGGTAGAACGGGCGGAAGCCCGGCTGGTACGACGCGACCCCGCGCTGCATCCCTTGCCCAGGCGCCGGACCGCCGTAGATCAGGATCGTCCACCCTGTCTGCGGCGTCTCGTCGGGCTTCTCCTGCCGCTCCTCCTCCGCCTTGCGCTCCCGCTCCATGCGCGCGATCGCCGCGTCCAGCTCCGCGCGCTCCCGCTCCACGCGCCACTGCTCCTCGACCACCCGCCGCTCCGCCTCCTGCTGCTCCCGCTGCGCCTTCGCGGCCGCGGCCGCCTCGGGCGTCATCCAGACCCCCTCGAACCGCACGTGCCCCCTCGCCGCCATCGCCTCGTCCCGCGTCATCCAGCGGCCGCCCACCTTCTCGTGCCCCAACGCCGCCCGCGCGGAGGGATTCTCGGGGTCGATCTCGATGACGCGCTCGTAGTCCTCCTTCGCCAGCGCCTCCAGCCCCTGGCCGTCCGCCCACCGCCCCAGGGCCAGCCACCCTTCCCAGTCCGTGCCGGGCAGCAGCGAGGCGCGCTCCTTGTGCTCCGTGATCGGCGTGCGCTTCCATTCGACCGACGAGACCAGCTCCTTGCCGACCTCCATCGTGCCGTACTGCGTCTCGACGACGATCGTCTCCCCCGTGTCCCGGGCGATGCCCTCGATCGTCCCTCCCGTGCGGAGCCGGACCGTGTCGGCGGACGCCGCGGTGACGAGGAGGAGAATCAGGAGCAGGGTCACGCGAGGCATCGGCTCGGTCCTCCGGGGCGGGGAGTCAGTCCTATACATGTATCCTACGGCGGGCCGCCCGCGAGGTGCAATCGTCGTCCGCGTCCGGTCCTTCACCTTCCCTCCTTCCCCACGAACTCGCGGGTCGCCGTGGCCGAGTTCCCCTCCGTGTCCGCGGCGTCGATCGTGACGACGTGCTGCACCCCCGCCTCGGCCGCCTCGGGGAGGTAGAGGCGGAGTCTCCCCGAGACCGGATCGAACCCGCCCGGCGGCAGCGGGACGAGGCGCCCGTCCATGCGGACCCGGATCGACACGGGGTCGATCGCCGCGCCGTGCTGCACGAGTGTCGCGACGAGGAGAGGGGGCGCGCCGGCGGGCGGCTGCGCCTCGGGCGACTCGACGCGGATCTCCGGCGGCTCCGTGACCGCGCGCACTCGAAGGTCCCAGTCCCGCCGCATCCAGTTGCCCGCGCGGTCGCTCGCCGTCAGGGACAGACGGTGGACCCCGGGCGCCATCTCCGGCAAGGCCTGCGCGAATCGCCCGCCCTCGACCTGGAACGGCAGCGCCGCGCCGTCCAGCAGCAGGTGAACGGAAGCCGGCTCTACGCCCGAGGCGTCGTCGAAGACCTCTCCCCGGATCTCCCCGCCCGCGTGCACCGCCGAGTCCCCGTCGAAGGGAGGCGAGCACTCCACGCGCGGAGGCTCCCGGTCCACGGCGACCGAGAACATCACGACGCACGAGGCCTCATTCCCCGCGCGGTCGCGCACGGAGAGGGACAGCATGTGCTCCGCGCCGTCCTCGGCCCGCAGCGGGACCTCGAGCCACCCCTGCACGGGGGGAGGGGCCTCGACGCGGACCCCGTCGAGCGCGAGGAAGATCGACCCGGGGTCGATCCCGCTTCCGCCCTCGTCGGCGAGCGCCGCGGCCGCCTCGAATTCCTCCGCGAACAGCCGAGCTCGGGCCGCGGGCTCGCCGAGGGAGACGCTCGGCGGGACTGTGTCCGCGACGAGCGTGAACGACTCCTCCGCGGGGAGCGAGAGGTTCCCGCGGCGGTCCGCCACCTGGATCCGCACGACGTGGCGTCCCTCCTTGAGCGGCTTGAGCGGGTTGTAGCGCAGCCTCCCCTCCAGCGGGTCGAAGAGGACCACGGCCACCTCGTACTGCCACTGGTCCCAGGACTTCCCGCTCCGCCCCGGGATCACCCGTCGGACGCGGTTCTCCACGACCTCGCCGTCGATCGCGAGCGTCACGGTGTCCGCGTCGATCCCGCTCCCGTCGTCGCGCAGCGTCGCCTCGATCGCGGGGCGCGGCGAGTAGACCGTCGCGTCCTCGCCGGGGCCCGTGCAGGCCACGGTCGGCTTGGCGCGGTCGGGATCGGCCAGCTTCACCGTGAACGAGGTCGCCTCGGGCAGGGCGAGGTTCTCCGCGAGGTCCCGCGCGTAGACGAGCGCGATGTGGACCCCCTCCCCGAGCGAGGTCTTCGGCGTGTACGTGAGCCAGCCCGTCGCGGGGTCGAAGGCGTCCGGCGGCGCCGCGAGCTCGTCGATCTTCACTCGCAGCGACGAGGGATCGAGGTCTCCCGCGCGCTCCAGCCTCGCGCGGACCGTCACCCGGCCGTTCGGGAGCGCGCTCCCGTTGGCCGGCTCGATCTCGGCGAACCGCGGGGCCGAGAGGTCGAGGACGCACTCCGAGCGGGCGGGCTTCGACGCCTCCCCGGTCTCGTAGCGGGCCTCGACGCGGAGCTGGTACGTACCCTCGGCGAGGATGGAGCCGGCCGCGTCCCGGCCGTCCCACTCGCGCGTGACCCATCCGGCGGGAACGGCCTCCTCGTGGAGCAGCTCCCGCACGGTCAGCCCCGCGGCGTCGACGAGCGTCGCCGTGACGACCGCGTTGTCCGAGAGCTCCAGCGTGACGGAGGTCGCGTCGTCGAAGGCGTCTCCGTCCGGGGAGAAGATCCGCGGGATGGCGCGGGCGAAGCGGACGAGGCCGCGGTCCACGAGGACCTTCGCCTCCCCCTGGAGCACGGGCTCGCCGCCCGCGACGGCCGTCACGCGCACGAGGTGCAGCCCCGCGAGCGGGCGGCGGCGATCGTCCTCGCCGCCCCAGCCCAGGCCCTGATCGCCAGGCGCGACGCGGCCCGAGAAGAGGAGGCGGACCGCGCGTCCCTGTCGGTCGACGACCTCGACCCTCGCTTCGCACGCGCGATCCCAGCGCAGGTGGATGCCCGCCTCGGAGGCGCCCTCCTCGCCGGGACGCAGGACGGGCGGGTCGATCGAGAACGCGGCGAGCGCGCGGTTCGTCAGGACGACCTCGGGAAGCTCCGCGTCGGCGAACTCGGCGACCCGCGCCTTCCGCTCCTCGGGGAAGTACCCACGCGCCTCGAACGAGAAGGCGCGATCGCCCGGAGGCAGCCCTGACAGGAACCAGCTCCCGTCGTCCCCCGCGAGCGCGAAGGCCGCGCCGTCGAGGGAGCGGACCCGCGGCCGGGCCCCTTCCGCCCGCGCCTTCCCGCGCACCCCGCCCGTGAAGCCGCGGTACACGGTCACGCGCCCCGAGCCCGGGTCCCCCTCGCGCCCGACGCGATCGCGCGCGCCGATCGTGTAGCCGTATTCGCCGTCCGGGACCTCTTCGCCGTTCGCCCCCTTGCCGTCCCACGTCAATCGCACCGGCCCCGCCGGGAGCCGCGTGAGGTCCGCGGGCCTCGCGACGAGGCGCCCCTCGGCATCGACGACCTCGAACGTGACCTCCGAGGCGCAGGGCAGCGTGAACCGCACTTCGAACATCGACCCGGGGCCGGGACGGAAGGGATCGGGCGCGTCCGAAACGGCCTCCGGCGACGGCAGCCTCGGATCGGCCAGGAGCGCGAACAGGCTGGCATGGTCCACCACGGCCTCCACCAGTCCCGGTTCGACCTCGTCTCCTCCCAGGTTCTCCCAGGCGCCTGTCGCCTGGTTCTGGCGGTGAATGGAGGGCGGCGCCGCCCCGGCCGGCAGCTCCGCCGGGTCGTAGGCGAGCTGCATGCGGGCGCTTTGCAGGAACTCGGCCTTCGACACGTCGTACACTGTTCCGCCCATGACCTTCTTCCCGTCGATGTCCCCGTCCCGGGCCAGGGGGGCGACGGACAGGTCCCGCGGCGCGTCGAAGGAGCCCGGCGGCACAGTGAGCTGCCCGCGACGACCCCCGAGGTCGCGGATCGGGACCTGCCCGCCGGCCGCCCCGACCGTCGTGCCGGAGACGGAGGCGGTGAAGCCGCCCGCGGGGCCCGGGAGCGGGGGCGCCTCCCCCAGCACGAGGGCCACTTGCCACGTGACGCGCTGCCCGTCGGCGAAGGCGGGGGCGCGCCCGTCCGACCCGAGGCTGCCCGGCGTCGCCACGCCGACCGCCTCGCCCTTGGTCATCTTGAACGGAACGGAGACGCCCTGGCCGAGGACCAGGAACGCCGAGATGTCGGCCTTGGCGATCATCCCGCGAGCGTCGATCGTCACGATCACATCCGCGGGCGCCACCCGTTCGGCGGCCAGGGCCGCGCTGGGCACCTGCTCGACCTGCGGGGCGAGCCCCAGCAGGACCAGGTCCGGGAAGATCGACGGCGCGCGGCGTCCGACGAGGTCCAGAAAGCGCGTCAGGCCCCGCAGCTCCGCCGACTCCCCCTCCCTGGGCGGCGCGAGCAGCTCGGCGAGGAGCGAGTCCCCGACGCTGCGCCAGGCGAGGTAGAGCCCCGCGGCCACGGCGCCCGGGTTGTCGAGGCCGCGCAGCCTCGCGATGTCGGACTTGAGGAGGGCCTCCGTTCCGCCCTGCCGCACGGCCTCACGGAGCTTCGCCAGGAGGGCCTCGACGTCGAACGACCGATCGCCCTTGAGCTTCTCGTCCGAGGCGTGCGCATTCTCGACCCACGACTTCCTCGCCACCGCGCAGGCGAAGAAGGTGTCGAATCCGAGGGCGAAGGCCCGCTCGGGCGTCGTGCGCGCATCGTAGCGGTAGCGCCTCTCCGCCGGCGCCAGGGGCTTTGCGGAGGCGGCCCCGCCCTCGATCCACATCCGTCGGACCGCGGCGCCGTACCCGCGCGTGATCAGGTCCGAGTCCGCCTCGTCCGGGTCGTCCTCCGCGCCGCTGACCTCGAGCCGCCAGAGGCCGTCCTCTCTCAACCAGTACCCGGTCTCGCCCGGGGAGAGGGAGAGGCCGGGTTTCCAGAAGGCGATCGCCGGCGGGATCTCCTCCTTCTCCGGCAGCACGCCGCGGACCCAGTCCTGCGCCGCCACGACCTGCCCGAGGATGTGCAGAAGCTCGGGGCGGTTGTGCCAGAGGAGGCCCGGGATGTCCGTCGCGTCCGCCAGCTCCTTCGCGTAGTCGCCGTAGTAGTCCGTGAAGTTCTGGAAGGCGGTCTCGCCCATGAAGAAGTTGATGTGCCCGCCCGTGCTGAGCTCCCCCTCCCAGTCGATCAGGATCCCCGGCTCGGCCGTCCCCTCGGGGTCGACGTCGCGCGCGTAGCCGTAGTACGGAAGGAGGATCCTCTTCCCCGCGATGAACGGGCTCTTCTCCTGCACGGGCTGGAGCATCTCCGTCCGCGCCCCCGCCTGGGCGGGCTCGCGGTCGGCCTGGAACACGGGCGAGATCACGCGCCAGGTCCGCCTCCCCGTGGGCGACACGGCGGCGCGCGCGTGGCCGACCTCGTAGCGCTCCGGCTCCATGGCGTTCGGGAGGGCGCGCACCTCACGGGCCATCGTCTCCGCGACCAGCCTGAGGCGGTACGGCGGCGCGCCCACGGGGTCGATCCTCAGTCGGAAGTACCCGCGCCCGTCGAGGACGTGGCCGTATCCGACGAACTGCTCCACGGGCTTGTGCAGCCCCCCCGGGCCCGGCATCTCGTACACCTGGGAGACCTTGAGCTCGGTCCCCTTCGGCACGGTGAGCCAGTCCTCCGCCTTCGTGGAGGGCTTCGTGCCCGGAGGCGGCGCGAGGTTGTAGCACGCGAAGCCCTCGAAGTTTCCCGATCCGCCCCCGCCGCCCTCGTCCACGGCGACGAGGACCTCGGCCTCGTAGACGAGCGGTTCGGTGCGCGAGCCGGCGCGGCCCTTGAGCGAGAGGACGCCCGTCCCGCCCGGGCGCGCCGTCCCCTCGACGGCGAAGTTCACGGCGTACGAGAGGGACCCCTCGGCCGGGATCTTGGGGTCACCCTTCTCCTCGGGCATCGTGATCGGGGAGGCCCGCGGAACGATCTCCTCGGAGGAGGCCGTCGCGAACAGGGCGAACCCGCGGATGGCCTCCTTGCCCGAGTTACGCACGGTCAGGAGGACCTTGTTGCCCAGGGTTCCGGGACGCGCGGAGACGATGTGCCAGTCGATCTCCCGCGCGGTCCCTGCCGGACGCAGCTCGGCGGGGACGGCCTCGACCTCGTGGGTCACGAGGAAGGTGCGCTCCTGCTCGCCGGCGAACCGGCACTGGAAGGTGACCTCCAGTCGGGCGCGGTCCCCCCATTCGGCCTGCTTCAAGGTCTCGAGCTCGATCGGGTACGCCGCGTCCCCCCCGGCCGCCAGGTCCGCGGGCTGGCCGGAGGTCTGGATGGCGAGCCAGTCCCCCGACATCGCGAAGGTGAGGCGCAGGTCCTGCAGCTCGAGGCTCGTGTGGTTCCGGAGGCGGATCACGACCTGGGTCTTCCCGCCGATCGGCACGTCCGTCGCGAGGGCCGCCGCGCATAGGAATGCCCAGAGAACAGCGCCGGTGAGGAATCGCCGATTCAAGTCTGGATCTCCGACAGGTCCCCGCTACTTGCCGTCCTTCGGGGCGTTTCGCCTCTCATCCTCGCGGCGCTTCCGCTCCTCCAGGAACTTGTGCACGTAGCGGATCTCGTTGGGATTGAACGTCGCCGGGTGCTTTGCGGCGGCGACCTCCTGGGCGAAGAGGTCGATGTCGAGCCCGGCCTTCTTCAGGGCCCCGCTCATGAACTCCTTCTCCACGGCGGGGAGCTTGTCGTACGCCGCGGCGTAGGAGAGGAGGATCCGGTCCCGCTTGAGCTCGCAGATCCGCGCCAGGTACTCGGAGTTCGGGGCCTTCTCCGCGCGCGCCCTGGCGATGTCGTCGTTGAGCTTCGCAATCTCCTTGCAGCCGGTCTCGAGCCCGAGGCCGACGAGCTTCTCCACCAGGCTGATCGACCCGTTGACGTGGTCCCGCAGGGCCTGCTTGAATCCCGGATCGTCGGGCGGCGGATTGGCGCCCTTGAGCCGCTCCGCGAGGATCTCGGGGATCCTGCGGTTGTGCTTTCGCGCCTTCCACTCGGCGATCACCATCCGGTCCCCGTCCGTGAGGTTGAGCCTCTCGGAAAGGCGGATCGCGATGTCGCAGAAGTCGCCGTGGTCGCCTCCCCCGGGACGGGTCAGGAGCCCGTTCAGCGCATCGAGTCCCTCGGGCGTCCCCGCGAGCCCGCCGAGCAGGACGCGGATCCCGTACTTGTCGAGCTTGTCCGTGAACTCGAACAGCGTGTTCTGGTCCATCTTGTCGAGTGCCCCGTACTTCTTCTCGGCCTTCCGGAGGAACCCGAGGTCGTCCAGCATGATGTCGAGGGACATCCACCGCTCCATTCGCGCGCTCTCGAAGGCCCGCGCCGAGAGCTGGTCCGCGAGGGTCCGCAGGGGGCCCGTCGCCTCGTGCTGCGGGATGAACTTCCCGGTCGCCGGGTCCGGAACGCAGACGACGCCCGAGATCCCCGCCAGGTAGGAGATCGCCCTCAGGCGGCCCGTGATCACGTACTTCTCGGGGTCATGGATGTTCGCCCTGAGGGCGGTGAGGTCCCCCTCGAGCTGGCCGATCACCTCCTTGAGGAACTTCTGTCCGCCGCCGACGCCCGCCTGTTCCCGGAGCGCGCACTCGGCCAGCACCTGGTCGATGATCGCCCCCGGCCCGGCCGCCTTCCAGCCCGTCGGCGCGAGCAGGTCCAGGGCGTCCACCATGTAATTCAGCTCGAAGTGCTCCGGCTTGAACCCCTTGAAGGCCCCGACCTCCGTCGATTCCGTGAAGCAGTGATCGACGAGCTTCTTCATGAAGTCCCGCGTCGGTTGGTCCAGATCCTTCACGAGGACGGTCAGGTCCAGGTCGCTCTTCAGGGGCTTGTACTCGTTTCCCTGCGGCTTGCCTCCCGACCCCGTGTAGAGCATGGCGATGACATTCTTCTTCATGGCCGCGCGCTGCTCCGGCGTCAGCTTCGAGGCCAGCTTCCGCATCGCGGGGTCGCGGAGCCTCGCCACCGGGTCCTGCAGCACCTGGAGGAAGTGGTCGTTGGCATGCTGGACGATGTTCCGTCGCGCCTCGTCGATCCTGCGGACGGTCTCGGCGCCCAGCATCAGCTCGAGGCGCGGCTTCAGGCGGGCCAGGTCCGCGAATTCGAGCCGTCGGAACAGGTCGACCTCCGCCTGGTGACGGACCTTGGGGTCCTGCGAGTCGAGGCGGCGCTGAAGGCCCATGAGGACGCTCTGGACCCGCTTGATCGTGACCGGACTTCGCAGGGCGGCGATGGTCTGTTCGGAGTCCACCACCAGCGCAATCGACTTCTTCGCCTTGGCCTCGTTCACGACGACGCCGGACTTCTGCCAGAACATGATCTCGGCCTTGAGCCCGGCGACGCGGCTCTCCAGCGTCCAGAGGTCCGTCATCCCCGCGAGCTTCTTCCGGGCGATCGCCTTGGCGTAGTCCGCCTCCACGTAGTCCAGGACGTCCTGGTAGCGCTTGCGCTCCTTGAGCTGGTCGTTCAGGTCCTTGAGCTCCTTCGCCGCCCTGCCCAGGAAGGACTTCTCGAACGCGCGCTGGGCCTTCCAGCTCGCCCCGTCCACCAGGAACGCGGCGATGAAGTCGGCGACCTCGGGGTCCATGAAGCTGCAGAAGCAGCCGTCGCGGAGCGCCTCGCGCGCCAGTCCCTCGCCGACGGCGCGGCTGAGGACGAACATCGAGACCTTGATCTCCCCGCCGAGGAGCGTGTTCTTGTTCAGCACCATGGCGAAGGGGCTGACCTGCTGCGCGGCGAAGGTGCACAGCCCCTTCCATCCCGCAGTCGTGGTCAGCGCCTTCTTCATCCCCGTCAGCACCGAACCCGTGGGCACGCCCGTCGGCGGGAAGCAGAACGCCGTCAGCGCCGCGTAGAACGACGTGTCCGCGACCTGCGTGAGGTTTGCGATCCAGATCTCGCGCGACTCCATGCTGGCGAGCTCGTTCTCCACGGTCCGCAGGCCCTGCGCCGAGACGACGTTCCAGTCCAGCGCGTTCGCCTGGACCAGGCAGGCGTAGGTCCCCGCAAAGTCGCCCTGGTACGCGAGGTCGGCGGCGTCCTCTACCAGCGCCCTGGCGAGCATCTGCGGCATCGCGGGCACGGCGCGGAGGACGTCCAGGCGCGCGGCGTGCGCCCGCTGGTCGACCCAGTCGCCCCGCGCCTTGCTCTCAGCGGCGAGCACGACGAGCAGGTCCTCCTGCGCCGCGGAACGCTCCGCCCGCGCCATGTCCCAGAAGCGGGCGTAGTCGGGCTGGTTCAGGAGGGCCAGGTGGCGCTTGTAGACCTCGATCAGAGCGTCGGGCTCCTTTTTCCCGGACGCCGCCGGGTCGAACCGCAGCTCCCTCCAGACTTCGAGCATCTGGAGCATTTCCTCGTGCTGCGCCTTGCGCATCCCGATGTGCGCGGCGAGCTCCGTGTTCTTGTGGCTGGCCCAGAACGAGACGCTCGCGGCGATGCGCCCCGGGGAGAGGAAGATCCCCGGCGTGACGCGCTTCGTCTCCTCGTCGAGTCCCAGGTTCCGCAGCCTCGCGCGCTCCAGCGACTCGAGCGTGAGCTCGGCACGCTCGCAGGCGATGAGGTACTCCGACTCCAGGCGCTCGAAGAGCGTGGTGTCATAGGACGCCGCGATGCGACGGAGCCCTCCGTTCGTCGAGTCGAGGAACGACGAGTCGTGGCGCAGGAGCTTGAGGGCGTCTCCTTCCTTCCCGGTGGGCGTCCATGTCCCCGCCAGGGGCACGGTCGACTTGATCGGCAGGTCGAAGAAGTTGAACATCCCGGCGGCGGTCATCGTCCGCGCCTGCTCCAGCACGCCGACCTGGTCGCGGTACTTGCGCCTTTCCTTCGCGATCGCCCCGATCGTATTCCTGCTCTTCGTGCGCCACTGGAGCCCCGTCCACGCGAGGGGCCGGTTTACGGTCTGCTTGATTCCGTCGAAGAAGCCGTCCCAGGCCCCCATCCCAAGGTCCATGACCCCGCGGAGGAAGTTGCCCGAGGCCTGCGAGGCCCGCGTCCAGCCGTTCGAGGCGACGAGCTGCTTCTTGCGAAGGAGCGTGCCGAGGGCGTTGAAGTACTCGTTCTGGGCGAGGAGGGAGTCCTCCGTCGCGAGCGACCGGCGGACGAGGGACGCCACGCCGCAGTCGATCGTCGAGTCGCGGAGCTCGTCGCCGGCGCGGTTCATGTCCTCCAGCGCGGCCGTGGACTTCTCGTCGTGCAGGAGGCCCTCCAGCACGTCGGGGTCCCGGACCGCCAGGCGGCGGGCCACGATGGCGCGTTCGCGCCGGGCCGCGGCGAGCGTCTGGATGAGCGAGACGAGGTGCTCGACCTCGATGGTCGTGCGCGCCAGCGTGCGGCGGGCGAAGGCGAGCTTGCCGTAGCTCGATACGCCCCACGCGAGGAGGCTCCGGGCGCCCTCTCCGCCCGCGTGCTCCGTCGAGGCGGTGGCCAGGGAATCGCGTCGGACGCCCTCGTAGTCCCGGCGGAGACCGGCGATCTTCTCCTCCAGCATGGACTTTCGGACCTTGAGTCCGGGCTTCTCTGGCGTGCCCTGGAGCAGGGCCATCTGCTCCGACATCGACTTCTGCAGGTACTCGAGCTGGACCTGGTGCTGGGCGTCGTCCGCCGGGCGGCTCTCCTCGAGCTTCCGCCGCTCTTCCCCGATCCGTTGCAGCGCCCGCTCCACCTCTTCGATGGCGGCCACGAGGTCGGTCCGCTCCCGCTCGGCGGCCTCGATCTCCTTGAGGATGCCGCCCCCCGGAGTCACCGTGAGGCCGGATTGCACGCCGCGCAGGAGGGCCGCCGTCCCCGGCCAGCCCTCGCCCTCGGCGCGGACGGTGGCCTCCATGAAGGCGTCCACGGCGCCCTCCCGCGCGGTCCAGGCGTCCAGGAGGCGGCGCTGCAGGGCGGAGACGATCTCGCCGCGGAGTTTCGGGTCGAGCGCCTGGACGGCCGCGCCGTCGGGGTCCGCGGGCCGCGGGGGCAGCAGGCCCGTGACGAGATCGAAGTACTCCGCCTCGATCTCGCGTCTCGCTCGCAGCTCCAGATCGAGCTTCGACGCGGCGTCGAGCCAGGCATCGTAGTCCGTTCGCGCCGTCGCCTCGGCCTCCTGTCCTTCCAGCTCCAGGACCTTCCGTTCGCACTCCTCGTGCTTCGAGCGGAGCGAGCCCTCGTGGATGACCAGCTTCGAGAGCGTGTGGCCGGGTCGTCCCTCGATCGTCGTGGAGATCTTGTAGACGCGGTCGTCCTGCGCCCAGGCCGCGGAGGCGAGGAGCAGGGCGAGGACCGCGAGAGGGCCCGTGCGTTGTGTGTGCATGGCTACTTCGTCCGGAAATCCGGCTCCTGCGCGGCCTCGACCTTCGCCGCCAGCTCCTCGACCCTGGCCTGCAGCGCGGACACGTCGGCCATGAGGCGATCGAGGTCCGAGGACGCCGTGTCGGCCCCCTGCGCCCCGGTCGGCTGGACGACCGCCGGCTTTCCCTTCCCGATCGCCGCGACCTCGGCCCGAAGTTCCTCGATCGCCTTCTCGATGGCGGCAACGCGATCCGCGCGCTCGCGGACGGCGTCCACCGCGGCGCGCAGATCCTTCACCTCCTGCGCGAGGGCCTCCGAGGGGGCCGACGCGGCCGGGGTCGACGGCGACTTGCTGTCACAGCCCGCGAGCGCCAGGCAAAGGAGCACGGCGACGAGCTTCGTCATCGGATCACCTCTTCGGTTCGGGTTTCGCCCCAGCACCGCAACGTACGTTGATGAACAGCCCCGAAGGGGCGCCATGGTCCAGCCCAGGGCGAAGCCCTGGGAAACGTCGTTCCAGCCGATCCGGAGCCCCGAAGGGGCGACATACACAGGTATTGCGCCTGTATGTCGCCCCTTCAGGGCTCCGACTCCACACATCGACGGTTCCCCCAGGGCTCCGCCCTGGGCTGGACCATGACGCCCCTTCGGGGCTTATCTTGACGGCGATGGGATTCACCTTGGGCTCCAGGTTCGTCACTCGTTCGGAGACCGGAGATCGCCGGCCGTCAGTCGCTCCAGCCTCGCCCGTGCCTTGTCCGCGAACTCCCCCTCGGAGTCGATGCGCAGGTAGGTCCTGAACTGCTCGATCGCCTCGCGGCGACGGCCCGCGGCCTCGTGGGCCAGGGCGAGGTTGTAACGCGGGATCCTGGCCAGCGGGTCGGCCTCCACGAGCCGGACCAGGATCGCGACCGCCTCGTCCCTCCGTCCGAGGGCATGCACGACGATCGCCAGGAGGTTCGACGCCCTGGATTCGTGCGGGCGGGCCGCCAGGAGCGCGCGGAGGCCTTTCTCCGCCTCGGCGAGCTTGCCCGCCGCGCGGAGCGCCTCGGCCTCGGTCATCGCCGCCTCGATCTCCGGGGCCGATGGGGCGGCGGCGAACGACGCCTTCGCCTCGTTCCCCGCCCGATCCCGCGCAAGCACCATCACGGCGCCCTCCGCGGAGGGACGGACGAAGTAGCGTCCCGCCTCGCCGTCCTGGATCCGCTCGGGCGGCACCGCCGAGCGTCCGGCGTGGACCTCCGGAGGCCCTTCGATCGCGCCGCACCCGCGATCGACCACGCGCACCGCGAGCAGGGGATACGACAGATCGGGACGCCAGTCGACCAGCGCCAGGAGCTCGGGCGGTGAGCGGTCCACGGTGAAGCGCCAGGGGAAACGCGTTGCGTTCCCGAGGCGATCGCGGACCTGGATCAAGGCCTCGTGCGCCCCTTCGGCGATCGGCTGGGCCGGGCGGTAGGAGAGCGCCCCGGCGTCCGCGCGGTACTCGTACCCCGGGAGCCCGGCCGCCCCGCGGCCGACCTCGCGACCGTCCAGTACGAGCGAGACCGAGTCCGCGTCCAGGCCGGCCTCCCGGTCCAGGAGCTGCGCCGTCAGGACCTCCGCCTCGCGGACGGCCCCGTCGGCCGCGGGAGCCAGAGCGGTCACCTGCGGGCCGGCGCGGTCCGCGACGAAGGTCCACTCCACGACCGCGGTCACGCCGCAGCGGTCCGACACGCCGAGCTCCACCCGGTGCGGCCCCGGCTCGATCGGGGAGTCGGGGACGGCGAGCACGAGGCCGCCGGCCGCGTCGCAGCGGGCGGCCAGCGGGCTCCCGTCGAGCCGGATCCACGACCTCTGCCCATCGATGCCTCCCCCGGTGTCGAGCGCGTGGGCCGCGATGAGCGGCCGCTCGGCGGCGGTGGGGCGGCCCTCCTCGGGATAGACCTCGAGGATCTCCGGCGGATCGGTGTGGATCGTGAACCGCCAGGAGGCCGTGCGGCGGTTCTCCACGACGTCCTCGGCGTAGAGCGTCACCACGTGCCCGCCCGGCGCGAGGTCGCCCTTGGGCGCGAAGCGGACGGTGACCTCGGTGGGATCGGCGTCGTCGATCGTCGCCTCGAGCACCTCCCCGTCGAGCTTCAGGCTGATCCGGTTCTCCGGGCCGACCGCCACCCCCGTGCCCTTGTCCACGATCCGCGCGGAAATCACGGGGCGCAGCGATCCGACGATCGCGTCGGGCGACGGCTCCATCTCACGGATCGAGGGGGGCGTCGTCTCCGCCACCACGACGTACGAGGTGATCTTCTCCGCGGGCGCGATCACCTTCCAGTTCGCGAGGTCGATCTCGATCTCGGGGACCGTCTCCCAGCGCCCCTTCTTCTTCGAGCCCGGCTCCGGCGGGGACCAGCGCACGACCTTGATGCGGTTCTTCATGAACTCCGGGTCGGTGTACTGGTCGCCGAAGTCGGCGAGCTCGGACACGGAGAAGACGATCTTCGGGAGCTCGGGCATCTTCGCCTGGGACGCCGAGGCGCGCAGCTCCATCGGCTCCTCGACGTCCTGGTTGATCTCCACGCGATACGGTTTCGAGACCATCTCCAGCTCGAGCGGGAGCGGGTCCGGGTCCTTCGGCGACTCCTTCGGGGCCCGCGGGTCGCGCGGGATGCGCTCGTAGCGCAGGAACACCAGGTTTCCGCGGTCCCGGACCTGCCGCTTGGGCTGGGAGGGGATCACCGGCTTCGCGCCCGGCGGGATGATGAGCGCCGCTCCCTGGTCCACCGACTCCACGACCGCGCCCGTGGCCGTGTCGAGCGGCTGGACGGAGATCTCCGCGGTCTGCTCCACGACGTTGCCGGCGGGGTCGGGGGAGTGGACGATGATCTCGACCTTGCCGTTGAAGACCTCGAGCTGCTGGGGCTTCAGCTTGAGCCGGTGGTGATAGACGCCGGTGTCGACGTCCCTCACCACCTCGAGCTCCCCCGTGTCGCCGCCCAGGACCGCCCGCTTCTGCCCGCCGGGGAACTGCATGTAGAGCGTCACGACGGCCTGGTCGGACTCGACGTCGATCACGACGAAGTCTTCGGTCGGGACCGGCTTGATCTTCAGCTCCGGCTTGATCGAGTCCACGATCGCCGACAGGTGGTTCGATGGCGCGCTCTCGTTTCCCGCCGCGTCGAGTGAGGTCACCACCCAGAAGTACCGCCCGTCCGCCGGGGGGGCGTCGACGATGGTCTCGGCGCGGATCTCCCTTCGCACCGGGTCCAGGCCCGCGGTCGAGAGGATCGGCACGAGCGACCGGTAGAGGTTGTAGGTGATCGGCGGCTCTTCACGCGGCTTGTACGTGAACGCGAACACGCCGAGCTTGAGGTGCTCGACCGTCAGCATCTCGGGCGCCTCCGGGGGCGCGACGTCCACGACGAACGTCTCCCCCGTCGTCTCGAACGTCTGGAGGATCCGGGGGGCCGCCGTCGGGTCCATCACCTCCTCGAGACGGAACGACCGCTTCGGCTTCGCGATGCGATCCGACCCGTTCCCCATCAGGTCCGCACCTCGGAAGCGGAACCGCCACGGCCCCTCCGGTCCCGCCGCGGGGAGGGAGAGGACGCCGGCGAACCCCGTTCCAGGGACGTCGCCCGCGAGCGGCACCGGGATCCAGGCCTCGCTCCCCTCGGGCGCAGCGAGGAGCTCCGGGGCCGCGGCGAGGGGCTTCGAGGCCGCCAGACGCACCCGGCGGTCTCCCGCGCGGACGGGGATCCTCTCGAGCTTGCACGTGTAGCGGTTCGGCCTGAGCTCGAACATGTCCTCGATCGTGACGTCCGCCTCCGCGGGCGTGCGGTCAATGGTGAGCATGGCCCCCGAGGAGATGAACGAGCCCTCCCGGCCCTCGCGATCGACGCCCGCGAAGCGGAAGAGCCCATCGCCCTCCGGCGTCTCCGCCGTCGCCTCCAGGCGGCCCGAGAACGTCCGCCCGTCGTCCCCCGCGGCCGCGAGCGCGATCGAGGTCGCCTTCCCCTCGACCTCCAGCGACAGGCTCGGCGCCTCGCTAAGCGGCGCGGAGGCGACCAGGACGACCTCCGCCACCCCGAGCCCCATCGCCGAGATCGGCCTGCCGGCGGAGAACGCCGCGCGGACCTCGATGGCGGCCTTCGGCGCCTGCGTCTTGGACTCCGCCTCGACCGGATCGGAGATCGGCCCCGCATTGCCCGCGAGGTCCACGGGCTGGATGCGGTACGCGTACCGTCCGTCCGACGGCGGCACGTCCTTCCACGAGTAGGTCTCGTCGACCTTCCGCACGCGCAGGGTCGTGACGAGCGTCTCCGTCCCCTCGGCCGCGCGACGGTACACGCGGTAGAAGTGGGGGGTCTCCCCCTCGGGGGCCTTCCAGGTCACGTCGATCGCGCCCAGCCGATCGGTCGAGTCGACCGCGGCGGCGGGCTCGCGCGCCGCGAGCGGAGGCGTCCGGTCCACCTCGAAGTACTCGCCCTCGAGGATCTCGCGCCCCTCGTTCCCCTGTTCGTCGCGGCCTCGGAAGGCGAAGTACGCGGCCCCCTCGGGCGCGTCCTCGGGGACCTGCAGGCGTCCCCGGTAGACGGCGCCCTCCGCGACGAGCTCGATGGGCACCTCCGAGGCCGCGTCCTGGAACGTCGCGCCCAGCTCCGGCGGCCCGTCGAGGGCCTGATCCGCGGACACCTCGATGTCGTACGAGGTCGCCCTCATGCGGTTCACGCGCTTCCCTTCGGCGTCGGACACGCGGACCGTCGCGATCGGCGGGTGGTCCGTCACGGAGAGCAGGACCCCCGGCGAGGGGGGGCTCTCGTTCAGCTTCGCGTCCACGGCCGTGACGAAGAAGGTGAACGTCCCGTCCTCGGGCGGGGCCCCGTAGATCTCGGTGAACGGGTACATCTCGTTCATCCGCCGCGCCTTCGCGGGGTCGCGGACGTCGCCCTCGCCGAAGTACACGTTGTAGAAGGCGGGCGCCTCGCCGTCGGGGGGCTCCCAGGCGAGGCGGATCGTGCCGTTCTTGAGGGCCTCGCCCTTCGTTTCCTTCGGCGGTGCGGGCGGGGAGAGGTCGGACTCGGCGGCGGCCCACGCCGACAGCGGGCCCGGGTTCCCCGCGTCGTCCACCCCGCGGACTGAATAGAGGAAGCGGCCGGCTCCGGGGCGGTCCTCGACGCCGAGGGCGCGATCGACGACGAAGACGGGCTTCTCCGGGTCGGCGTCCGGGCGATCTCCTGCCCCTGTCGCCCGGAAGACCTCGAACCGACGGACCGCCGGGTCGTCCGGCGGGTTCCACGCGACGAAGACGCGGCCCCGCGTGAGCGTGGCGATGCGGACGGCGGGCAGGACCGGCGGCGTGGCGGTCCGGACGAACGCCACCTTTCCCTCCGCCAGGAAGCCTCCCGCGTTGCCGGCGACGTCGGTGGACTCCACCTCGAACAGGCCCGCCCCGTCGCCCGTGTTTGCATCGACGGTCAGCGCGCACTCGTATCCGCCCCCGGCGGCGGTGAGCTCCAGCGGGACCCCCTCCGTGCTCCCCGAGGGGAAGAAGCGGAGGCGAGGCGGCCCGTCGAGCGGCTCGTCGGCCACGAGCGACAGCCGATAGGTGCCGGCCTTCACCATCCACCGATCCCCCTTCTTCGGGGTGCCTTCGGGGAACAGGAGGCGGAACGTCGCGGGCCGCGCGTCCACGACGACCTCGGTCATCCCCTTGACGAGCTGCGACTCGACCTCCGCGCCATCGACGCGGGCCGTCCCGAGGAAGCGCACCCGGGCCTTGCCCGCGGGCAGGGCGTCGAGCGCCGGCAGCTTGCCCGTCCAGGCCGCCCCTTCGCCCGTGAGCTCCAGCGCGACCTCGGACCCGTCCGATCCGACGAGGGCGAGCGTCGGGGGCCCCGAGAGCGGGTGAGACGTCGCGAGCGACACCGTTCCGCCCTTGCCGGTGAGCGGGGAGGGGGGATCGAAGCCGACGGTCGCTACGGGGAGCGACGACTCGAAGTCGATCTCGGTCTCTTCGGAGGGCGGACTCTGGTTTCCGGCCGCGTCGAGGGCCACGACGGCGTAGCGGAGCCGGCCGCCGGGGGACGGATCGACGAACGGCGAGTCGGCCGCCTCTCCCGACGCGACGAGCTCCGATCCGTCGGTGCCGCGGAGGAGGCGGTACCCGACGGCCTCGGGCACCGGCGCGAACTCCACGCGGACCGCGGTGCCCCGGTCCGAGGGAGCGACGCTCGGCCTCGCTGGCCGGGCCGGCGGCTCGCGGTCGGAGCGCGCGACCACGGCGGGCGCGGCGGGCCCCTCCACGCCGCTGACGGAGACCACGCTCACGGCGTACGACCAGTCGCCGTCCGCGGGCGTCGGGTCCGTGACCTGGAGCGCCTTCACCCGCTCCGCGACGACGACCTCGGCGCCCCCGTCGGAGGACTTCCGTCGGACGCAGTAGCCGGCCACGGGCACGGGCAGCGCGCCCGACGCGGCGGGTGGCTCCCAGGAGACCTCGACCTGGCCCGCGGCGACGGCGCGGGCGCGCACGGCGACGGGGGCCCCGGGGGGGCGCCGCGAGAGCATGATCATCTCTCCCCGCGTGAACCGCGTGCCGGTCTGCCCCGTGAGGTCGACGGCCGTCAGGTGGAACGAGGCGGGCCCGTCCGGCGCCGAGTCGGCGATCGACAGGCTGCCGCGCCAGCGGTCCCCCGATCCCTCCATCGCGACCTCGTGCTCCGCCCCGTCGGAGGTCTTCAGGACGAGGTGGACCGAGGAGCAGGACTTCGAGAGCGCGAGCGCGAGCCGCAGCGGCCTCGTCCCCTCCTCCCACTGGAGGTCCCCCGTGGGCGGGTCCGCGCTCTCGTACAGCGAGCGCACCGGTCCGTCGCCGATCGCGGCCTCGACCTGCCGCACGATCCGTCCGCCCTCGTGGCCGAAGGCGTCGCGCGCGCGGAGCGTGAACCGCGCGACCCCGTCCGCCACGCCCTCCGGCAGCGTGACCGTTGACTCGAAGCGGCGCGGGTCGTTCGTGGGCGTCAGGGCGATGGCGGGCTCGACGCCCCGCGCGACGATGGAGAGCTGCGGAGGCCCGTCGGTCTCCTCGTGCAGGATGAGGACGAGGCGCACCGGGACGCCCGCGCGGAGCGGCGGGGGCGGATCGAGGTAGACGTCCGCGGTCGGAGGGTCCTGATCCACGTAGACGGTCGCGCCGGACGAGATCCACTCGCCCCGGTTGCCGGACGGGTCGATCCCCAGGAAGCCGAAGCGCGCCTCGCCGTCCGGGGCGTCCGCCGGGACCTCGACGCGCCCGCGGAAGGTGCGTTCGCCGGCCGCCTCCAGCGTCACCACCAGCGGATCCCTGCCGACGAGCGCGAGCTGGAGCGACGGGGGCTGCGCGAGGTCCTCGTTCACCCGGAGGTCGAGCTCGACGAGCCCGGGTGTCCGCCGCCAGGGCTGCGCCTTGATCTCGGCGTACGGGGCCGCGGTGTCGAGGAGCACCTCGACGGGGTCGGAGAGGGGGGATGTGTCGCCGCTTCGAGCGCGGGCCACGACGAAGTAGACGTAGCGCCCGTCGCGCGGCCGGTCCGAACAGGTCACGCGGCCGGGCTCCAGGTGCGCGGTCGCGGGCACGTCGAGCGGCTCGAACGACGTCGCGTCGGCGCGGCGATAGACGGAGTATCCGTCCACCCCGGCCTCGTCGGACGGGTTCCACGTGACGACCACCGATCCCCCCCGCGGGACGGCCGCGACGCCCTGCACCGGTTTCGAGAGCGAGGGCGGGGCCACCTCGATCGCCGCGGGCTCGGAGGGCCGGGACCGGTTTCCCGCCTCGTCCTCCGCCGCGAGCCGGTAGACGACCCGTCCGCCGCCCGACGAACGGTCCGAGAGGGTGCCCGGACCCGGGCCGGCGAGGACGGCCGCCTCCGCAAGCTGGCCCCCCGGAGCCTCTCGGAGGAGGAGCATCCTCACGGTCCCCTCGCCGGGGGCCGCGGCGGGGAAGCTCGCGTCCACGCGTCCACGGGGACCGGCGACGAGCAGCGGGCTCCTCGGGGGAGAGGGAGGTGTCAGGTCGATCCGCACCGCCGTCGCCCGCACGTCCTGGACGGGCTGCCCATCCGCGGAACGCGCAACCACCGCGAGCATCGCGGGGCCTTCGCCCGCGCCGGGCGGAGCGGTCGCCTCTCCCGCCCACTCCCCCGCCGCGGTCTCGGTCAGGCGGACGGGCACGCGCGCGCCTCCCGCGACGGGGGCGAGCGAGACCTCGGGAGGGCCGTCCAGCGGCCCCGAGGCCCGGACGCGGATCCGGACGGGACGGGGGCCCACCACGGCCGAGGAGGCCTCCACCGTGACGGTCACGCGGTCGACGCGCGCCTCCGCCGCTACCTGGAAGGACCAGGTCAACTCGGCGGGGAACTCCCGGCCCATGTCGTCGCGAAGTCCGCCGGCATGGCGTACGGAGACCGTCGCTCCGGCCGCGAACGGGCGCGAGGCGGCCAGGACCACGGCCCGCGCCGCGGCGTCGTAGGTCGCGGAGAGCGTCGGCGCCTGCCCCGTCGAGCTGACGACCTCGAAGCGGGCCTCCGCGACGGACGCGGGGTCGGCGGGCCGGGTGAGGGAGACCCGCAGCGGAGAGGCAGGATCGATCGCGGCCGCTCCGTCCGGCGGGCAGACCGAGGCGAACGCGGGTGCGGACCACCGGTCCTTGGCCTCGCGGTAGGAGGCCGAGAACCGCATCGCGCCGAGTCCTCCTGCCGGCTGCGCTTCCCGGATGATCAGGAAGTACGGCCCAGGCCGGTCCGCGACGAACGAGAACGCCTCGGAAGAGCCGCGCGCGCCGCAGGTGACGTCGAACTTCGCCACCAGGGGGTCGTCGCGCCCGAGGAGGTTGGCGAGGCGCCAGAGGCAGGGACCGCGGTGGGGGGGATAGCCGACCTGGATCGACTCGACGATGAGGAGCCCCTTGCCGACCGGCTTGGAGACCGAGATCGCCGCGTCCGTCTCTCCCGCGACGAGCAGGACGGGCGCGAAGCCGGCCTCGCGGAACCCCAGGAGGGCCACGCTGGCGGCGACGCGGTCGAGCCGCTCGGGAGTCGCGGGGACCACGCCGCCCGCGAGGGCGTTGGACGGATCGGGCGCCTCCGCCTTCGTCCAGTTGTACACCTGGCGGAACGACATCCCGAGGAAGGTCGGCGACTCGGGGCCGTACGCCTCGACCTCTCCGATCTGCGTCTCCGATGCGTTCCCGCGGTTCGAGACGACCAGGAGGCGCACGAACCGGGCCTTCCGGGCCGCGAAGCGGAGCTCCTGCGGGCCGTCGCGCTGTTCCAGCTCCGCCTTCGCCACGTCGTCGAACGGCCCGTCCGCGGAGAGGCCGAGCGAGAGCTCCACGTCCTTCGCCCGCTCATCCTCGCCCTGGGCGTGGTTGTAGATCACGACCCGATCGAGGAGACGCTCGCCCTCGCCGCCCAGCTCGAAGACCAGCTCCTGGTTCGTCGTCTGTCCCGAGGCGCAGCACCAGCCCGTCGGCCCGGCGTTCCCCGGGCAGGCGAGGCCGTCGATCAGCTTCGCCGCGCCCCACCGATCGTCCCACTGGCTGGTCTGGCGCACGAGGCGCCCTCCGCGCCCGGCGGCGATCTCGGAGAGCGAGAACTCGGGGGACAGGATGACGAACCTCCCGCCGGCCTCGGCGTACTTCAGGACCTTCTCCTGGAACCCCTGCTCCCCGGCGCCGAAGTCGGAGAGCGTTCGCGGCGCATCCAGGATCACGACGTCGAACTCGCCGAGGCGGTCCGCGGCCCGGCGAGCCTCGGGGCTGCCGGCCTCGATGCGGGTCCAGCGCGCTGAGTGGGGGAAGAGGTCCTCGAATTGGAAATCGGCCCGGCAGGCCAGGTGCAGGACGCGAAGCGGGGTGAGGAGTCTCCCCTCCGCCGTGAGGACCTCGACGACCGGGTCCGCGGTCTGCGGGACGTCCAGCAGGCGTACGTCCACCTCCGCGCCCTGTTCCGGCGACACCTCGAGGACCGTCCGCGCGCCGGGAGGGTCAGGCGAGACGGCGAGTTGCTCGCCAGGGCGCGCCGCGGCCGCGCGCCCGAGCTCGTCGCACGCGGCGAAGGGCCGCTCCCCGGACAGGGGCTCGACCTCCGCGGTGAGCTCGTAGGGGTCCGCGCACCGGACCGTCTCGTCGCGGTCGCGGACCTCCACAAGGAGGACTCCGGCCGGGACCTCCAGGACGCCCCACTCCGCAAACCCCCGACCGTCCCCCAGGCTCCCGTCGAGGACGACGAGGGGCCTCGCCATGTCGTCGGCGCGATAGAGCGTCACGACCGGGTCGAGCGCCTCGCCCGGACCTCGCACCCACAGTCGAAGACGCGAGGGCTGGAAGACCGGGACGCGGAAGAAGTCGCGATCGCCGGCGGGCTCGATCGTGCCGCGCGCGGCCCGGCCGGGTTCCATGCGACGCGCCTGCTCGGGCCGGTCGTCCGGCTCGCCCGGATCGGACGGCTCGCGCGCCGTGACCGACAGGCGCCAGGGCCGCGGGGACCAGCCGCCCTCGGGATCGTGCACGCGAATGAGGAGCCGACCCGGGTCGCGGACCGGAACCTCGAAGCGTTCCATGCGGCCCCGCGGGTTCCCTCCGCTCGGAACGAGGCTCCCTCGGGCCCGCAGGACGCAGAAGTTCGGATGACCCAGCAGGTTCGGAATGCGCCAGTCGGCCACGGTGTTCCCGGGGTAGCCCACCTCCTGGGTGTCGAGGACGAGAAGCCCCTTCCCGATCCGTCGAACGGCCGTGATCGCGCGCCTCTCGTCCGACGCGGGCGCGGCGACGATGTGGAACTCCGAACCCGACGGGACTTCGAAGGAGGAGTTCTGGTCGGACGCGGCATAGCCGTTCCACGGCCCCTGCGCGAACTGCCCGGCCACGGGGTCCTCCCGGTCCAGCACGACGACCTGCTCGTCGGACCAGCCGGGAACGTGCCAGAGACCGAAGTAGCCCCTCGCGGTCCCGGGGCCGTGCACCTCGATCTCGCCCATCTCGGTGTGCTCGCTGTGCCCCTGGTTCGAGAGGATTGAGACCTTCACGAACCTCGCCGCCGCGGGCGCGAACTTGAACTCCTGGCGCAGCGCGGTCGTCTCCACCGAGAACCGCCCCACGGACCGGAAGCCGGCGTCTGGCGCCTCGTCCGAGACGGACACCTCCACCTCGCGTGGGCGGCGGGCGGGCTCGCACGCGGCCGCCCAGAGCACGACCGTGTCCACGACGCGGGCCGCGCGGCGAGGGAACGCGAGCACGAACTCGTGAGGGAACGGGGCCTTCGTCGCGGACGCCCAGCTTCGGCCGTACCCGCCGTCGATCATGTTGCGGGCGTTGAGCCCTCCATCGTCGTAGGAGGTCGGCGCCGAGATCAACTCTCCGCCCCGCCGTCGGCAGGCCTCCCCGAAGCCCGACGGCGCCTGCGGACACAGGAGCACGAACCGACCGCCCTGCTCTACATAGGAGAGCACCTCCGCCTGCGTCTCCGTGCGGTCCAGGTCGAATGCCTCGATGCTGGTCAGGCCGTCCAGGACGACCACGTCGAAGCGCGCCAGGTCCTTCGCGCGAAGCGACGGTAGGAACGGCTCGAGGTCCATCGCGAGGGGCCCCCCTTGCGCGTCCTCCCCCTCGAGTCGGAGGTCCTGAAGCAGGAGGTCATCCCGGTTCGCCCCGTCGGCGCTGACCTCGAACTCCACGGCGTTCTCGCCCTGGCGGAGGAGGCCGGCCGGGAGCTCGATCTCCGTGGGTGAGCCGGGCACGAATCGGGCCGCCTCCTGGCCGTTCACGCGGACGACCAGCGGGAGATGGTGGTCCAGGACTCGCACGGAGAGGACGGCGCGGCGGGGCGGGGCGTCGAGGCTGAAGGGGAAGGAGCGCCGCTCACCCTCGCAGTCGGGCCAGTCCGCCAGCTTCTCGTCGCCGAGGTGGTGGCGGCGCCCCGGCGGGCAGAGGCCGTCCGCCGTCGCGCGCGTCCACTCGACGTTGGCCCACATCCGATCGGGCAGGTTGTAGTCGCTCCGGCCGCCGTTCACGTAGAGCGCGCGAAGCGTATTCGAATCCTCGCGCACGACCGAGATCTCGGGGCGGAGCGCCAGGTCCACGTTGTCCAAGGCGACCGTCAGCGTCCCCGACTTCCCGACCACGAAGGCGAACGTGTCCTCATCGCCCGCGGGGAAGGTCGTCTCCTCGGCGTGACCGTCGGCGGTGATGTCCGGGGGCGCATCCGCGGGCGTCATGCTGACGACCGGGGTGAAGCGCACGGCGATCCGCGCCGTCCCTCCGGGGCCGGCCAGGGCGGGTTCCGCGTCGAAGACCCGGAGCAGGTAGCGCCCCGGGCGGACGTCCGCAAAGAGGCGCTCCTCTCCTCCCGTCGCCTGCAGGGCGAATCCGTCGGCGGCGACGAGGACCTTCTCGGCCTTCTCGTCGCGAAGCTCCATCTTCGCGTCGATCCACCCCGGCACCTGGACCAGGCTCGCGCGCAGCCGCCCCGGGCGCGTGACCTCGATGCGGAACCAGGCCTCCACCGACGGGGCGGGGAGCGGGCATGCGGCCTCGGCCTCGCCCGTGGAAACGTCCAGCGCGATCGCGCCCTCGGGTTTCGCGGAGGCCGGAGGCTCGGCAGGCGCGGGCTCCACGGGCGGGGCGACCGCCGGATCCGTCGAGGGTCTCACGACCAGGCGGTACATGGCCATGCTGGCCCGGTTTCCCCACTCGTGGCCCCATCCGTGCCCCTCGCCCCGGCCCTGGCCGCAGTCCCGGACGACGATCAGGTACCTCCCCTTCTCCGGGGCCTCGAATCGCGCGATGACGCCGCGATCCGACGGCACAGGAGGCGACTCGCAGCGTGCGATCTGGCCCCCCGTCGGCCCCTGGACGATGAGGCACGGCGACAGGCAGGGATCGAACCCGATGCCCTCGCACTCCCACTTCCCGGCCTCCAGGTCGACCGAGAAGAAGTCCACGTCGCCCCAGGGCCAGATCGCTCCCTGTCCCGCGGGCGTCCCGTCGGGGGAGGGCTGGAGCGGGGTCGCCTTGCCGGCCTCCTCGTTCGGCTCCGAGGCGTCCATGTCGCTCTCGAACCGGGCCTCGATCCGGTACGGCGCTGGCGATCCGGCGTTGTTCCATTCATGTCCCCATCCGTGCTGCTCGCCCCGCCCGTGCGCGCCGTCCTGGAGCAGCACGACGAAGTCGCCCGCGGCGCGGAGCCCGTACTCCAGCGTGAGGTCGAGCCCATCGGCTCCGCCGCGCGTAGAGAGTTCGCTGCCGTCGGCGGCGTACAGCCGGAGGAACGGCGCGACCGCCTCGGGGACGTCGGTCACCTCGATGCGGAGACGTCCGTAGCCGGGCTCGGGCACGCGGACGCGGAAGTAGTCGTGGTCGCCGGGGGGCCAGAGGGTCGCCTCGGCGGGCGCGTCGAACGGGAGGTCCCGCGCCGCCTCGACCGAGTCGTTCGGCTCGGAGGGGTCGCGGACGGGGAGGAGGTCCGCGCGGAGGCGGTAGGGCCTCTCGGACTGCTGGTTCCGCCATTCGTGGCCCCAGCCGTGCTGTTCCCCCCATCCCTGGGCGCCGTCCTGGAGCTGGACGAACCACGTCCCTGGCCGGTGGATCGGCTCGTCGAGCAGCACCGGCATCCCCGGGCGGACCTCGATCCTCCGGTATTCCTGCCGATCGGGGTCGAGGATCTGGAGGAAGGGAGAGACGTGCGCGGGCAGGTCCGTCCACGAGACGACGAGCCGGGCCGCGCCCGCCGGGACCTCGATGCGGAAGGCGTCCACGTCGCCGCGCGGGAAGAGCGTGCCCGAGACCTCCTTTCCCCACGCGAGCGGGGCCGTCTGGTCGAGGGACTCGTTCGGCTCGTTCGCGTCGGCCGCGTCGAGGAGGGAGAGCGAGAGGCGCCAGGGCTCGACAGACGAGGCGTTGCCCCAGTCGCCGCCCCAGCCGTGTTCTCCGCGGCCCGCGAGCCCGTCGCGGAGGCAGAGTGTGTACTTCGCGCTCGAGGCGACGGGGACCCGGAGCGTGACGCGGCCTCCGGCGCCGGCCTGGCGCGAGGCGAGACGGTTGCCGGCCTCGTCGAGGAGCTCCAGGAACGGCGCCACGGGGTCTGGAACGATGAGTTCAGCCACAAGGACCCCGCGCGCCCTCTCGGGCACCTCCACGGTGAAGAAGTCGGCGTCCCCCCGCGGGAAGATCGTCCCCGTCGCGGTCGCGTCCATCGGCAGCGGGGGGGCCTTCTCGCGCTCGTCGTTCGGCTCCGTCGCGTCCTTCGCCGGGACGAAGGAGGAGGAGAGCGTGTAGGGGTGTACGCTGGCTTGGTTGTTCCATTCCCCTCCCCAGCCGTGCTCCCCGGGGCCCCAGGCCCCGTCGAGCACGAGCAGGAGGAGTGCCTGCGGGCCCGCGGCCTCGTACAGCAGTTCCAGCCTCCGGGGATACGCGCCCAGGACGCGCGTCAGTTCCTTGCCGTCGGCGTCGTGCAGGACCAGGACGGGGGTCAGGTCCGGCGGGAGCGGGTCGAGGACGATGTTGAGGAGACCACGCTCGGGGACCTCGATTCGGAACCAGTCCTGGTCCGCGACGGGGGAGATGGTGGCCTGGATGGGCTTGCCGATCTCGACAGGGGTTGCGGCAGACGCCTCTCCGTTCGGTTCGAGGTCGTCGGGCGGGGGAAGCTCCTGCGCCCAGGCCGGGGCGATCAGGAGGAGGCAGAGTAGCTGGAGGGCCCGGTCGACAGCGCGTCCGCGGAAGGTCGTCGAGGACATGGCCGGCTCCATTCGCGGGGAGTGGGATTCTACGGCGGGTGCATCTCCCTCGTCTATGAGTAGCACGACGCGACCGAGACGATTGATGCGCCCCGCTTCACAAGGCTCAAGGCTCAAGGCTCAATGACCACCTCTCAAGGAAGCGCCAAGTCGAAAGTCTCGAACTCGGCGGATCTTCAGCCTTTCATCTTGGACCTTCGGTGAGAGTTGGTCATTGAGTCTTGGGACTTGTTGGCGAGACGCGCTCCTGCCGAGGGGCCACGCGCTGGCGCGGAGATACCCCATTGCTTCCGGCCAAGGCCTCGTGTATCCTCTCCCGCCTTCCGCCGCCCCCAAACGCCGGGCCGCGGCGGGCGTACTCCTCTCCTTCAGCCGACCTGGAGGTATGCCATGCTCAGCCGGATCGCCGCCCTTCTCCTCCTCGCGCCCCTCGCCGCCCTCGCCCAGGACCGGGCGGCCGACGCGCTCCGCCGCGACATCGACTTCGCCAAGGAGAAGGTCTATCCCGCCCTCGTGAACATCTCCGTGGTCGTCGAGCAGTTCTCGAACGGCCGGGTCACGCACGCCCCCGCCGCGGGCTCGGGCGTGATCGTCAGCCCCGGGGGGCACGTCCTCACGAACTTCCACGTCGCGGGGAACACGACGCGGATCACCTGCACCCTGCCCACCGGAGAGACGATCGAGTCCATGGTCGTCGCGCACGACCCCCTGACCGACCTGTCCGTCCTCAAGCTCCTCCTCGAGAAGCGCGTCGATCCCACGATCCCCGTGCCGTTCGCCACCGTGGGGGACTCCGCGGCCCTGGCCGTCGGCGACTACGTCCTCGCGATGGGGAACCCGCTCACGCTGTCCAGCTCCATGACGCTCGGCATCGTCTCCAACACCGAGCGCGTCTTCACCGACTTCACCGGAACCGAGATGGAGGACATGGACCTGGGGGAGGGCGAGAAGACGGGGCTCTTCACCCGCTGGATCCAGCACGACGCCCTCATCCTCCCCGGCAACTCGGGAGGTCCCCTCGTCAACCTCCGCGGCGAGGTCGTCGGGATCAACGAGCTGGGCGGATCGGGCGTCGGCTTCGCCATCCCGTCCAACATCGCCGCGAAGGTCCTGAACCAGGCCCTGACGTACGGCGAAGTCCGTCGGGGCTGGCTCGGCCTGTCCGTCCTGCCGGTCGGGAAGCTCGGCAAGGAGACCGGCGCCCTCGTCTCCGCCGTGGCGCCCGGATCGCCGGCCGAGGCAGCCGGCCTGCGCCCGGGAGACCTCCTGCTGACCCTCGACCGCGAGCAGGTCCAGGTCCGCTTCTTCGAGCAGGTCCCGCCGTTCTACGAGCGGATCGCGGACATGCCCCAGGGGAAGACGATCACGGTCGAGTTCGAGCGCGGGGGCGAGCCCGGCGTCGCGAAGGCGACCGTCGCGCGCATGGAGAAGTTCCTCGGCGAGGAGCGTGAGTTCGCGCGCATGGGCGTCACGGCGCGGGCGATCACGGGCCCGATGGCGCTCGTGCGACGCTACCCGTCGACGGAGGGCGTGGTCGTCACGGGCCTCCGCCCGGGCCTCGCCTTCGAGGAGGCGCGTCCGAAGCTCGACACCGGCGACGTCCTCCTCTCGGTCGCGGGGAAGAAGGTCACCGACCTGGCCGCGTTCGCCGAGGCCCTCGACGCGGTGAAGGACGGCGACGAGGCCCTCGTAGCCTTCCGCCGCAAGGACGAGGACCTCGTGACCGTGATCAAGCCGACCGAGGACAAGGAGAAGACCTCGGGGCGCGAGCTGGCGAAGGCCTGGTTCGGCGCGAAGACCCAGGTGCTCACCGCGGACATCGCGAAGGCCCTCGGGATCCCCGGGACGAAGGGGTACCGCCTGACCGAGGTCTTCCCGGGCACGGCGGCCTCGAAGGCGGGGCTGAAGGCCGGCGACATCCTGGTCGCGCTGAACGGCGAGGACCTCACCGCGAGCCGCCTGCAGGACGAGGAAGACCTGAAGCGCGCCGTCGAGGACCTCTCGCCCGGCGACGAGGCGAAGCTCACCGTGCTCCGCGACGGCGCGAAGACCGAGATCGCGGTGTCGATGGAGCCGACGCCCGCGGCCGTGGTGGACGCGAAGAAGTCGGAGCAGGAAGGGCTCGACTTCACCGTCCGCGACCTGACGTTCATCGACCTCATCCAGAACCGCTGGGAGCCCGGCACGAAGGGCGTCCTGGTCGCCGACGCGCCGATGGGCGGGTGGGCGAACATGGGAGGCCTGCACGTCGGCGACCTCCTCCTGGGCGTCTGCGGACGCGAGGTGACGGACGTCGCCTCGTTCGAGAAGGCGATGGAGGCCGTCCACGCGGGGAGGCCCAAGGTCATCGACCTCTACGTCCGCCGCGAGCACCGCACGCATTTCGTCTTTGTCGAGCCCGACTGGTCGACCGTGACCGAGTCCAAGTAGGCTGAAAGGAGCCTCCCCATGCTGCGCCGTTTCGTCGTCCTGTCCCTCCTCTTGTCCCTGCCGTCCCTCGCGGACGAGGGGTCGGGGATGCCCGAGGTCCTCGCCAAGGTCGCCCCGGGCATCGCGACCGTGAAGGTCGTCACGCAGACCGACGTGACGATGGGCGGGCAGTCCCAGAGCAGCGAATCCCGGACGGAGGTCCAGGGCGTGGTCGTCGACGAGACGGGCCTCGTCATGATCTCGAACGCGACATTCGACACGAGCGGAATGAAGGACCTGCTCTCCGCGGGCGGCGGGGGCGGAGCGGACCTGAAGGTCACGCCGACGGAGTTCAAGGTCGTGATCGAGCAGGAGGAGAAGGAGTACGAGGCGTTCCTGGCGGCCACCGACACGAAGCTGGGCCTGGCGTTCGTGCAGATCGTGGAGCTGGGCGACCGGAAGCTCGCGTCGGTCGGCTTCGACGGGGCGGCGGAGCTTGCGGTGGGGCAGAGGCTGCTCGCGGTCGGGCGGCTGAAGAAGGGGTACGACTACGCCCCGTACGTGGTGCAGGCGAAGGTGACGGGGAAGATCGCGAAGCCGCGCGCGGCGTGGCTGGTGGACGGCGACATGGCGGGGGCGGGGCTGCCGGTTTTCACGGCGGACGGGCAGGTCGCGGGCGTGATCGGGGATGTGCAGGTCACCTCGGACGAAGAGGGCGGAGACGGAAACAGCCGACTGCTGCGGCGCCTCCTGGGGCGCATGAACCGCGCGGAACCGGCGGCGCCGAGCTTCCTGCTGCCGCCCGGGCCGGTAAAGGCGTCGATCGAGGCGGCGAAGAAGCAGGCGGCGGAGCTGGCGATCGAGAGGGCGACGAAGAAGGAAGAGGCGCCCAAGGACGACAAAGAGTCCCCGAAGGACGGCGAGGAGGAGGCCCCGAAGGACGGCGAGGAGCCGAAGGACGGGGAGGACGAGGAGCCGAAGTAGGCGACGTCGATATCTGACATCTGATATCTGAGGTCTGATATCAGATAGGTTCCCCCATCAAGGGGTGTTCGTGCGCGGCCGTGGAGTCGCTGAACTCGCCGGGAGCCCGGAAGATATCTGATTTCAGACCTCAGATGTCAGATATCAGATATCGAGCCCTGCCGTCGTTCGTGATGCGACGACGGCGACTTCGCTCATCGGTGCTGCAGTGTGATGTCGGGATCGGCTCCAGGCGCCGTCCTGTGCACGAGCCGCTGCCTCCCGTTCACGATCTGCTCCTCGACGATGTGCCCGTCGTCGGAGCTGTGGATCGTGGAGTGCTGGTCGTTGGCGCACCCTCCGCTGTGGTGTACCCACTGCGTGTTCGCGCCCGACTGCTCGATCGTCACGGCGTGCCCGTCGGAGACCTCGGAGTACGGCGTCCCGCCGTGGCAGCCTCCGGTGCCGCCGTACGGGAAGTAGTACGTGCCGGGATAGTAGAGGATGCTCCTGCGGTAGGGGTAGTAACCGCCGTAGTAGAAGCCGCTGTCGTCGTAGTACGAGCGCCTCCGCGAGGCCTGCCGCTGGGCCTCCTGCTCGCGCAGGGCCGCCAGCCGCGCCTCTTGCTCCGCCCGCTGCGCCTCGCGCTCCGCGCGCGCCTCCTCCTCGCGGGCCCGCGCGTCCGCCTCGCGCGCCTCGGCCTCGAGCGCCTTCGCCTCGGCGAGCGCCTTCATGAGGTCCGCGGCCTCCTTGCTCACCCACTTCCCGTCGAGTTGGATCATCCCGCGGGCCGCCATCGCCTCGTCGCGCGTGAGCCACTTCCCGTCGATCTGCTCGTGCCCGAGGGCCTTCCGTGCCGCCTCGTGGCCCGGGTTCGCCTCGATCGCGCGCACGAAGTCCTCCTCGGCGAGCGTCGGGAGGTCGTTTCGCAGGGCCCAGCGGCCGAGCTTCGTCCAGCCGTCGGCGTCGTCGTCGGCGAGCGCCGCCGCCTGGCGCTTGTGCTCGGCGAGCGGCGTCTCCTTCATCTCGACGGAGTCGACCAGCTCCTTGCCGACGCGCATCGTGCCGAAGGCGACCTCGATGACGTAATCGTTGCCGTCCTCGGAGACGATGCCGTCGATCGTCCCGCCGGTCTTCAGGCGCACCGTGTCCGCCGGCGCCGCATTCGGCAGGAGCGCCAGAACCAGCAGGCTGGCCATGGCAGTGGCGAGGTAGCGCAGCATGACAGCCTCCGCGTGGGACCCCCCGTGGACCTGTATCTACTGTATGGTAAGCCGGAGACCGGATCCATCGGTTTTCGGAGGGGCCTGGCTGGAACGGGGCCGGCCCGTGTGGTACCATCCGCCTCCCCACGATGCGCTGGACTCCCTTCTCACAACACCTGAAGCGCCTCTTCCCCTGGAAGGTGGCGAAGATCCCGCTCGACGCGGGGTTCACCTGCCCCAACGTGGACGGCACGCTGGCCTTCGGCGGCTGCACGTACTGCGACAACAAGAGCTTCAGCCCGAACGCGCGCGTGGAGCGAGCGCCCATTGCGGAGCAGGTCCGTCGCGGGATCGAGCGCTACCGTCCCAAGGGGTTCGAGCGGTTCATCGCGTACTTCCAGGCGAGCTCGAACACGTACGCCCCCGTCCCGCGGCTCAAGGAGCTGTACGACGAGGCGCTCTCGTTCCCCGAGGTGGTGGGGCTGTCGATCGGGACGAGGCCCGACTGCGTGCCCGACCCGGTGCTGGACCTGGTGCAGGGCTACACGTCGAGGGTGCGCGTCTGGCTGGAGATGGGCGCGCAGACGATGAGCGACGAGGCGAACCGTCGGACGAACCGGGTGCACACGTGGGGGGACTTCGTCGACGCGGTCCGCCGCGCCTCGGGGAGGGGGTTCGAGCTGGTCGCCCACACGATCCTTGGGCTCCCCGGCGACACGCCCGACGGGATGAGGGAGACGGCGGCGGAGTTGGGGCGGATGGGGGTCGATTCGGTGAAGGTGCACCACCTGTACGTCTGCCCTGGCACGGCGATGGAGGACCAGTTCCGTCGCGGCGAGGTCAGGGTGATGGACCTGGAGGAGTACATCGCGCTGGCCTGCGACTTCCTGGAGAGGCTGCCCGAGCGAGTGAGCATCCAGCGGCTGGTGGGGGAGCTGGACGGGCCCTACGTGGCGGCGCCGCGGTGGGGGCGGACGAAGTCGGAGGTCTTCGCGCGGATCGACGCGGAGCTTGCGCGTCGCGGCACGCGCCAGGGGTCGTTGTCGTGCGTGGATCCTTGCATGTCTCGCCCCGATCGATAAGATAGGCGCTCTCGCCCGAGGGGGTCCGGCGTGAACACGGCTGCGCGTCAGGCGATGGTCAGCGAGCAGCTTGTCGCGCGCGGGATCCGCGACCGGCGGGTGCTGGAGGCGTTCCTCAAGGTCCCGCGGCACGAGTTTGTCCGCGAGGAGGACGTGGAGCGCGCCCACGAGGACCATCCGCTTCCGATCGGCGACGCGCAGACGATTTCGCAGCCGTACATGTGCGCGTACATGACGGAGCGGCTGGCGCTGACGGGTAGCGAGCGGGTCCTCGAGATCGGGACGGGGAGCGGTTACCAGGCCGCGATCCTGGCCGAGTTGTGCCGAGAGGTCTACACGGTCGAGCGGGTGGCCGACCTTTCGTCCTCGGCGCAGACGCGGCTGGAGGGGCTGGGGTACAGGAACATACGATATCGGATTGGGGATGGCTCGGTCGGCTGGCCGGACGAGGCGCCGTTCGAGCGGATCATGGTGACAGCGGGTGCGCCGAAGGTGCCGAAGACGCTGGTCGACCAGCTCGGGCCGGAGGGGATCCTGGTGATCCCGGTCGGCGGCGAGAACGTGCAGCGGCTGACGGAGGTGCGCAGGCGGGGTGACCGCGTGGAGGAGCTGGCCTTGTGCCAGTGCGCCTTCGTGAAGCTGGTAGGGCGTCAGGGGTGGGGAATCGACGCCGCCGCGGAGTGAACGATTCGCGGCGACCGCAGTTTTCAGAACGGAACGGGGCGTAGCTCAGCTTGGCTAGAGCGCTTGGTTCGGGACCAAGAGGTCGCTGGTTCAAATCCAGTCGCCCCGATATCCCCGAAGTCACGCCGAACGCTGTAGATAGCGTGCCCGCCTGAGGTCGGCGGTGTGGCTCGCCAGAGCCGACCAACCTGGGCTGAACGCGGATGCCAAGTCGTCGTCACTTCGACTCAGTCGCCCGCAGCGCCGCGAACCCGGCCGTCGTCGTGCGATACCTCTGCAGGCGGCTCCGTGGCTTGTGGGGGATGGTGCGCTCCAGCCAACCGGAGTCGATCAACGGAAGAAGGCATCGGCGCAGGAAGTCCACTCGACTCTTCAGGCCGGTCGCCTGTTGAAGCTGGGTCGCACTCGCTGGTGTCCTCGCCGACTCCAGCACCGCCGCGACTTGTGCGGTGACTTGTGCGGTGACTTGTGCGGTGACTTGCGGGGTCGTGGACCCCACATGTACGCGGAAGGTGACCACCGCCGAGCCCGTCACCTGCGCGAACTCGGGCGGACGAATCCCCGACCTCTCGCACATCTTGGCGACCCGGTTCGTTCCCCTTCCCCACTTCTCGATCAAGCCCGCCCGGTGAAAGGCCTCCGCGATGATGGGGTTCCGAAGGACGGAGGAGTGCTCGCCGCTCAGGGCCTCGGGCGTAATTCCCCCCCGTCGGAAACGTCCCCGCGCTCTCCCCACGACGACGACGTGCGATCGCAGACGGGCTGGTAGTTCTCCAGCCAATCGCGAGAACAGCCGTACGGGGTCCAGCCGCGTCATCGTTTCTCCTCCCCGGTCAATCGGAGGACCAGCGCGTCCGCCTGCGCTGTCAGGTGGAGCTCCTGGAGGTCGAGAAGCGTCTCGACGGGGTCGGCGATTGGCATGACGGACCCCTTCGGCGTCACGAACAGAGACTCGGGCCTCTGGACCGGATGCACCAAGATGCGCCCGCCCCCGCCGGGCCCGTCGACTCGGCGCAGCGACGGGTCCAGCGGTGCAAGGAGGTCGGCAGGGACCTCGCCGGAGGGGATGTGCAGGCAGAGGTCCAGGCGCGGGAGCCCGTGGAGGTCGAATACGGGGTCCCAGTGTCGCGCCGCCACCACCCCGCCGAGCGCGAGGCCGGGCAAGCCTGTCCTCTCGAGGCGCCGCAGGAGGTCTTGCAGGTCAATCGGCCTCTCCGAACGCGCGCCGAACGCGACGGGCCGGCGGAGCGCCTGCAGCAGCGCCAGGGCCTGGTCCCACGCGTGGTTCGGGAGCCCCCGCAGCGAGACCCGGCGGTTCGAGTGGCGAACCACGTCTTCCGAGCGCTGCCACTCGCGGAGCGCGTTGGCGACCGTCGGGTAGGAGCAGCCGGAGATGCGCATCAACTCCGAAATCGCCGTAGGGCCGCGGCGGAGCAGCCAGTGGTGGGTCAGGACCTTCAAGATCTCGAACGACTTCGGCGACGCGGCGGGATGCCTCGGCCGCTCCCTCGTCGTGTCTGGGGGTACTTTCAGCCGGATCGCGGCTCCAATCGCGGCGATGGGCCCCTCCTCGGGGAGCCACCAGTTCCCTTCCCGCTCCAGGACCATGAGGGCGATTCGCTTGACCACGCCCGGGTGGAGAAGGCCCTGGAGCGTTCGCCACTCCTCGGTCAGACGCTCGCGGGACATCCGTGGGTCAGCCAGGACGAGACAGCCGCGCTGCGAGCGCGGGGCCGACGCGATCCGCCTCGCCATCTCGACGACCAGGGCCAGGACGTCGCGCACGCTGTGAATCCGCCGCTTCACACCGACGATCCATCGGCTGTCGCCGGTCCGATAGTCCTCCCACGCCTCGCCCGAGACGGGATGCAGCTTGATGCCCTTCCCAGCCGTGTCGCGTGTCCTCGACATAGCGCTCTCAAGATATCCGTCCCGACTTCAAGGCGCAACTAGATTTCAAGGGCGCACCTAGAATCAAAAGGCGCATCTTTGGATGCAAGGCGCACCTCACGACGTAGGAGGAACCCTCTGGATGCTGGCTGGTCTGGATGCGGCTGGCTCAGGTTGGTCCCTGGCGCCATGAGTCCATGCCGAGCAAGGGCTGGATCCTGGGTCTCGGCACGACACGAGCCTGATGCCTCCGCTCGTCGGATTCGGCGGGTCGAGATCGTTGACCGGGATCGCCCGCAGGATCGGCTCGGCTCGGCTCGCTTGGATCCTCGCGTCACCGACCGCCGTGCGCACTGTCCTGCGCTGATGACCTCTTCGGGACTTCAGCTCCATTCATCCTGAAGTGTAGTACGTCGTGAATCCCGTGACGCCGGTGCCGCCCGGACGCTCGCCGCGCAGGATGTCAACTCCGATCCAGCCTGCCATCCGCAGGAACTCGTCGACCCGCGATTCGCCGAAGTTGTGCTGAAGGATGAACGCGAGACCGCCTGGGGCGACGACACGGACCCATTCCTTGAGGACCGCAACCTGTTCGTCGGCGGACTCGCGGGGCAGCGCGTTGGTCGCGAAGACTGCATTTGCGCTCCCCCTCTCCAGCGGCAGGCGGGCCCAGTCCGCACGCGCGAACGTGATGCGCCGCCGGAGGGCGTCCCTGATGGCTTGGTCCTCCAAGTCGGGCATGCGGTCGAACCGATCCGGGTTGCCCTGGCTGGCGTAGCTCGCGGACTCCGCGATGTCCCACCGCGCCTGGGCCGCGCGCGAGTACAGCCGAGGCCAGCGGTGGGGCTCGGAGACGGTGGCCAGCGCGACGCCAGCCACGTCGGTCGCGACGACGGAGAGGCCGCGGTCAGCGAAGAGCCAGGGATGCACGCACCAGCCGACGGACGGAATGAGAACCCTGCGCATGCCGTGCTCGACGAGGCGATCGGCGATCGACTCCGCGAGGGCGGCGGAGCGAAACACCTCATCCCGCAGCGACGACCAGGCCGCGCGCTCCAGCCTCGTCCGGTATCGCGCGTCCCAGGCCATGCCATCCACTTTCGGAGAGGATTCCCTGATCGGTCCCCGAAAGGGCAGGGACAGGTCGAAGTAGTTGTTGCCGCCCCAGTAGTTGAGATTCCCGCCCTCCCGGGCCATCGTGGCCTGGAGGGACTGGAACGACTGTTCGAGACCGGGTTCCATCTTGCCATTGCGGTCCAGGCTGCGGCCGGGCCTCACAAATCGGATACACAGGGCGCTGTGGTACGAGTTGAGATCCGCGTCCAGGAGATAGTGGGAGTCCGGCCGCAGCTCCCTGAAGGCGTCGAGCGCGGCGTCGAGGTCGCCGACGAACCGCGACGGGTCCGAGATGGCCACGGACGTCGGGTCGTCCGGCCACCCGATCCGCGTCCCCGGGAGTTGGATGTTCCGGAGCGAGTCGAGCAGATCCCTGACGTCGATTTCCAAGGCGCGGCGCGGGGGCTCGGTCCACTTCTTGAACCAGCCGAACATCGTTTCCTCCCCCCTTCGCATCCTGCTTCGACGCCGGTAGCCCGCTCCCTCACTTCTCCTCGCGTTCGGGCAAGGCCAGTGCCTCCTCGCGACTGCAACGAACGAAGGCGTATTGCTCGTACTCGATGCGCAATGGCACCCCGTCGGAATCGTAAAGAACCTCGCGCGAGTCCCAGGTGGGCTCAAGCCGCTCCCTGACGCGCAGGACGCCCACGGGCCGGCCGTCGAACTCGACCGTCTCCGCGCCAACAACCTCCATGGTTCGCGTCGCGAGCCGGCCTCCCTCGTAGGTGATCTCCTGGTGCGTGAGCTTGGTTCCCGCGGCCTTGTCGAGCTGCCGAACCTGCCCGTGAATCGCGCGCGGGAAGAGCAGGTCATCGGGGACGGGAAACGAAGCTCGCTCGTCGTCCTTGGTCCCCCAGGACATCGTTACCTGCATCGAGCCGTCCCGCACCTCTCCGCGCGCCTCGTACAGGAGGCCCTCCCCCTTCTTGCCCTGACCCTCCTTGAGGCGGAACCGGACCGGACGACCCTCGGCCGTCTCGACGAACTCCTTGTACCGCGTGGCCGCCGACGGGGCGTAGTTCTGCTTCCTGTTCCGGGTGGAACCCTCCTCAAGCTCCGTTCTGTAGACCCGCCTTCCGCCTTCCTCCGCCTCCTCGCAAGACTCGCGAAGCCAGCCGATGAGCAGCTTTTCGGATGCGCCTTCCACGATCTTGAACCACCACTCCGAGACGGGCCGCGCCTCAGGTGGCTGGTCCTCCCCCCCGACGTCCGCGGTCGCCATGAAGAGGGCGGCGGCAAGAAGCGCCGCAGAGGGTATTGCCCGTGCGCACGGCGCCGACTGCCCGATCTCGTTGCCCCCGTCGATCTCGCTCATGTCCTTCTCCCTCTCACCTCGCGCCGCGCGCGATGCAGCAGCGTCCGGCACTTCACGCACGTGACGGACGTGAGGTTCGCCGTAGCAATGCCCTCGGCCTCGGCGCCGCGCGCGGCCTCGCGGTCGCGCGGGTTGCAGAGGTGCATCTCGTCCGCGTCGAGCCCGTGCATCCCTCGGCGCTCGCGTCTGCCGCGCGTGCCGCCATTCTGTGCGTCGTCGAGCGCTGAGCGCCAGCGGAAACAGCGGGACGATCGCAGCCTGCCTCTCGGCTACGTGTCGGTCGTCACCTCCGACCAGAGGGCATCGTAGCCGAGAAGCCAGTTGAAGGCGCGGTGCCGCTCCTGCGCGATGCTCATGGTGCGCTGGAGGGTGTCGGTCTCGACGCGGTCGATCCGAGTACCTGCAATCGCCAGGTCCCGGTCGACCATCTCCAACTCGTCCAGCGTCAGGGGCCCCCAGGAGCAGGCCGACACGAAGGCTGGGAAGTCGAGCCGCTCTCGGGTCCGTCCGAACTCCCTGAGCCGCCAGTGCAGCGTCAGGTACGTGTCCGTCCAGTGCTCCACCTCAGACTGGTCGCGAAGCCTGGGCCCGCCGAGGGGGGTGTCGTTCCTGTCGCAGAGGAAGCCCATGGCGTTGGCGACCCCGCTCGGGTCGCACTGAACATGAATCGCCGGCAGCTCCGCGTATCCGAGCGCCCACGCGAGGACGACCATCCCCTCCGAGACCCACGAGGCGTGGATCTGCGCCCTCTCCGCGAGCTGACCGAGGGGGAGGTCCACGAGCGCGGCCTCGGACGCCTCCATCTCGTCGGCGACCCCGATGCGCCCGAGCCACTCCCGCACGCGCAGCCGCAGCTTCTCAGCGCCAGGGTCCGCGGCGTCCCGCTCAATGAGCCCGCGGCAGGAGACCGCGGCCAGGACCATCGCGCGGGCGGCAACACGTTCCGGTGCCGGCGGTCTTGGGGCTTCGTCTTCGGGGTTTTCGCCGTCCAGCCGAGCCTCCTTCGTGTCCGTTGGGGCATCGCCATCTGCCGCCCTCGCGCGCATCCTACGCAGGACTGCCACCTGGCGCAACGGGATCGGGCCTGATGGCTACGGGCATCAACGCGGCACGCGGGGTTCGCCATTGACCATGGGTGGTGCGCGGCCGTAGCCTTCGGGCAGCCTGTGGCGGCAGAGCGGGCCGGGGCACGTCGACAGCGTGACGGCCACCAGGGTCCGACTCCCGCTGGCGCCGCCGCGCGACCCTCGACGCCTCGACATGGACGCAATCGAATCCCTCCACACTGCCCTGCGCCGGTACTGCAATGAGCAGGCCCATGCTGCATGGGTCGAGTACAACGCGCTCCAGCGGCGCGGGCTCGCTACCCTCAGTGATGAGAGCGGCGGGTGGGACTACACGGACGAGGCACGTCGGCAGTTCCCCCGCTACCGGGCGCTGGGCAAGGTACTGGAGGAGGTCGAGGAGTTCATCCCCGCGGACTTCGCGTCGTTCGAGGAGGCCAGGGAGATCCTGGCCGAAATCGGCGACATCGATCCGGGGGCCCATCTGCAGACGAGGCACCCGTTGGAGTTGGAAGCCGCCCGCGCGGAGTGCGCCTTGTTCTCGGCATTTGCGCGGGCGCTGACCGCGGCGAACGTAGAGGGGACGGAGCCGCTCGCGTTCCGTCGCCGCCTGACCGCTGCGGAGTACGGACGCGTCGAGGTCAGGTTCGTCGCGCGATGGGGACAGTGGTACGGCGGCAGCTGCGGTCTCAGGAGCGTGCCCCCGCACCTCACGCTCCACGTGGCCTTCTTGGAGGAGCCGGGACGGCTCCCCGCGATCCGTGCCATGCTCGGTCGGCACGGCGTTGCCCGCCTCTGGGAGCTGCGCGAGGGCCGATTCGGGTACGAGATCGACCTGCCGGACGCGGAGTTCCTGTACACGGGGGAGGAGGGTTTCTGGACGTCCAGCGAAATGGAGTGGATGATCTACGCCTCGCACGAGTCGTCGATCACGCTTGGTGGCCTCTGGCTCGCGAACGAGGTGACGGCCCGATGGCCGGAGTGCGAGCGGTATCGGTACCGGGGCTACGACCTCTCGAATTACGGTTTGGCCGATGCCCCCTGAGGGCCGCGATCGCCAGGAGAAGTTCGACTCTCCTCCTCATCGTGTCCGTCCGCATCCAGGTCGCGAACATGGGCCGAGTCTACATCCTCAACGCCGATTGCGGCGCGTGCTGAGGGCGCATTCGGAATGTCGAGGCAGTCCTGCTTCGATCTCGCGCCTTCCGCGCCCTGCGACGGCGGCACGACGTGAGCCTCTTCCGCCGAGGCGAGGGGCCCGCGGAGCCGCGCCCGACGCGCGGCTGGGAGTGGCATCCCTGGGTCGTGGTCCTGGACGAGGCCGGCGAGCGCCTCGGGAGCTTCCCCGTCGACGGCGCGTCGGGCAACTGCGACGCCCGCAGCTTCGGCAGCCGAGTCACGGGGTTCATCGCCAGGTGTATGGTGCGCAGGCACTCCACCGAGGAGCTCTCGCGGCGGAGGCTGAATCCGCGCGTTGCCAGCGCGCTGCTCGACCGCTACGGGGAGGAGATGAACGACGCCAAGTTCATCGGCCTCGCGAAGCGGGTGGTCCGCTGGACGGGGGCGCCCGCGTCCCTGCGGTTGAGGGTCGAGGCCGAGGTGTTCCTGGCGCAGTCCAACCTCGCGGACGGCAGGGAGGAGGCACGCCGACGAGTCGTTGATGGGGCTGTCCGCCTGATCCAGCGGGAACCCCGTTCGCGCGAAGCACGCCTGTCGAGGGCGGCGATCCTCCGCGCGCTCTACTACGCGTTCGGCTCCATTCCGAGGACCCTCGCCGTGGCGCGGCGGCTGCGTACGCCCGCGCCCCAACACGCAGCCTGGCTTGAGCGCGAGTGCCGCCGCCGCTCCCGCAGGGGCGCGGAGCGAACGGATCCACGGAGCGCCGGGTGGCAGGCAGCGATTTCGGGCGACGCGAAGACCGCCCCGCAACACCTTGCCCCCTTGGGGAGCGATCCCGGCGCCCAGCAGATGGTCGCGGAGATCCGAGCGGCCCTCTCGAAGGGGCGATGACGGCTGGAGGCAAACTTGCCGGACTGGCGGCGGCTGCGGGTCGGCGACAGGGTGCGGATCGTCGCGATCCCGCGCGCGGACGCGGAGCAGTACCGCCGGACGGGGGACGCCTTCACGGTGCGAGTCCTGCGGCGACTGATACGGACGCGGTCCGTCCGGACGATCAGCAGGATCGACGAAAACGGCTGCCCCTGGTTCGAGTACCGGATGAGGACTCGCGGGGCCAGGACGCACTACCACGCGCTGATGATCTTCGACGACGAGTCGTGGGTGCCCGTAGGGAAGAGCGCGGCCGAGCCCCGTGCGCGCCAGGGCAGAATTCGAAGGCAGCAGAGACGCCAACGGCGGAGGGATTCGTGAGTCCCAGGCTCGAGGTCTCGCGGTCCGTGGCTCGGGCGTGGTCGCGACTCCTGCGGCGGGCGAGGGCGAGCGACTTCGAGGACCGCGAGTTCCTCCGCGCGGGCTCGTCGCCGAGCCTGACCTTGTGGATGACCGGCCCCCGTCCGCGGCGGATCCTCGTCACCACCAAGGCGACCTGGATCGGGTGGGCCGAGGCCGCCATCCCAGCAGGGCTCCTGGTGGTCCAGAGGTACGGGCTCCCCTCACAGGCGCACGTCGAGTGGGTGCGGGAGACGGGCATGAGGATGGGCGCGAAGATCGTCTTCGTCGGCGACCTCGATCCGCTCGACCTGACCATATTCGCCGCGTGGAGGTCGGGGAACCCCGCGTTCAGGGAGGGGCGGGAAAGACCTCTACCGATCAGGTACGGCGGGATCGCTGACGGGTGGGCGCGCCGCGCCGGAGGCTTCCAGGAATGGTCGAGCCGGATCCGCATCGCCATGCAGCCGTTCGAGCGCGACCACTGGGCCCTCTTGAAGCGGCTGCTGCCCGATGCCGAAGCCCACGTGGGGGCGGACTGCTTCCGCCTGCTGGAGGGCGGCCACAAGGTCGAGATCGAGGGGGCGACCAATCCCGCGATCCACGGGCGCGGGTTCCCAGGCACCGTCCTTCGCGCCCTCGGCCGCCGATAGCCCCCTCGAACGTGGGCTTCCAGCCGGACCGCTCCGTTTGATCCGCTGGCTCAAGGAACAGATCCATGTCGCCGCCCGCGGACCGCTCCTCCGTAGTCGGGCCTCGCTCCGCTTCACGGTTGCCGCCACTGGTTGTCGTCGATACGGGCGAACCCGCGCCCGTGCCACGTGTTCATACGCCACAGGATCGCGCAAGGAGCCCGTACGCGAAGAGAATGAATGGCTGGGAGGAGGCGACACCAGGACGGGTCGATCTGCCGCGGGGGACTCCCTCCAGGCGCCGTCGTTGGCGTCCCTGCTGCGACGTGTTCGCGAGCCACACAACGACCTGCGCGGTCGACATCCGGCACGAGTGGTCCCCGGGGTCGCGATCCTGGGGCATCGTCGCCACCGACGGTGGCTTCATCGTCGTCTCGATCCAGTATTGCTCTCATTGCGGTTCGAGTTGCAGCGTTGGGAGGGCCGCCCATGGACGAAGCTGCCTTCTGGATTCACCTGGAGTTCCGCGTCTGCGCGGAGCTAGCGCATCGCCCCGAGAGGGAACTGCGCCGCTGGTGGTGCGACGGGTTCATACCCGTGATTCTCCGCTCAGAGGGCCGGCCGCGCATCGAGGGCAAGGTCTGGATGGCGATCTGCGCGAGGACGCAATGGCAGTGGAGCTTCACACTCTTCGTGAGGCGCCGAGTCCGCAGCAGCCGCGAGTTGGATTGGGCAAGGCTGCTTCCGCGTGAGGGGGTGTCCGGCTGGCTATCGCTGGACTTCGACCGTTGCACGGCGACGATCGACCCAACGTCCAAGCGCCTCCCGATCAGGGTGTTGTCGTAGCCGCGCGGAAGAGCGGAACTGCACCCCTGCTACCCGACCCCCGATCAGGTCCCCAGACGGTCGGCGGCCCTGTGAGCATGCCACCGGAGTCCTCTCGACAGGCACCACCCCTGCAGCGCGTCCTCCGCCTCGGCGACGGCCTCGGGCGTCCCAGGGAACGTCCCCGAAAAGGCGTCGAAGGAGAAAGGGCCATCCGCAGAGCGGACAACGTAGCCGCCGCACATCTTGGCCGCGGGCCCAGGGCGGTAGTAGTCGGCATCGTTCCTCAGGAGCCCCGACTCCTCGGCGACGGTGAGGTGGGTCTTCGTCGCCCGACCGCCGAACCAGAGCGTCCGCGTCGGGCGGTCGTAGATCGCCCAGCGCGTCTCGCCGGGCAAAATCACGTTCTCCACCGCGAGTTCTCGCTCCACTGTGTCCGTCGCCCGCAAGGTCGGCAGACTCGCGTGACCGCTCTCGGAGGACGCCCTCGCGGGACCGACGAGCCCACTCCCCAGTGCCTCCTGCTCCCGGCGCAGGAGGTCTCTAACCACTCCACCGAGTGCGAGACCGAGCACGAGCACTCCGATGAAAGCGCACCCGTAGCCTTGTAGGAGAGGAGCGCGCGCATGCAGGGCGCCAGGGTGGGCGATCAAAACCGTCGCGCACCAGATGAGGCCGGCGGCGCCTCCAACTGACAGGAGGGCGCAAAGCGCCGCCAGGAGCCGAACCACCATGCTGACCGCCTTCTCCTCCGCAATCCTGCATGCTGGGCAGTCGCGCCAGGTGCCCCGATGACAGGCGAGCCTACCTCGCCGCGTCCGTCGGCTGCAAGGACGGGACGCGCGACATCCGAGTACGAGGCGAGGCGTTGACCTCGGGCGCCCAGGAGCGGAAGATGACTCCCACGATGAGCAAGAAACGGTTCGGATTGAAGGCCGAGGTGATCCGGCCCCTCGCTCGGGCCGAGGCTTGCGCATCGCCTCGGACATGATCACGGTCGGTGGCCACGGCGTCGGGTTCATGTACCGCAAGGTGGTCGCCCAATTTGAACATGATCCAGGATGGCGGCCTTCCCGCCCTGCGCTTCTATGTGTCCTCGCGGCAGGACGACCTCACGGAGATCGCCGTGGGCTCCCTCCGCGCGAGGTCCGTCGTCGCGGGTCACCTCGTCTGCGTCTGCAACGCGACCGACCTGTGGGTGATGTGCGCCCCGAGGGACACCGGCGTGCCGTACGTCTACTGCGCCTGCAATGGAAGCGGGCTCCCCATCTACCTCGGACGGCCTGGCGGCGATGACATGGCGATGGGAACGCGGCTGGCTCGGCAGAAGGCGTGTTGTCCTGAGGAGACGACCTACGCGATCGTCGTAGCCATCGGCTACCCGTGTGCGGCCATCCCTGAGGTGGGGACCATCGAGGCGGAGCGCGCGACCGAACTCCTCGTTCTCGGGAAGTGCAATCGGTGCGCGGTCGTCTCGGGCCTGTGGGGCATCAGGCTGCAGGCGCCTCCGTCCATCGAAGGTGACGAGCCGTGGATCAGGCGGATCCAGGGAATGTGGTGCGCCCCCGACATGCCTCGGCGTCGACGCCTGAAATAGGGGCTCCTCGGTCGTGCCCGCGCGTCGCCCCTGTAGGGGCAACCTCGCGGGTCGCGTGGCGCCAGGGCACGCTGGCGTCGACGGACGATGCCCCCAGCGTGGCCTGAACCACTACCTCGCGGGCTTCGACGGCTCGGTCGACAGGAGTCTCGGGATCTCATCCAGGAACGGCTCATGCGCCTGCTCGGCCACCCTCCGTACCGCCGCGATTGCGAGGCCCCGATCCCCTGGCGAAAGGGCGCGGACGCGCGACGCCGCGACTTCCACGGAGACGGCGCCGCCCCTCGCCCGTCCGAGCCCCTGGAGCGCCATCGCGAGGCCATTGGCGCGATTGGAAATCACAGGCGAACCTTGGAATGGAAGGCGCACCAGAATCCGCGCCCCGAACCATCTGGTTGCAGCCGCCCGGCGAAACTGCTAGAAGCAGACCGACAGGCGCTTTCGGGGCCGCACCGCGTGCTCAACGGACAGTTTCGAGCTCGGATCCGCGCGTGGCTCCCGGACCTCGCCGCCCTCGCGTTCATCGCGGCCGCCGTCACCCTCTTCTTCGCCGACGCCATCTCCAGCTCCCGCGTCTTCTCCTTCCACGACCACCACTTCACCTACCGCCCCTACCGCCTCGTCTTCGCACAGATGGAGGAGGCCGGGATCGCCCCCCTCTGGAACCCCTTCCTCTTCCTCGGACAGCCCCTCCACGCCCTGCTCATGCAGCGGTGGTACCCGACCACCTTCCTCTACCGCTTCCTGTCCTTCGAGACCGCGTTCAAGGCCCACCTCATCCTCCACTACTACCTCGCCGCGTTCGGCGCGTACGCCCTCCTGCGCCGACTCTCCCTGTCGCCCGTCGCCTCCGCCGCGGGCGCCATCTCCTACGGGCTCGGCTCGTTCATGGTCTCCGACGGCCACTTCTGCAACTCGCTGATCACCGCCGCCTGGGCCCCCTGGGTCGTCCTCTCCCTCGTTGCGTGCGCACGGCGCCCCGGGCCCGGCCGCCTGGCCCTCGGCGGACTCGTCCTCTGCCTCGGCCTCCTGGGCGGCGAGGTCGAGACCCTCTTCTTCGCCCTCGTCGTCGCCGGCACGCTCGCCCTGGCCGAGGCCGAAGGACCGCCGTGGCGGCGCCTCCTCCGCGTCGCTTGGCCCTTCGCCACTGTCGGCGTCCTCGCCGCCCTCCTCGCCATGTTCCAGGTCCTCCCCACCTGCGAATTGCTCTCCCTCTCCCCCCGCGGACAGGGGCTCTCCGAGAAGGAGCGCGTCCACTTCTCCCTCACCGCCCTGACCACCCTCGAGATGCTCGTCCCGAAGATCCTCGGCAACCCGGCCGGCGACGTCGCCTACCTCGGAGGGAAGGAGTGGGGCGGAGGGAAGATCTCCCAGTTCCCCTACTTCCTCTCCATCTACGTCGGCTGGATCCCCCTCTGCCTCTGGGCGTGCGGAGCCCTCCTGCGCCGAGGCGCCCTGCCCAAGGTCCTCGGCGTCCTCGCCGTCCTCGCTTTCCTCCTCATGCTCGGCACCGCCACGCCCGTCTACGGCGCCGTCGAGACCGTCCTTCCCTTCCTGCGGGCCTTCCGCTTCTCGATCAAGTACTTCACGCTCTTCTCCCTGATCGGCGCCATCCTGGCCGGCATGGGCGTCGACGCCCTCCTCGCGGCCCACTGGGCCGAGCTGGACGCCTCCCTCCGCCGACGCCTGAAAGCCCTCCTCGTGCTCGCGTCGGCGGGCCTCGCCGTCGGGATCGGCGCCCTGGCCTTCCAGGGCTCGATCACCGAGTACGCCCTCGATCGGGCCTCCGCCGCGGGGGTCGTCACCGCCCCGAAGGGGAGCCCCCTCTGGAAATCCACGGAGGGAATCCTCGCGCGCTCCGCCGACTCCCTGCGGGACACCGTGTTCCTGCACCTCGCCCTGCTGCTCGCCGCCGTGTGGGCGCTCGCGGGGCGCCGAGCCCGACGCGCGGCCGCATTCGCGATCGTCGTCCTCCTCGCCCTCGATCAGGCCCGCGCCAACCTCGACGTGATGAGGCTCGTCTCCCCCGAGGACCTCCTCGGACGGCCTCCCCTCCTCGACGCCCTGCCGCCCGACGCGGCGAAGTTCCGCTTCGTCTCCCGCGTCGACCGGCAGGAGTACCGTCCGCCCGCCCGGCTCGGCTTCCGCATCACCGAGGGAGGCTCCTGGCTGCACCAGCACCGCTTCTACCGGGAGGGACTCGTCGCCTCCTGCGGGCTCGAGTACGGCCTCCGCTACGGCAACATCTGCGACCCCGGCAGCATCTACCCGGTCCCGCTCTGGGAGCTGTACAAGGAGATCCACCGCCTCGGGGTCGGGCCTGCGTGGATCACCGAATACGTCCGCACCGGAGTGAAGTACGTCGTCGCGCTCGAGCCGATCGACGAGCCGCGCGTGCGCCTCCTCGCGACGATCCGGAACGACACGAACTGCCCCTTCCTCCTGTACGAGGTCCCGGACGCGCTCCCGAGAGCCCTCCTCGTTCCGCAGGGGCGCCGCATCCCCGATCGCAAGCGGCTCCTCGAGACCTGGCTCTCGACGGACTTCGATCCCCGTCGGGAGGTGCTCCTGGACGGGCAGGGAGTCGAGCCCGAGGGCGCCGGCCCCCTGACCCAGGAGGTCGAGTGGGTCGCCGACGATCCGACCGACCTCAGGCTCCGCGTCCGCGCGGACCGCGACGCCTGGCTCCTGCTCCTCGACTCCTGGTGGCCGGGCTGGAGGGCGACCGTGGACGGCGCCGAGGTCCCGATCGAGAGGGCGGACTTCCTCTTCCGCGCCGTGCGGGTCCCGGCCGGGGGCCACGAGGTCCGCTTCGTGTACGACCCCCCCTTGGTCCGCTGGGGAGTCCGGATCTCCGCGGTCGCGCTCCTCGTCGCCCTGGCGGGGCTCGCCGCCGGACTCCGACGCGCGAGGACGCCGCCCGCGGCGGCCTGATTCTCGTTGCAATCGGCCGCCGAAACCGCTACAGGCAAGCTCGAAAGGGCGCCGGGAGCCTATGGAGCCGACTCTGCACCATCCCCTCAGGCGATCGGACTCCCTCGCGCGCAGGGCCGCCCGCCGGGCGATCGCCGCCCTGGCGCTGTCCCTCCTCGGCGCCTGCTCCTCGGGGATCCAGTCCCCGCGCTCCAAGGTCCTCGAGATCACGCCCCCCGCGAAGACCGGCGACGTGTTCGCGGACCTCGAGCAGTGCAGCCGCGCCCTCGAGCGGCTCAACCCCCTCGCCAAGGACCCGTACTCCGACCTCCTCCGAGCGGCGATCTACCACCGGATGCACGACCTGAACGCCGTGGAGGTGTACCGCCAGGCGGAGGACATCTACCGCGTCCGCGTCCCCGGCGTCGGCGCCGTGCTCAACGCCGCGGGCGCGACCCCCGACCTCCTCGAGATGTCCTTCCGCGTCGTGGCGGCCCTCCGCGCCCGCAGCGGGGCGATCGACGACGCCGAGCTCGCCGACTGGATCCTCGTCGAGAAGGAGCTCGCCGTCGCCGACTTCCTCCGCCGCGAGGCCGTCCTCGGCGCGGCCCCGATGGGGCTGAGGTGCGCGAGGGAGGTCCCCGTCGAATTCGCCGACCTGCAGGTGCGCGCCGAGGCGAGCGCCATGGCCGCGCACTTCTACCAGCGCGCCGCGAAGGTCGCCTCGGACAGGAAGCTCGAGGACCCGCGGGGCGTCGAGGGCCTCCGCGCCTGCTGCGAAGAGGTCCGCCGCACCGCCGCGGCCCTCGCCGCGTGGCCGGGCCGCGACGCGGCCTTCTCGGCCCTCTGGAAGGGCGTCGCCGACCGGACCGCCGCGGTCCTCGCCGACGCCGAGATCTCCGTCTGGCTCGCCTACGGCCCCCACGACTCCTCGATCGTCTACCACTTCAACCTCGGCGGTCACCTGCAGGAGGGGAGGGACCTCATCCTGCGCGCGGAGGAGGAGCGGATGGGCGGGCGAGGGGAGCGGAGCCTCGTCTCGTTCGAGGAGGCCCTCCGCCACTTCCTGTTCGGGTGGTTCCTGGCGCCGCCCGAGGTCCGCGCGGACCGGGACCGCATCCCCGTCTGGCTCGACACGATCTTCGCGAGCCTCCACCGCCTGACCTGGACCGGGGCCGATCGCGAGCGCGCCGTCGTCCTCTGCGTCGAGCGGCTCGAGGAGATCGGCCGGGAGCCCGAGGGCGCGTCGAAGAGCCTTGGCCTCGCGGCGGTCCTCCGCCGCCTCCACGCCGCGCGGCCCGAGGAGGTCCTCGCGAACGCCGGGGAGGGGACGCGCCTCCGCTGCGCGACGATCGTGCCGTTCCTCATCCCGCCGGGGCCGCTCGCCCGCGCGGGCGCCCTCGCCGTCTCCGCGTGGGACTCGCAGGGCCGGCATGCCGGGGCCCCGGTCGTGGATGCGCCCGCCGAGGACCGCGTGGAGGCCCTCCTCGCCGTGGCGGACGCGCTCGCGGAGCGCCCCGCGGACGGAGGCACCGTCGTCGACCGCCTGGTCTCCCTCGGGCGGCTCTCCGGCTCGCTCCTCGTCGCGAGGCGGGCGGAGGCCGTGTTCGTCCATGCGGAGGCGAAGAGCTCGCCCTCGGCCCTCGCGGCGATCCGTAGGGCCGCGGAGGCGATCGAGGCCTCCTGCGCCGCGCTCCGCGGCGAGTCGGGCCGCGTGCCCGGACTCGACCGCATGCTCGACGACCTCGCCGACGGGTGCCGTCGGCTCAGGGAGGCGCCGGAGACGCGGATCGAGGGGGTGGCGCCGGACTGGCGTCCCGGGGAGGAGGAGGCCTGCCGCGAGGGGAACCGGCTCCTCGGCGCCATGCGCGAGGAGGAGAGCGCCGCGATCGAGCAGGCCGGCCCCGCGAGGCGCCTGTCCCGCCTCGTGGAGGCGGGGGGGTGGTACGCCCTCGCCGCGTGCCTCTCCGATTGGGCGGGCGGCGGAGGCGGGCCGGGCGCGGCCGGGGAAGGGGTGGTGCGCGCGGAGCTGGACCGCCAGGTCCCAGGGCGGTAGGTCCGCCCCGCTACTCCTTCGGGAGCTCCTTGCTCCCCACGATCGTCATGTTCATGCCGATCTGCACGGATACGAGCGTCCCGTTCACATCGACCGTGGTCTTGCCGTTCAGGTACCAGCCGAGGGAACCGGTGGAGAACTCCTTCACCTCGGCGAGGTACTGGTTCCCCGCGATGGTGACGGGGATCTGCTTGGCGTTCTCGCGGAACTGGGCCCGGGTGATCGCGCAGCGGGCGGCGGCCATGCGGAGGTCCTCCAGGTTGGCGGTGATCGAAACGCGCCGAAGGATACCCGCCGGCCCCGGAGGCGGCAACGGAATGTCCGTTGATGTGGAAAGGGGCGACCCCGCGAGGAGCCGCCCCTTCACAGATCTCAGATGGGTTGGGGTCGTGCGCTACTCGGACGCCACCCAGCCCGCCGTGGTCGGGTCGCCTGAGCCAGGGAACGGATCGGGCGCCGTGTTGTTGCCCGTATCCTGCTGGTAGACGACGCCTTCCTCGTTGACGATGTAGATGCGGACGCCGGTGGTGCTGTACGTGGCCGGCAGGCCGCAGAAGCCGTACTTCGAGGTGTTGGTGCCCTGCGAGCCCGCCTGCGGCGCAGCCGAGATCAGAGCGGCCGTCGCCTCGACGTACGGGTTGTTGTTCTCGTCGTTCGCCATGGCAGCCAGGTAGTAGCCGCTCTTGTCGGTCGTCGTGTAGGCGTAGGTGGCAATGGACGCCGCAGCGCTATCCGCCTTCGCCATGTTGACGTCGATGTACTTCAGGGAGGCCGTGTTCGCGTCCTGCATGTAGTAGAACCCGGCCACGTCCAACGTCCAATAGTCCTGTGCGCCGTTCCGGTCCGAGTCGGTCTGGCGCCAGACGCCTTCCGTGCTGACGATCTGCTTGAGCGCGGCCTGGCAGCTCGTCTCGTTCGCCGCGATCCTGGACCGCAGCAAGCTCGGGATCGCGATCGCCGCGATGATCGCGATAATGGCCACGACGATCATCAGCTCGATGAGCGTGAAGCCCTTGTTCCTACGGAGCATCATGAACCTCCATGCTGGTGAAAAAAGTCCCGAGAATTCGCACCCCATGACCCGATTCCCTGCCACTCCACCTCCTCTCTCAAGCCAGAGCCAGGAATGCGGGTACAGCAGTTGCCAATCCGAGATTGCGGCAGGTACCGGGCAACCGGCCTGCCGCGCACATGGAAATCCGCCAGGATCTTAAAGTAGCGGGAACCACCGTGTTACACACATCGCGCACTTGTGCGAGTGCCGGGTTCCCGCTGGAAGCGACCGGAATTGTCAGAAGGTCCGCGGACGACTGACACTTCTCGTCACTCGCCGTTGGGGGATCGCTGGCCGCCGGGATCGGGATCGGATATCCTCCCGGCCTCTCGGGCATGAGGGAGTCGATGTCGGAGCAGACCTTCCAGAGCCGGTGGCGCCGGTGGGCCGCGGAGGTCCCGCCGATCGCCTTCCTCGCCGCCGCCGTCACGTTCCTGTTTTCGCACGCGATCTTCACCTCCGGGACATTCTACCTCCGCGACCAGCTCTTCACCTACCGCCCCTATCACGCCGTCATCGCGCGGATGGTCCGCGACGGCGTGATGCCCCTCTGGAACCCGCACGTCTACTTCGGCCAGCCGCTCCACGCCGTCCTGGCGAACGTCGTCTATCCCACGACGCTCCTCCACCTCGTCCTCCCCTTCGAGGACGCCTTCAAGACGCACGTCATTCTCCACTTCTATCTCGCCGCGTTCGGCATGTACGCGCTCGGCAGGGCGCTCTCGCTGTCGAGGGTCGCGGCGTGCGGTGCGGCGCTTTCCTACGCGCTCGGGTCGTTCATGACCTCGGACGCGGCGTACTACAATTCGCTCACCACCGCCGGGTGGGCGCCTTGTGTGATCCTCGCGCTCGTCGCATGCGCCCGACGCCCTTCGATCGTCCGCCTCGTCCTCGCGGCGGTCCCGCTTGCCCTCGGGATGATCGGGGGAGAGGTCGAGACGCTCTTCTTCGCCGTCACGCTCGGGTTCTTCATCGCGCTCGCGGAGGCGGAGGGGCCCCTCTCCCGGAGGATCGCCCGCGTCTCCCTCCCGTTCACGCTGGTCGGGGCGGCGGGGGTCGCGCTCGCGATGGTCCAGGTCCTGCCCACGATGGAGCTGCTGGGGCAGTCGCCGCGAGGCGCCGGGCTCGGCGAAGTGGAGCGGACCCATTTCTCGCTCGCTGCCCTCACCAGCCTCGAGCTGCTCGTTCCCCGGATCCTCGGGAACCCCGCGGGCGACTTCTATTACATGGGCGGGGCGTCATGGGGAGGGGTGAGCGGGCCCCAGGTCCCGTATTTCTACTCGATCTACGTCGGCCTCGCGCCGCTCTGCCTCTGGGCCTGCGGGGCGATCCTCGGCCGGGGGAGGACGCCGCGCGTCGTGGGCGTGCTCGCGCTCCTGGCCCTCCTGCTGATGGCGGGGAAGGCCACGCCCCTCTACGGGGCGCTCGTCGAGGCCGTGCCGCTCCTCAAGTCGTTCCGGTTCCCCGTGAAGCTCTTCACGCTCGCCTCGCTCGCGGGCGCACTCCTCGCCGGATACGGCGTCGAGGCGCTCGTGGAGACCTCCTGGAGGTCCGCGTCGGTCGCGAGCCGTCGCGTCTGGGGGGCCGCGCTGGCGCTCGTCCTCGCGGGCGTCGTCGCGGGCGCGTGGGCCCTCCTCGTCGGGCAGGAGGCGATCCCGTACCTGTTCTCGAGGGCGAAGGAGGCGGGGCACCTGCACGCTTCCGTCACGATCGATCAGGCCGCGCCGATGTTCGAGGAGGCCCGTCGGTCGATCGGCGTCACCGTGGCCCTCCACGTCGGCATGCTCCTGGCGGCCGCGTGGGCACTCTCCGGACGCCACACGAGGCTCGCGGCCTTCGCGCTCGTCGCCCTCCTCGGCATCGACCTGACGCGGGCCAACCTCGACATGCTCAGCATCTCGGACCCCGAGGCGGTCGCCACCGCGCCCGCGGTCCTCGCGGACTTGCCGTCGAACGTGCAGGACTACCGCATCACCACCCGGGTCAATGACAGGGAATACCCGTATCCGAAGGACCTCCGCCTCTCCCTGCCGCCTCGCGGGTCGATCCTCCGGATGCACCTGTTCATGGAACTCGGCCTCTATCCCTCGACGGCCATCGCGTACGGCTTCCGCTACGGCAACCTCTTCGACTTCGGGAGCATCTACCCGCGCGTCCTGGGCGAGCTTCAGACGGAGCTGGACGGCCGCCCCGAATCGGACTGGGTCTCGTTCTATCAGCGCACGGGGATCCGGTTCGTCGTCTGCCTGGAACCTTCCACGGACCCGAGGATGAAGCTCCTCCGGACGGCGCCGTCCTACGCCTCGGCTCCGTACCTCGTCTACGAGGTCGCCGACCCGTTGCCGCGGGCGATCCTCGTCCCGGCCGCGCGGCGGATCCCCGACCCGTCGCAGAGGAGGAAGACCTGGGTCTCCGCGGCGTTCGACGCGCGCGCCGAGGTCCTCCTCGAGGGGGCCGGCGCCGTCCCGCAGGGAGGCGGCCCGATGGAGCAGCGCGTGAGCGTGGAAGAGGGGAAGGACCCCAGTCGCGTGCGCGTGGCCGTCGACGCGGAGCGCGATGCGTGGCTCGTGCTCCTCGACTCCTGGTCGCCGGGGTGGAAGGCGACGGTCGACGGGGCCCCGGTGGAGATCGAACGGGCGGACCTCCTGTTCCGCGCCGTGAGGGTCCGGTCCGGGAAACATGAGGTCCTCTTCCGCTACGACCCCTGGACGTTCAAGGCGGGCCTCGCCGTGACGCTTGGCGCCGCGGCGCTGTGCCTCCTTCTCCTGCTCGCTCCCGTTGCGCTGCGCCGTCCCTTCGTGCTCCCGACCGCGCGCGTCGAGGCCCTCGTCGAGCGGTTCGCATGGCCCCTGACCCTCGCGGGAGCGGTGACGTGGTTCCACGGGGCGCTCTTCTGGCCCTCCACGACGTTGTTCAAGGGGGACCACTCCTACAGCTTCCGTCCGCACCAGTGGGTCATCTCCGGGATCTGGGGACAGGGGGAGCTCCCGTTGTGGAACCCCGGCGTCTTCTTCGGGCAGCCGCTCCTCGCGACGATGAACCTCGTCATCTATCCGACCTCGCTCTTCTATGCCGTCCTCCCGTTCGATACCGCCTACGACTTTCACTTCCTCGCGCACGCCTATCTCGCGGCGTTCTCGATGTACGCGCTGGGCAGGCGTCTTGGCTGGGAGCCCTGGATCACCGTGATCTCGGCGGCGACGTGGGCCCTCGGCGGGTACGTCGTCTCGACCGGGCAGTTCTACAACGTGATCGTCGCCGCGGCGTGGGCCCCGGCGGTGATCTGGGCGATCGACCGCGTCGTGGAGCGTCCGAGGGCGCGGGCGATCGGCGTGGCGGCCCTCGTGGCGTGCCTGCAGCTCCTCGGCGGGGAGGTCCTGACGATCGGGTCGACGTACCTCGTCGGCCTGTTCGTGTGGCTCAGGCACGTCCCCGCAGAGAGGCGCGCCGCGTGGGCCGGGCGCGCCGTCGCCGCGCTCTCCGCGTGCGTCGCGCTCGCGGCGCTGCTCGCCGCGTTCCAGGTGCTGCCGACGGCCGAGCTGGTCTCGAGGTCTCCTCGTGCGGGCGGCCTCGACCAGGCGGAGCGGCTGGGGTTCTCGATGAGCTGGGCCACGGCGTCGGAGATCGCCTGGCCGCGCGTCCTGGGCGACCCGGTGGACGACGCGTACTACCAGGGGGGCGCCCTGTGGGGCTCGTCGACGGACCGGAAGCCGCCGTACCTCCTGAGCCGCTACGTCGGCGTGGTCATGCTTCTCCTTGCCGTCTTCGGGGGCGTGGTCGCGCGCGGGTGGAGGTCCAGGGTCCTGGCGATCCTCGTCGTCTTCGGCCTCGTGGAGATGTTCGGGAGGAACCTCCCGCCGGCCCTGAGGGCCTTCGACTGGCTGCCGATGGGCGGGTTCGTGAGGGGGCCGATCAAGTTCTTCGCGCTCTCGGCGCTGGCACAGGCTGTCCTCCTTGGCGACGTCCTCTCCTTCCTTTCTGCGCGCGGGTGGGGGGAACTCGGCGCGGCGCGGCGGACGGTCCTGCTCGTGGGCTGCGCGGCGTGCCTGCTCGTCTTCGGCGCCGGGGCGGCCCTGTCGATCGGGGCGGAGGCGTACGTCGAGCGCGCGCGGGACTGGCTCATCACGCAGGAGGCGATCCGCCTCGACGTGGGCGGCTCCATCGAGATGGCCGAGGAGGTCCTCCGGGGAGGGGCGCGCGAGGCGGGCCGACAGTCCGCGCTTGGGGCGATCGTCCTGGCGGCGGCGATCCTCGCCCTCTTCCGCCCGTCCTCGCGGCGGTGGGCGGCGCACGTGCTCGTCGTCGCCGTCCTCGCGGACCTCGCGTTCGCGAACCGCTCCGTGAATCCGGTCGCGCGGACCAGCGACCTGGTCGCCCGACCCGCGGCGCTCGACCTGCTGGGTCCGGGTGCGGAGCGGATCCACGTGTCGAGCGTGGACTCGCTCGACCTCATGCCGAAGGACCTGCGCGTCGCGTCGACCGATCCGAGGGACCTCCTGCCGGGCTACCTCTTCCACCAGAGCATCCTGTATCCCTACATGGGCCTCCGTCAGGGCGTCCGCTACGGCGTCCCGTTCGACCCGGGACGGTTCTATCCGCGGGAGCTGGGGATCGTGGCGAAACGGTGGAGGGAGAGGAAGTCCGGCCCACGGACGCGGTTCCTGCGGCGATCGGGGCTCCGGTACACCTTCAGCCTGGACGAGATCCCCTTCCCCGAGTTCACGGAGCGCGGGCAGGCGGAGTGCCTCTCGAACAAGCCGCTGCGCCTCTACGAGGTGTCGGAGGTCCTGCCGCGCGCGTACGTCGTCCCCGGGGAGGTCCAGGAGGCGGACCTCGAGAAGGCGGTGGACCTCTGGCTGTCGAAGGACTTCGACCCGACGAGGGCGGCGATCGTGGAGGGTGTGCCGAGCGGCGGCGGAGGAGCGGGGACGGCGCGGGTGGTCTCCGAGCGATCCAGCGAGGTCGTCGTGGAGGCCGAGGCCCCGCAGGGGGGGACGCTGGTCCTGTTGGACAGCTACGCCCCGGGCTGGGTCGCGGAAGTGGACGGGAGCCCGGCGCCGGTCGTGCGCGCGAACGCCCTCTTCCGCGGCGTGAGGCTTGCGCCCGGTCGTCACACGGTGAGCTTCCGCTACGAGCCTGTCGCGTTCCGCGTGGGCGCCTCGATCTCGCTCGCCGCGCTGCTGCTTACGATCGGTCTCCTCGCCCGGCGCGGGACGTGCAGGGCGACATAGTTCCGGGACGACGGCGAGCAGGTGCCGACGGTTTCTTCACCACGGAGTCACGGAGTGCACGGAGGCGTGATCCGACCACGAGTGCGCTTGTTCAACGCCGCGGCCGCGCGCCCGAGAAGAAGGGCCGAGCCGCGCCGCGGCGCGGCTCGGCGGGCGGTGGGGGCGGGGCCGGGCGGGCCAGAGGGCAGTCGCGACAGCAGCAGGTGATTGGCGGGCCAGGGCC
>CAZYRM010000020.1:0-60291 GCA_964649705.1 uncultured Planctomycetia bacterium
TGCGCCTTCACCTTGAGGAGGACGTAGTCCTCTGGCGCGAGCAGCGGACAGAAGCGACGGCCGACCCTGCCGCGATGCCGACGTCCGCGCAGGCCCGCCTCATGGGCGTCGCGTGGTCGCAAGATGTCGACAGGCACGTCACCAGAACGGAATCGCACGACGACCTCGGCCGCACCAGGGTGCAACTGGTGCCAATCCTTGTCGCGAGTGAGGGCGCCAAGTCGATCGGTGTGAACCAGGTTGTTCCACGTCCGAGCGGAACAGAAGAAAAGGAAGTCGACATCCTTTGTTCGTCTTTCGGAGCCGTACCCCGAAAGCGCGAGCCCGCCAATCAGCGCGAACGACGCACGCTTTTTCCGCAGAGCTTCCAGACCTTGCTCGTAGGCGGCAAAGACCTGCGGATCGACGGGAGAGCTCTCTGGAGTTGGTGTCGAACCCATCGGCGGAGTGGCTCCTCGACCAGGGCCCTATAGAGGATGGGGCTGCCGAAGACATTCGGTACGCGTGGCTCGCGGGGCGCGCGCCCCAACAACTGCCACACGTGACTGTCCACTGGAAGATAGGGCAGCAGGATCCGAAGCGCCCGGCGGCGGACTCGACGTCGCCATGGGATCATCCGACGCTCGATTGCGTCGCACGCCTCGTCGATGCGCCGAAGCTCCTCTGGGTCTGACAACGCCGCGATGCGGTACTTCCGAGGAGGAACGACGAGCGCAGAAACTGCTGACCCCTTGACGGGAGGCTTGCGCCTCGACAGCTTCCGTCGATCGTCATCGGGTCGAATCACAGCACCACTCTACCGAGCTCACTCCATGCCGACAAGGGCGGGCTCTACGGTCGATTGGTGACCTCGACGAGGCGGTCTAGGAGCCCCCGCGCCTTCCCGCTGTCGATCGCCTCCGCGGCGCGCGAGGCTCCCTCGAGGAGGTCCTTCGCGGCGCCCGCCGTGCGCAGGGCCAGCGCCGCCGTCAGGAGCACCGTGTCGCGCCCCACGCCCTTCACGCCGGACAGGATGTCCATCGTGATCTGACGGTTCGTCTCCGGTTCCCCTCCCGCGAGGCCCGCCAGCACGCCGCGCGTCAGCCCCGCGTCCTCCGGGGTGACGTCGTACCGCAGCGTCTCCGCCTGCGTCACTTCGACGACGTGGGTCACCCCCGTCGAGGCCACCTCGTCGAGCCCGTCCGCGTGGTGGAAGACGCACGCGCGCTCGATCCCGGTCGCCCGGATCGCCTGCGCCACAGGCTCCACTACCTTCGGCGAGTACACCCCCACGAGCTGGAACTTCGGGAACGCCGGATTCGCGATCGGCCCGAGCAGGTTGAAGATCGTCCGGATCCCGATCTCCCTCCTCACCGGCGAAGCGTGCTTGAGCGCCGGATGGAACGCCGGCGCGAACAGGAACACGAAGCCGCACTCTTCCAGGCACTTCCGCGCCCGCTCGGGGTCGAGCTGGATCTTCACGCCGAGCGACTCCAGGAGGTCGGCGCTCCCGCACCGGCTCGAGACGCTCCGGTTTCCGTGCTTCGCCACCGGGACGCCCGCCGCGGCGATCACGAGCGCGGCCGTCGTCGAGATGTTGAACGTCTGCGCCCCGTCCCCGCCCGTCCCCGCGTTGTCGAGGCACGCCCGCCCGCGCGTGTCGACCCGGATCACGTTGTCCCGCATCACGCGCAGCGACCCCGCCAGCTCGTCGGCGGACTCCCCCTTCATCCGGAGGGCCGTCAGGTACGCGGCGATCTGGGACGGCGTGGCCTCCCCGCGCATCACCTCCCCCATCGCCTGGGCCGCCTGCTCGGAGGTGAGGTCCTTCCGGTCGGCGACGGTGCGGATGGCGTCCTGGATCATGCGCGCCCGGCCGGCTTGAGCTCGACGAAGTTCGAGAGGAGCGTCTTTCCGACCGTCGTGAGGATGCTCTCCGGGTGGAACTGCACGCCCTCGACAGGGAGCCCCTTCACCCGGATCCCCATGATCTCGCCCTCCGAGGTGTGCGCGCTCACCGCGAGGTTCGACGGGAGCGTCTCCTCCTTCACGATGAGCGAGTGGTACCGCGTCGCCTTGAACGGGTTCGGCAGGCCGCGGTAGATCGTCTTCCCGTCGTGGTAGACGAGCGACGTCTTCCCGTGCATCAGGCGCTCGGCGCCGACGACGTCCCCTCCCATCACGTGCGCCAGGCACTGGTGTCCCAGGCAGACTCCGAGGACGGGGATCTTGTCCGAGAAGTGCTTGAGCAGCTCGTTCGAGGCCTTCGAGTCCCGCGGGTGCCCCGGCCCCGGCGAGATGACGAGGTGCGTCGGCGCGAGCGACTTCGCCTTCTCGAGGTCGATCTGGTCGTTTCGGTACACGACCATCGGCCTCCCCAGCTCCCCGAAGTACTGGACGAGGTTGTAGGTGAACGAATCGTAGTTATCTACGATCAGGATCATCTCGGAGTCCTTCGATCTTCAAGTCCTTGGGCCTCTGTTGAGAACTGCGAGTTGAGAAATGAGAAATCCCGCTAGAATTCCTCCGCAGCCATCCGGATCGCCTGCTTCAGCGCCTCCATCTTGTTCATCGACTCCTCCCACTCCTTCACGGGGTCGCTGTCCCACAGGATCCCCGCGCCGGCCTGGAGGTAGGCGCGCTTCCCCTTGATCAGGATGGTCCGGATCGTGATGCACGTGTCCATCTCGCCCGCGGGTCCGAAGTAGCCCACGACGCCGGCGTACGCGCCGCGCCGCGTGGGCTCCAGCTCCTCGATGATCTCCATCGCCCGGACCTTGGGCGCCCCCGTCACCGTCCCCGCGGGGAAGGTGTGGCGGAGCAGGTCGAAGGCGTCGTTCGTCCCCGACAGGTGCCCCTCCACCTGCGAGACCAGGTGCTGCACGTGCGAGTACTTCTCGACCTCGAAGAGCGCCGTCGGCTTGACGGTCCCGTAGTCGCAGCACCGCCCCAGGTCGTTCCGTGCGAGGTCCACGAGCATCACGTGCTCGGCCCGCTCCTTCTCGTCGGCGAGGAGCTCCTCGCGGAACGCCTTGTCCTCCTCGTCGCTCGCGCCGCGCGGCCTCGTCCCCGCGATCGGGCGGAGCGTCGCCGTGCGCCCCTCCAGCTTCACGTGGACCTCCGGAGAGGACCCCACGAGCTGGATCGCCTCGAAATCGAGGTAGAACATGTACGGCGAGGGGTTCAGGCAGCGCAGCGCGCGGTAGACCTTGAACGGCTGGACGTGGACGTCCCCTTCGAACCGCTGGCTGACGACCACCTGGTAGATGTCCCCGAGCTTGATCGACTCCTTGGAGCGGCGCACGCGCTCGCAGAAGTCGTCCTTCGACAGGTTGCTCGTGAACTCGAGCGGCCTCGGCGCGGCGCGGATGAACGTCTCCTGCGGGATTTGCGAGCGGAGGCGCTGCGCCATCGCCATGAGGCGCCCCTCCGCGGCGTTCCGCGACTCCTCCGTCGGCTCGGCGAGCGAGGCGAGGACGATCTTCCTCTTCAGGTGGTCGAACACCAGGAGCGTGTCGGCGATGTAGAACTGGCAGACGGGCAGGTCGAGGTCGTCGACCGCCTTGTGCGGGAGGCGCTCCAGGTAGCGCACGTAGTCGTATGCGACCCAGCCGACCGCGCCGCCGAGGAGCCCGGGGACGAGCGGGTGGCGCTCCACCTCGACGTCGGACAGCTCCGTCTCGAGGAGCGTGAGGGGGTCCTCGTCGACGGGGATCGTCCGCGTCTCCATCCGGTCGCCGCGGTCGCTGCAGATCTCGATCTTGCCCGGCCACGCCGTGAATCGCTTCGAGTACCCGACGCCGATGAACGAGTAGCGGCCGAGGTCCTCGCCGTGCTCGACCGACTCGAGCAGGAAGAGGGCGCCCTTCTCCTTGAGCTTGAGGTACGCGGAGACGGGGGTCTCGAGGTCGGCGGGGAACTCCCGGATCACGGGGGTCAGCTTGGTCACGTGCGGTCGCTCCACAGGCCAACGGGACGCGGAAGTCTATCGCGCGGCGCGCGACGCCGCTAGAAGGAATGGACGCGGTTCCGTCCGGCCGTCTTCGCCTGGTAGAGGGCCTGGTCCGCCTTTTCCAGGACCTCCGCCCCCTCGGTCCCGTCCTCCGGATAGTTCGACAGCCCGATGCTCACCGTGACGAGGACGTTCCCCTGCGGGAGCGGGAACTGCGCGCCGGAGATCGTCTTCCTGAGCCTCTCGGCGATGACCCCGCCGCCCGCCTTCCGCGTGAGCGGCAGGATGACGGCGAACTCCTCCCCGCCGTATCGTCCGGCGATGTCGCTCTCCCGGATGTTCCTCCGGATCATGTCCGCGACGCCGAGGAGGACCTTGTCCCCCGCGGGGTTGCCGTACGTGTCGTTGACGGTCTTGAAGTGGTCGAGGTCCAGGATGAGGAGCGTCACGCTCTCGTGGTACCTGCGCGCGGAGGCCATCTCCTCGTCCAGGCGCTTGACGACGTGCGCGTGGTTGTAGAGGCCCGTGAGGGAGTCGGTCGCGCAGAGCTGCGAGATGCGGTGGTTCTCGACATTCAGCGAGATGTGCCCCGCGAGGAGCGTCAGCAGGTCCTCGTGCGCGGGCGTGAAGGCCCCCTTCTTCGCGCGGTTGGTGAGGGTGACCACGCCGAAGACCTTCTTCTTCGCGAGGAGCGGGACGCAGAGGAGGGAGACGATGCGGCTGCGCTGCCCCGGGACGGTCCGGAACCGCTTGTCCTTCGCCGCGTCCGCGATGCGGGCGGCCTTCGCGCTCCGGGCCACCCAGCCCGCGACGCCGTCGCCGAGCTTGAAGCGGATCGACTCCGTCTCCCAGCGCGAGAGGCCGTGGGACTCCTGGACGACCAGCTCTCCGCGCGACTCGTCGAGGAGCATCACGGAGCAGGTGTCGGCGGGGAAGAGGCGCGTCGTCTCGCGCGTGACGTTGCGGAACATCTCGTCCAGCCCGCCGCTCGCGCCGATCGCCTTGGCGATCTTCGCGAGGACGGAGAGGACCTCGCGGTCTTGCGCCATCGCTGTCTCCCGGGGCTTCATGAGCGTACTCCCCGGGGGCGCGCCCGCTCACGGTTTTTTTCCTGTGCGGGCGGGGCGATCCGGATACGATGGTCGCCGTTCCGTTCCATGGGAGGACCACATGGATTGCCCGCGCTGCAAGCTGCCGCTGAAGGCGGAGAGGTACGAGGGGATCGAGGTCGACGCCTGCGGCACGTGCTACGGCTACTGGCTCGACACGGGGGAGCTGGAGTCGATCACGGCGAAGAAGGGGCACGCCTGGGGAAAGAGCGAAAAGCAGGACATCCTGCACGCGATCGCGAAGGCGAACGCGGAGGGGAAGGCGAAGGCGGACGAGGCCGCGGCCTGCCCGAAGTGCGCCGGGACGATGGAGAAGGTCATCTTCGGCGGCAAGAGCGGCATCACGCTCGACCGCTGCGCGGCCCACGGCGTCTGGCTGGACAGCAAGGAGATGAAGCTCGTCCAGGTCTGGGCGGAGCACGAGGCGGAGCGTGGGGACGGGTCCAAGAAGTGACCCGTCCGTGAGGGGGCGACCCCGCTGTCGTAGGGGCGACCCGGCCCGCTTCGCGGGCGCCCCGTCGCCCCTCGCTTGTCCGTCGAACCCCTGCCTACTCCACCACCGCGATGTGCCCCAGGTTCCGGTGCTTCCCGGCGTAGTCCAGCCCGTACCCCACCACGAACGCGTCGGGGATCGAGAAGCCCAGGTAGTCGATCGGCACCTGGACCTTCGTGCGGTCCGGCTTCTGCAGGAGCGCGCACACCTTGAGCGACGCCGGATGCCGCGTGTGGAAGTTCTCGAGCAGGTAGTTCATCGTCAGCCCCGTGTCGATGATGTCCTCCACGAGGAGGACGTGCTTCGCGCCCATCGGCTGGGTCGTGTCGAAGTCGAGCCTGACGTGCCCGCTCGACTCCTTCGAGTCGCCGTAGCTCGAGCAGCGGATGAAGTCGCAGGTCACGGGGACGGTGAGGCGGCGGATCAGGTCCCCCATGAAGATGAACGACCCCTTGAGGATCCCCACGACGGCGACCTCCTTGCCCTCGTAGTCGCGCGAGATCTGCGTCCCGAGCTCCGCCACGCGGCGCTGGATGGCCTCCGAGTCGATCAGCACCTTCATCGTTCGCTCTCCGTACGGAAACACCTGCGGCACCGCGCCTCGTACTTGTCCTTCGCGCCGACCTCGATCCTCTCCCCGCCGCCCGCGATCCGCTGCGAGCGGTTCGCGGGATTCCCGCAGACGACGCAGATCGCGAGGTGCTTCGTGACGAACTCCGCCACCGCGAGGAGCTGGGGCATCGGGTCGAAGGGGATGCCGCGGTAGTCCTGGTCGAGCCCCGCGACGATCACGCGCTTCCCCTGGTTGGCGAGCGCCTCGCACACGCGCACGAGCTCGCCGCCGAAGAACTGGGCCTCGTCGATCCCGACGACCATCGCGTCCTTCCGCGCGCGCTCCAGGATCTCCGCGGCCGAGCGGACCGCCTCCGAGGGGAGGCGATGCTGGTCGTGGCTGACGATCTGGTCGGCGGAGTACCGATCGTCGAGGCCCGGCTTGAAGATCTGCACGTCCTGCCGGGCGATCTGGGCGAGCTTGAGGCGCCGGATCAGCTCCTGCGTCTTGCCGCTGAACATCGATCCGCAGATCACCTCGATCCAGCCGGTGTCACGAGGCTGCATTTGCATGGGGGTCTTCGCCTCAGGAAGGAAAAACGGGTTCGTCCAACGCCCGCGGGTTTGGTGGCATAGCGCACCATATCAGATATCACATATCAAATATCTCATATCACATATGATCCAGCTCGCCCGCCGCGGAGCTGGTTCATATGTGATATGAGGTATTTGATATGTGATATCTGATATGGGCCCCCCCTACTTCTCGCTCTCCGGATCATGCGTCCCGGGCCCTTTCGGCCCCACCACCTCCTGGAACCGCGGGTCCTTCCTCAGCTCCTCCAGGTCCGGGTCCCGCCTCAGCCTCTCCAGGTCGTCGTATCCTCCCTCGATCGCCTTCGCCAGGTGCTCGAACGCCGTGTCGAGGCTCCTCCGGACGCTGTAGTACGCCGCCAGGTTGTAGTGCGCCTGCACGTACATCTCCTCCATCCCCTCCGCGGGCGGCTCGCCGCACCCGGCGAGGAACCGCTCGAAGTCCTTCGTGGAGGCATCCAGCTCCCGTCGCCGCAGCAGGATGTCCCCGCGGATGAAGTGCTCCTCGGGCGACTTCGGCCCGTCCGTCAGGATCCGCGCCCTGCGCTTCGCCTCCGCAAGCTGCGTCTGGATGACGTCCGCCGACGGGTGGTTCGGCTCCACGGCGATCAGCCGCTCGAAGTCCGCCGCCGCCTCGTCGTACTCCGTCAGGAGCGCGTGTACGACCGCGCGGTTCCCGAGCGCCTGGAGGTGCCGCGGGTCCATCTTGAGCGCCTGCGTGTAGTCCGCGAGCGCCTCGCGGTGCATCGCCAGGCGGAAGTGCGCGTTCGCGCGGAAGAAGTACAGCTCGGCGTCGCCCGGGGCGAGCTCGATCGCGCGCGTGAGCTGCTCCACCGCCTCCCGCTCCTGGTGCGCCCGGGCCAGGGCCTCCGCCAACAGCCGACGGACCTCGGGGTCCCGCGGCGCCAGGTCGGCCGCCTTGCGGTACTCCGCGATCGCGTCGTCCAGCGCCTCCAGCTCCTCGAGCGCCGCGGCCCGCGCGAGGCGGAGCGGGATGCTCTTCGCGTCGATCGCAAGCCCCGACTCCGAGTCGGAGAGCGCGTCCTCGGCGTCCCCCGACTCCAGCCGCGCCCGGGAGCGGAGCGCCAGCGCCCGCGTGTCCTTCGGGGCGATCGAGAGCGCCTTCGTGAGGTCCGCGACCGCCTCCGGATGACGCCCGAGCCCGATGTTCGCGGCGCCGCGCTCGACGTACGCCTCGGCGCGCTCCGGCGCGAGCGAGATCGCGACCGACAGATCGTTGATCGCCGCGTCGTACCTCCGCCGGTCGTTCTGAGTCCGCCCCCGCTCGAGATACGCGTCGACGTTCCGTGGGTCCCGCTTGACCGCCTCGTCGAGGTCCTCGAGCGCGCGATCCAGCCTCGACTGGGCGCGGTACGCCTTCCCGCGCCAGAACAGGACCTCCGCCTCCCCCGGGGCCCTGCGGAGGCACGCCGAGAGGTCGTCGATCGCCTCGTCCAGCTTCCCGGCCGCGAACAGGACCTTCCCGCGCAGGAAGTACGCCTCGGGCGACGCCGGGGAGAGGCGGATCGCGTGGCCGTAGTCCGAGACCGCGTCCTCCAGCCTCCCGAGCTTCTCCGCCACGTCGCCGCGCGTGACGTAGGCGAGCGGGTAGTCGGGCCGCTGCTCGATCGCGTGCGAGAGGTACTCGTGCGCGGCCGGCAGCTTTCCCTCGTCGCGGTAGAGGACCGCGAGCGCCTGGTACGCCTCCGGGAAGACCGTCGATCTCTCGATCGCCTTCCGATAGTCCTCGATGGCCTCCTTCGGCCTCCCCAGCTCGCTGCGGGCGGCGGCGCGGAAGTACCAGGCGCGGGCGTCGCGCTCGTCGATTGCGATGGCCGACTCCGCCGCCTTCTCGGCCTCCTCGGGGCGGTCCTGCCTTAGATAGAGGAAGGCGAGCTCCGCCTGGGCCTCGGCGTTCTTCGCGTCGGTCGCGAGCGCCTCGCGGAGGTCCCTCTCCGCCAGCTCCCACTTCTCCTGCCACAGGTAGGCGGTCCCGCGGAGGTGCAGGAGGTCGGAGGAGGGTTTCGGGTCGAGGCGGAGGACCTCGGAGAAGTCGTCGACGGCGTCCTCCCACAGCCCGAGGTCGGAGTGGACGCGGCCCCGGAGGAGATGGAATGCGGGGTCGCCCAGGAAGGCCCCGCGGAGCCCCACGGCGCGCGCGAGGTCCTCGCGGGCCCCTGCTGCGTCCCCGGTTGCCCGTCGCGCGTCCGCGCGCTCGCGGAACAGGACGGCGTCCGCCTCGGCGATGCGCTCCCCGAGCGTCGCGATGGCGCTCGTGAAGTCGGCCACGGCGGCCTTCGGGTCGCCGCGCAACGCGTAGGCGCGCGCCCGCTCGACGAGGGCCTCCCGGTACGAGGGGTCCTTGGCGAGCGCCTTCGAGAAGTCCTCGATCGCCTCCGCCCACTTCTCCCACTTCACGTGGACCACGCCGCGGGCGACGTGGACGTCGGCGAGGTCGGGGGAGATCCCCTCCGCGGCGCTCGTGTCGGCGAGGGCCTCCTTCCACTGACCCTCCTCCGCCCGCGCGCGCGCACGATACAGGTACGCCTGGACGCACAGGCGGTCCTTCGCGATGGCCGTGCCGAAGTCGTCGATCGCCTCCTTCCGACGGCCGAGCCGGGCGAGCGTGCGGCCGCGATGGAGGTAGGCGTCGCCGTCCCGGGGGGCGATCTCGATCGCGCGGTCGAAGAAGTGGATGGCGAGGTCGTCGTGGCCCTGGGCGGACAGGGCGCGCCCGAGGTCGAGGTGCGCGTCGGCGTCCTTCGGGTCGCGGACCATCGCGACGCTCGCGTACGGCGCCGCCTCGTCGGGCCGCCCGAGGACGAGGTAGAGCCGCCCGAGGCGCGCGTAGGCCTTCGCGAGGTCGGGGCGCAGCGCGATCGCCTTGCGGTAGTGCGGGATGGCCCCCTCGATGTCCTTCTGCGCGACCCGGTCCTCCCCCAGCTCGAAGTGGTAGCGCCCCTCGCGCCCGTAGCGCTCGACGGCGAGACGGTGCTCGCGCTCGGCCCCCTGCGGGTCCCCGAGGAGGCGGGCCACGGTCCCCAGGCCGCAGTGGGCCTCGGCGTCGTTCGGGTCCCGCTGAAGCGCATCGGAGAAGTCCGAGCGCGCTTCCTGGAGGCGGCCGACGTCGAGCCTCGCCTGGGCCCGCGCGGCGTAGTTCGCCGCGGTGGGCGCCAGGCGGATCGCCTCGCTGAGCGTCTCGATCGCCTCCCCGAACATGCCCCGTGCGGCGAGGATCCGCCCCGCCGCGACGAAGGCGTCCGCCTCGCGCGGGGCGAGCCGCATGACCTCGCGGTAGTCGGCGAGGGCGGAGGAGAGGTCGCCGAGGTCGCGCTCGTACAGGCGCGCGCGCTGGAGCCGGGCGAGGGCGAGGTCGGGCGCGAGGACGATGGCGCGGGTCAGGTCGGCCACGCTCTCCTGGGACTTGCCGGCGGCCGCGTGGCGCGTGCCGCGCTCGTGCCACGCCTCGGGGTAGTCGGGGTCGGCGAGGATCGCCTGGGTACAGGCGTCGATCGCCTCCTGGCCGTCGAGGCGCCGCGCGCGGTCGAGGTGCCCCGTCGCCTCGCGGCGTCTCGTGTCCCGTTCCTCCTGCGCGGCCTTCTCGGCCCGCCGCTGGATCGCGACGATCGCGCCGTAGGTCCCGAACACGCCGACCGCCGAGACGGCGACGGCGCAGGCCGTGAAGGCGACCCAGTGGCGGCGGATGCGCTTCCACTGGCGGAACCCCCACCCCACCGGCCGCGCCTTGATCGGCTCTCCCTCGAGGAACCGGCGGATGTCCTCCGCGAGCTCCAGCGCGGTGGCGTAGCGGCGGTCCTTCTCCTTCTCGAGCGCCTTCATCACGATCGTCTCCACGTCGCGGTGGATCCGGTGGTTGACGATCGTGGGGCGAGGCGCCTCCTCGTGGGCGACCTTGTGGATGATCTCGTAGACGGTCGGAGCGTCGAACGGTACGCGGCCGGTGATCGCCTCGTAAAGGACGGCGCCCAGGGAGAAGACGTCGCTTCGTCGGTCGATCTCGTGCGTGTGCCCGCGGGCCTGCTCCGGGGCCATGTAGGACGGGGTCCCCATGACGGCGCCGCTCTGCGTGAGGTGCGTCTGGGAGTCGGCGGACTTCGCCAGGCCGAAGTCGGTGACCTTGGGGACGCCGTACGAGTCGATCAGGATGTTCGCCGGCTTGATGTCGCGGTGGATGACGCCGTTCTCGTGGGCGTAGTGGATCGCCTCGCAGACCTGCCGCATGAGGGCGAGGACCTCCTTGACGGCGACGCCGGGCGAGAGGGGCGCCCCGCGCTCCGCGGCGGCCTTCTGCTGCCGATCGACGTGGTCGCGGAGGTTGCCTCCCTGCAGGTACTCCATCGTGAAGAAGTAGCGGCCGTCCTGCTGTCCGACCTCGTGGATCTTCACGATGTTGGGGTGCTGGAGGCGGGCGGCGGACTGGGCCTCGCGCGCGAAGCGGGCGATCAGCTCGCGTCGATCGTCCTGCTTGGTCGAGGTCTGGTCGATCCCGTCGTCGAGCTGGAGGACCTTGAGCGCCACGATGCGATCGAGGTCGCTTTGCCGGGCCTTGTAGACGATCCCCATCCCCCCTCGGGCGATCTCGCCGAGGATCTCGTACTTCCCGAACTGCTTCGCGGGGGCGGCGACGGGGAGCTTCGTGCCGGTGGTCTCGGAGAGGACGACGTCGATCTCGCTCGGCAGCCGGACGGTCGCGCCGAGGCCGCTGGTGTCGTCCTTGGACGGCTTCGTCGGGCGGCTCGGTTGGGAGGGGTGTTGCGACTCGGCCACGGGCTGGGGACCTCTTCGACCCGGAGATGATACCCGTGCCGTCGGGGCTCGTCCAGCCGGGCGCCGATCGTCGCGGAGTCCCGCGGCCCGTGATAGAGTGCGCGCCTCGCGGAGACTCGCTCGATGAAGGGAAAGCGCATGGATTGGACCAGCCTGTTGTTCCCCGGGGGGATTCTCGTCGTCCTCGTCGTGATCACCTTCCTGCAGAAGGGGGCCGTCGGCGCCGGCGACGGCGTCCGAAACGGCGCGAAGCTCTTCTGGACCGTCGCCCCGAACCTCGCCGTCGGGTTCCTCCTCGCGGGGTTCCTCACGGCGATGCTCCCGCAGGAGTCGATCGCGCGCTGGCTTGGCGAGGGGTCGGGCGTGAAGGGGCTCCTTGCCGGTACGCTCGGCGGGGCGCTCACGCCGGGCGGACCGTTCACGCACTTCCCGATCGTCGCCTCGCTCATGGGAAAGGGGGCGGCCCTCGGGCCGATCTGCGCCTACATCGCGGCGTGGGCGCTCCTTGGCGTCAACCGCATCGTGGTCTGGGAGGGGCCGATGCTCGGCTGGCGATTCGTCGGGATTCGCGTCCTCTCCTGCCTCCTCCTCCCGCCGATTGCGGGCCTCCTCGCGCACGGGATCGCCGCGCTCTTCCGGTTCGTCCCCTCGGGCAGGTAGCCTCCCCGCGAGGTCTAGAGAGGGGGCTCCAGGGCGTGGAGTCCCAGCTCGTTCATCTTGCGGTAGAGCGTGGAAGGGCCGATCCCCAGGAGCCGTGCCGCGTTCTCGCGGTTCCCCCGCGCCTTCGTGAGCACCCGGCTGATGTGCTCCGCCTCGTGGCGCGCGAGGCTCGTCTTCAGATCGTCCGACTCCACAGGGGCAGGGCCCAGCCCGCCGGGCACGAGCTCGAGGTCGGCCGCCGTCAGGTACGGCGTGGATGCGACGTGCATGGCCCGTTCGATCGCATTCTCCAGTTCGCGGACGTTGCCGGGCCAATCGTAGGCGATGGCCGCCTTGAGGGCGTCGGGCTCCAGGCCGAGGCAGCCCTTCTTCAGGTCGCGGTTGAAGCGGGAGACGAAGTTGTCGACCAGGAGCGGGATGTCGTCCTTGCGCTCCCTGAGGGGAGGCAGCGTGATGGCGAGGACGTGGAGCCGGTAGTAGAGGTCCTCTCGGAACCGCCGCTCCGCGGACTCCTTCTTCAAGTCGCGGTTCGTCGCGGCGATCAGGCGCACGTCGACGGTGATCGGGCGGGTGTCGCCGACCCGGACGATCTCCTTCCGCTCGATCGCGCGAAGGAGCTTGGGCTGGACCGTGAGCGGCAGGTCGCCGATCTCGTCGAGGAAGAGCGTGCCGCCGCGGGCGGCCTCGAAGAACCCGATCCGATCGGCGAAGGCGCCCGTGAAGGCGCCCTTCCGGCTCCCGAACAGCTCGCCCTCGAAGAGGGGCTCTGGCAGCGCGGCGCAGTTGATCGCGACGAACGGGCCGCCCGGGCCCTGGGTCCTGCGGTGGATGGCCCTGGAAACCAGCTCCTTCCCCGTGCCGCTCTCGCCGGTGAGAAGGACGGTCGACCGCGATGCGGACGCGCTGTCGATGAGGCGACCGAGCTCGCGGATGGGTCGACTGGACCCGATCAGGTCGTGGGGCGACTCGACACAGCTCGCGGCGCGGCGATAGCGGTCGATCTGCTGGAGGACGTCCCGCTCCTGGAGCACGCGCGTGCAGACCTGGACGAGCGAGTCCGCGGGGATCGGCTTGACGAGATAGTCGCAGACGCCGGTGCGGAGGGCGAGGAGCGCAACGGCAAGGCTCCCCTCCTCGGTCGTCAGGATCACCGGAACGCCCCGATGAGACGTCCGGCATCGGGCGAGGAAGTCGAGGCCGCTCCCGTCCGCCAGCGCCGCGTCGCAGAGCACGAGGGCGATGTCCTCCGCCGCGAGGAGGGCCAGACCTTCGACCGCGTTCGCCGTGGAGAGGGATGGCAGGCCGGCGGCGTTGAGCGCTGCGATGTGCGACTCGCGGGAGGCGACATCTCCGTCCACGACAAGGACCATGGACCCCACGCACCTCTCCCTCGATGTGTCAGTGGACACGGTGACTGACTGGCCTTGACGCCGGCGGGGTCGCGGTCCCCAGCGAGTTAGGAGGGGACCTCAACCGTGATCGGCCAGCACCTCACACTCACTAGGATAGGCCACACCCTGTCCTGGAGTCCACCAGTTTCTTGCTTGTGCGAGACAGTCCTTCTGTATCTGATGGGGCCGCAAGGACATGCGTGCCATTCAACGCCTTAAGGATGGGCGGCAGCGTGGTCGCTCTCCCAGGCCTGGGAGAGCGACTCTCATCTGTGGGTGGCGCATGCCCGCACCCTCCGAGCGGTGTACTCCACCGCGGGCGAATGGACGCGTTGTCATCCTGGTGCAAGGTCGCCCGTGGATACGGAAAGGGCCCGGCACCCCGGACGCGGGCCCCTGCGTTCGGCAAGAATCGGACAACGGCTCTCCGAATGCGAGAGAATTGGTCCGGCGTGCCCCGAAGACCGTCTCGGCAGGGCAGAGGGCGACCGAATGACAACGAAACTCCGTCCCATCGTGCTGAGCGTTTCCAGCGAGGATGGGTTTCTGGATTGGGCGAAGTCCAGCCTGTCGGAGATGGGGATTCAGACCCTGCCGGCGCGCACCGCCGAGGCGTCCGTGCGGCTCCTCGATGCGCTGCGGAGCTTCACGGGACGCACCCCGGACCTCGTCCTCCTGGCCGAGCCAGTCGAGGACTCGAATCCCCTGCTCCTCTGTCGACGGCTCCGCGGCCTGGAGGGGATGGCCGGAACGCCCGTGCTTCTCGTCATGCGGACCGACGGCCCCGTGCTCGAGCAACAGGCCCGCTCCGCCGGCGGCTCCGGCCTGTTGAAGCAACCGGTGGCTCCGGCCGACCTGCGGACCGCCATCAAGGAACTCCTCGCGGACGGAGCAGGGGCGACGAAGGACCAGGCGCACATCGCCTCGTTCCTGGCCTTCAAGCGCGCCCTCATCGAGTCCCTGCCGGCCCGCCCCGAGACGGCGGACCGCGTCGAGGAGATCGGCTGCCGCGACCTGTATGCCCTCGGTCCCCATCTCGGGATCTCGTCGGGGGAGATCGCGCGGCGCCTCGCCTCCTACCTCGGGCTGCCGCACCTGGCGCGGATCCTCCCGGACACGATCGACTGGTCGGTGCTGCCTCACGAGTTCTGCGCCGAGAACTGCGTCCTGCCGATGTGGTCGGCCGAGCGGCTCCCGGTCTTCGTTCTCGCGAACCCCTTCGTGGGAGGGGTCCTCGACGCCCTCGACCACAGCCAGTGGGCCGATCGGTCCCCGGGGCTCGGCATCGCGGACCCCGAGCTCATCCGCGCGTTCCTGAAGGAGTACCAGTCGGTCCCGAGGCCGTCGAGGGGGCCCGACGCGCCGATGCCCCTGCTCGCGCGCGGGACGGACACACGGCGGACTTCGATCACGCGTCTCCTCCAGCGACCGGCGTCGCCCCTCCAGGACCTGAAGGTTGCGTCCGCGCAGTTCGGAACGACGCCGGAGAGGTTGGCCACGCCCCCGCCGCCGTCTCCCGCCCTGGAGCCGGTCCCCGCGTCGCCCGAGGTTCCGACCGAACCGGAGGCACCGGCGGTCGCGATGGCCGACGAGCTGCTTCGCGAGGCATCCCGTCTCCAGGCGAGCGACATCCACATCGAGCCCAAGAGCACCGAGACGCTCGTCCGCTTCCGGATCGACGGCGAGATGCAGTCGATGCGATCCCTTTCCTCCGCGCTCGCGAGCATGCTGGTGTCGCGCTTGAAGGCGCTCGGGGGACTCGATATCGCGGAACGGCGCCGCCCCCAGGATGGGGTCGTCCAGCTCCTGATCGACAAGCGCGACCTTCGCCTCCGACTCGCGACGGCGTCCACGCCGAACGGCGAGAGCCTGATCATCCGGCTCCTGGAGCCGACCGCGAAGCCGAGGAACCTCACGGACCTCGGCATGACGGAGGCCCAGTCGAAGATCTTGCTCGACATGGCCAACCGGAACCAGGGGTTGATCCTCGTGGTTGGCACGACGGGGTCCGGGAAGTCGACGACGATCCACAGCGTCCTGACCCTGGTCGACGGGCGCACGCGCAGCATGCTCTCCGTCGAGGATCCGGTCGAGTACCTGATCCCGTGGGCGAACCAGCAGCAGGTGAACGAGAAGGCGGGCGTCACCTTCGAGAGCCTCCTCCGATCCACGATGCGGCAGGACCCGAACGTGCTGTTCGTCGGGGAGATCCGCGACTTCGCCTCCGCCAAGGCGTCGATCGACTTCGCGAGCTCGGGCCACCTGACGATCACGACCCTCCACTCCTCGAATGCGATGACGGCCATCTTCCGCCTGGAGCGCCTGGGGATCCAGCGCGGGGCGCTCGCGGAGGCCCTCCTTGGCGTGGTCGCGCAGAAGCTGCTGCGCGTCCTGTGTCCGAAGTGCAAGCGGATGGAGCCGATCACGACGCAGGAGGCGGCACGCTTGGCGCCGTTTCGCCGCACGCTTCCCGCCAGGATCGGGCGACCGGTCGGGTGCGACGCGTGCCGGGGGAGCGGGTACCGAGGTCGGACGGCCGTCTACGAGATCCTGCCGTTCGACGACGAGGTGCTGGAGCTGGTCCGGTCGGGCGCCCCGGTGCCCCAGATCCGGATGCGCGAACGGGAGCGGGGGTACTACCTGATCTCCGACCACGCCGTGGACAAGGTCTGCTCCGGGATGGTGTCGCTGCAGGACGCCTACGACCACGTCCTCGTGGAGGAGGTGAGCCTGGCGTCGCGCCCGTCGAAGACGGTCGTCGCGCCTGCGCCCGTCCACGAAGAGGGGCCGCCGGGCCAGACCTCGGTCCTGGTCGTGGATGACGACAGCGACATCCTCGCGCTCGTGGAGCGCATGCTCGCGGGAAGCGGGTATCGCGTCGTCCTCGCGCACGACTCGGTCGACGCCCTGATTCACCTCGCGCGGCGGAGGTTCGACCTGATGCTCCTGGACATCGGCCTCCCCGACATGGACGGCCTGCGTCTCATCGACATCCTCCTGCAGAAGGGGATCGACACGATGGTCCTCGTAATGACCGCACTGAGCGAGGAGGAGCTGGCCAGACGATCGGCGGGCCTGGGGCCGCTCGACGTGCTCCGGAAACCGTTCACGAAGGAGGATCTGGTGGAGGGCGTGGCGAAGGCGGTCCGACCGCGTGTGGCGGAGGCGGCGCCCGCCGAATGAGCCGCTGGACGGGAGGGACGACGTGGGAATCGGCATGGAAACGACGGACGACGTGCACGGACCGATCCGCGTCCTGCTTCCGAGGGAGTTCGCGGACCTGCTGCCCGGCTACGTCGAGAGGCGGGAGAAGGACGCCATCGCCATCGTGGCGGCCCTGGACGCGGGGCGCCTCGATGCGATCCGCGACATCGGCCACCGCATGCGAGGATCGGGCGCGTCCTATGGCCTCGGCTTCGTCTCCCATGCGGGCGCCGGGATCGAGGAGGCCGCGACGCGAGGGGACCGCGACGCCGTGCGGGCCTGGGTCCTCGACCTCTCGGCCTACCTGGCGCGCATCGAGGTCGTGGTCGAATCCGCCGGGGGTCCGACGACGGGACGGACGGGGGAGGATGGAGCATGAAGAGGATCGCGGTGGTCGAAGACGATCCGGACAGCCAACTCCTGATTCGGCTCATCCTCTCGGCGGACTACGAGGTCGTCACCTACTCGACGGGCACGGAGGCGATCGAGGGCTTCCGTCGCGACAAGCCGGACCTCGCCCTCCTCGACCTCCTCCTCCCCGACATGGACGGCGTCGAGCTGGTCCGTCGAATCCGCGCCGAGGGGACCCTTCCGGACGTCCCCATCCTCGCGCTCTCGGCGTGCGCCCTCGACGACGATCGGGACCGCGCCCTCTGGGCGGGGTTCGACCAGTTCCTGACCAAGCCGATCCAGGACGTTCGCGCCTTTCGTGAACAGGTCGCCCGCTGGGTGACCGTGCCGACTCCGACGTAGAAGCGGAAAGGGGCAGTGGACCATGAAAGAAGCAGGCACGATCGACTCTCGGCCCCCCCTGCGGACCCGCCCCCGGGGAGCCGCCGACGCCATGAGGACCAGGTTGCGACAGGCGCGGGCGGAGCTCGCGCGGATGCGCAAGACCCTGCAGCGCAAGGAGGAGGAGGTCCGCGTCGCGCGGGAGGCCGAGCGCGTGGCGGGTCTCGCGCGCCATCGGTTCCTGGCGAACATGAGCCACGAACTGAGGATTCCCCTCCACTCGATCATCGGATTCTCGTCCTACCTGCTCTCCGCCCCGGAGGCGGGGCTCATCCCCGGGGCCTACGAGCTGGTCCGCCGGATCCACGGGAGCGGTTCGAACCTCCTGCGCCTCGTGGACATGCTCCTTGACCTCTCGAAGATCGAGGCCGGCTGGGTCCTTCTGGAGGCCTCCCGCGTCGACGTACGCGCGCTCGTGCGGTCGACGTCCAGGGAGATGAGGGGACAGGTCGGGGAACGTCCGCTGGAACTGCGAGTCGAGGGCGAGGATGGGCTCGACCCGATCGAAACCGACGCGGGGAAGCTCAAGCTGATCCTCGTGAACCTCCTCGGGAACGCGATCAAATACACGCCGGCGGGATGCGTCACGATCCACATCGAGCGGGATGCCACGTCGAGGCGGCCCGGGTACGTCGACGTCATCGACACGGGACCGGGGATTCCCTCCGACCTTCGTGCCGCGATCGCGGAGGTCCTCGATACGGGCGGCGGGGTGACGCACCAGGGCGGGCGGACGTGCCTCGGCCTGGGGATTGCCGCGGCGCTCGCGAAGCAGATCGGGGCGAGGATCGCGCTCCAGGCCGGACGCGTGACCGTCTTCCGTGTCCACCTGCCCATGGGCATCCCCACCGGCGCGAAGATCATCCCCGTGCGCACCCGGTCGTCGGCCGTGACGGGCGTGATTCCGCTCGCCGCATCCGAGTCCGCCCGCCCGGAGCAAGCCGCGCGAACGGGGACCCGATGAGCCGGGAGGGAGCCTGTGTGCCGCGGTCCGGAATCCCGCGGGCGGAGGCGCGCCGGCCACCCGGGGCCCGGCCGTTACGTTCCTCTGGCCCGGGAGATCGCGGACAGGACCGTCTTCCGCAGGAGCTCGCTGGAGGCCCGCGACTTGACCAGCGTCGCATCGACGCGTCGCAGCGCGTCCCCCCCCACCTCCTGCGACGAGTAGATCACGACGGGCGTCGGGGGCGATCCGTCCTCCCTCTGCAGCTCGGGCAGCAGATCCAACCCCGACCCGTCCGGCAGCGAGACGTCGAGGAGGACAAGGTCGAAGGCCTGCACCTCCAGGAGGCCGCGGGCCTCCCAGAGGCCGCGAGCCGGGATCAGGTCCGCATCCCCTTGCATGACCGCGCGCGTGACGGCGAGGACGTCCTCGTCGCACTCGACATGGAGGATGCGGGCCCTCGTCCCCGAGCGCAGCTTCGCATGCCGCATCGCGAACAGGATCCGCCGCATATCGATCGGCTTGGACATGGAGTCCACGACGGCGGAGGCCACCGCCTCGATCTCCTTCCCCTCCTCCGTCCTCGTCGAAATGACGATGATCGGCATCTCGCTCGTCCGGTCGTCCGCACGGAGCTCGCGCAGGAACGCCAGACCGTCTTCGTCCGGCATCACGGGGTCGAGCGTCATCGCGGCGAAGCGGCGATCCAGGAGCAGGTGACGGGCCTCTGTCGCCGATCCGGCGATGTCGACCTCGTGTCCCGCGCGCACGAGGATGTCCCGAAGGCCGATTGCCGCGTCTGGGTCCCCGGAGCAGACCAGGACCCGGCTCGTCGGCGTGGGCTCGACCCTCGGTCCGGGGGGCTCGGGGATCAGCGGCAGCGCGAACCAGAGCCTGGTCCCGCCGCCCGGGCGCCTTTCGATGCCGATCTGCCCGCCGTGCCGCTCGACAATCGCCTTGGCGATCGTCATGCCGAGTCCCGCGGCGCCTTGCCGTGGGGCGTTCGCCCCCTCCGTGGCCGGGGGCCTCTGGAAGACGCCCGCCATGAACCGCGTCGGCACTCCCGTCCCGCGGTCCGTCACCGTGACGCGGACGCCGGTCGCCACCCGCTCGGCGCAGACCTCCACCGCCATCCCCGGGGGCGAGGCCTCCACCGCGTTCGACAGGAGATTCGAGAGGACCTGCACGATGCGGTCGGGGTCCGCTCGGACCAGGAGCCCCTCCGAGCCGTCTGGAAGCGCCAGTCGAACCTCGATCGGGTGACCGGAGGCCCGGTGCGCCTCCACGGCCTGGCGCATGACGGTCGCGAGATCCACGGTTCGGATCTGGAACACGGGCTCGCCGGATTCGATCTTCTCGACGTCCAGGATGTCGTTGACGATGTGGACCAGCCGCTCGCAGTTGTTCTTGGCGATCCCGAGGAGCGTCAGCACCGGGGGATCAAGCTGCCCTCCGACCCCGCCCGTCAGGAGCCCAAGGGATCCGAGGATGGACGTCAGCGGCGTCCGAAGCTCGTGGCTCACGGTGGAGATGAACTCGTCCTTCGTCCGCGCGAGGCGCTTCCTCTCCGTGATGTCCCGCAGGGAGCCGGTGAACATCCGTCGTCCAGGCAGGATGACCTCGCTGAGGGAGAGGTCGGCCGGGAAAATCGTCCCGTCCTTTCGCTGAGCCACGATCTCTCGGCTGAGGCCGATGACGCCCTGCTCCCCCGCGCCGAGATGCCGGGTGATCCGGGCGTCGGGGTCCTCGCGGAAGGGAGAGGGCATGAGGATCGACACGTCCCGCCCCACGAGCTCCGCGGCGGCGTAGCCGAAGATCCGCTCGCCGGCGGGATTGAGCGTCTCGATCCGCCCGTGATCGTCGATCGTGAAGATGGCGTCCACGGCGGCGTCCAGCACCCCGCGAGACCGGGCCTCGCTTTCCATCAGGCTGGCGTCCCTCTCGGCGAGGACCCGGGCGCGGGCTCCGGAAACCGCCAGCGAGAGGGCGATTCCCGACAGGAGGAACGCGAGGCCGATGCCGAACACGATCACCAGGCGGGGGACGGACGATTCGACCGCCTGCCGCCCGAACGACTCTCCGGCTCTGCAGCGGACCGACCAGGTCCGTCCTGCGACCTCCAAGGACGTCGTCCTGGCGAAGCGTGCACCGGCTTGCGAGGCAACCGCTCCGCTGACCCCGTCCGTGACGTACACGAGGCTCTCCACGGACGGGTCCGTGACGTCGACCACTTCGCAATCGATCCCCTCGAAGACGTCAGGCAGTCCGATGGTTTCCTGCAGCAGCGGGTCGGTCTTGAAGACGGCAAGCACGAACCCGGTGAGCGCGGCCTGCCGGTCCGGGGCCGTGGCGACCGTGGCGCCATTTCGGTAGATCGGCACGATCAGCAGGAACGCCGGCGCCCGGGTCGGATCCTGGATCAGCGCGATCCGTGCCGTGAGGCTGGCCTCTCCGGTGTCACGAGCCCGGTCGAGAGCCTCGCGCCGGACCGGATCCTGCGCAAGGTCGAAGCCGACGACCCCCTCGTTCCCCTCCATCGGCTCGACGTACTTGACGATGACGCAGTCCGGGCGGGCAGGCTCGGCAAACTCGAAGGACTGCAACCCCGGAAACCGCGACCTGGAGTCCTGCCGGCGGAAGAACGCGCGCCACTCTTCACGCTCGACGGAATCGCTCGCCGCGAAGAGCGCCTGGGCCGAGGAGAGGACCCCCGTGTAGATCCGGATGCGCGTGCGGAGATGGTGGAGGAACTGCTTCACTTCGCTCTCGAACTCCTGTCGCGCTATGTCCTCCACCTGCCTCGAGCTGTACACCCACGCCGCCATGGTGCCCGCGACGCAGAGAAACAAGGGCAGCCCGACGCTCAGGACCTTCAAGAACGTAACGCGCGGGAGCAGCGGATGGGCCTTCCATCATCGTCACAGGACAAGCCGTGGGGCCGATGTGTGCGCCCCCAGATGATTGTGGACCCGCAATCACGCGGCCACAACCCCCATTTCGACCTGGCATGAGGAGAGGGACTTCGGTGGACGACCTACGGAACAGGTCCCGACCGCCACCTGACACGAGGCGAACTGTCGCCCGCCGTCGATTCCGCACGACGACCTCGAGGGTCCTCCTCGCCGGCCTCCTTCTCGTCCTCTGTGGCGCGGGCACCTTCGCATTGTGGCGACTCACTTCGGGGATCGGGGAAGGGCGAGGGCGCCAGCAATTCGACATGCAGGTCCGCGAATTCCTGCTCCTCGTGCGGACGCGGATGACCGCCTTCACGGGGATGCTCGATTCGGCCCAGGGCCTCTTCGCGGCCTCCCGCTCGGTCGATCGACGGGAGTGGCGCACGTTCGTCCACACCCAGGACCTGCTGGCCCGGTACCCGGGGCTTGTGGCCGCCGAATTCGCCGAACGGGTCCGCCCGGACTGCGTCATCGTCAAGTACGTCGAGCCGATGGAAGGGAACGAGGCCGATCTGGGAGTCGACCTGGCAAGCGACCTCGAGCGGCAAGCCGCGCTGGATCGGGCGCGGGACACCGGAGAGGCAAGCCTCACGACCCGGGTGCGCCTGTCCCACGATCGCGCAAGCAGAACCGGATTCCTGCTCCTCGTCCCGATCTATCGCAACGCTGCGCCCTTGACGTCGATCGAGGAGCGGCGTGCCGCGATCGCGGGTTTCGTCATCGGCGTGTTCCGTGCGGAGGACCTGCTGCGGGAGGTGGTCGGGCCGGCGGACCTCTTTCCAGGCGTAGACTGCGAGGTATTCGAAGGGAAGGGGCCCGTGTCGGGTCGTCTGATGTACGACCGGGATGGCGTACCCGAGGCGCATCGGACGGGCCCGGGCCGGTTCCGCACGACGGTTCCCCTGCACGCGGCCGGGCGGCCCTGGACCTTCTGCTTCAGCGCGAGCGACACCTTCGGCCGAAGTCCGCTCGCCGAGGTCTTGCCCGTCCTCATCGTGGTCTGCGGAGTGGCCCTCTCGTTCCTCCTCTCGGGGATCGTGCTCTCCCAGGTTGTGTCGAACGCCCGGGCGCGCACGATCGCGAGGCAGACCGCCCGTCTCGTGGAGAGCGAGGCCCGGTTTCGCGGGGTGCTGGACGCCGCCGTGGACGCCATCATCACCATCGACGACCGGGGAATCGTGAAGACGTTCAACGCCGTTGCAGAGCGCGTCTTCGGCTACACCGTCGCGGAAGTCGCCGAGAGGAACATCGGCATGCTCATGCCTTCCCCCCACCGCGAGCGGCACGATGGCTACCTTGCCCACTATCTGTCGACGGGCGAACGAAGGGTCCTCGGGTCCAGCCGGGAGGTCCTCGCCCGGCGCAAGGACGGCTCGACCTTCCCGGCGGACCTCTCCCTGAGCGAGGTGATCCTGCCCGGGCGACGGATGTTCACGGGCGTCCTGCGGGACATCACGGAGCGGAAGCGCGCGGAGCGGCTGAAGGACGAGTTCGTCTCCACCGTCAACTACGAGCTTCGCACGCCGCTGACGTCAATCCTGGGGTCCCTGGGGCTCCTGAAGGGTGGGGCCGCGGGGAAGCTGCCGCAGCCGGCCGAGGGTCTGCTCGGCATCGCGATGGACAACTGCGAGCGGCTCGTTCGGCTCATCAACGACATCCTCGACGTGGATCAGATGGAGTCGGGGGAGCTCGCCCTCCAGCTCCGTCCCGTGGACCTCGGGGCGCTGATCCTGCAGGCCGTGGAGGCGAACGGCGCCTATGCGGGACAGTTCGGGGCGCGGCTTTCCTGCCAGGGCGTCCCGACCGGTCTTGAGGTCCAGGCAGACCCGGATCGGGTCCTTCAGGTCCTGGCCAACCTCCTTTCGAACGCCGTGAAATTCTCCCCCTCCGAGGGGGTCGTAGAGATCGCGGCGGAGCGTGTGGATGGCGGAATCCGCGTCTCGGTGACGGACCACGGCCAGGGGATCCCGGCGGGCTTCCAGGCGAGGGTCTTCCAGAAGTTCGCGCAGGCGGACGCGTCAATCTCGCGCCAGCGCGGCGGAACGGGGCTGGGTCTGAGCATCGCGAAGGCGATCGTGGAGCGGCACGGAGGGCGGATCGGCTTCGAGACGCGTTCCGGGCAGGGGACGCGGTTCTGGTTCGAGTTGCCGGCGCACGTGGCCGCGTGAGGAGTGAAGATGGCCGAACAAGGCGTGAACCGCATCCTGTTCGTGGAGGACGACCCGTCCATCCAGGCGGTGGCCGAGATTGCCCTCGCTACGGTGGGCGGCTTCACCGTCCGGGTGTGCTCGGGCGGCCGCGAGGCCCTCCTGGTCGTCGACGAGTTCGCCCCGGACCTCATGCTCCTTGACGTGATGATGCCGGACCTCGACGGGCCGGCGACCCTTCGGGAGTTGCGGGCGCAGGAGCGGGGTCCGCGCCTGCCCGTCGTCTTCCTGACCGCCCGGGTGCAGGCCCAAGAGGTGGCCCGGTACAAGGAAATGGGGGCGATGGACGTGATCGCCAAGCCGTTCGATCCGATGACGCTGGCCTCTCGCATCCGCGAGATCTGGAGGAACCGCCATGGAGACTGACGCGAGTGGGATCCGGAACCCGCTTTCTGCGCTCCGCGCCGCGTACCAGGAGGCGCTCCCCGGAAAGGTCCGCGCTTTGCGGGACACCTGGACGCGGGCGAGGCCCGATTCGCGAAACCCGGGGCTGTGGCGCGCGATGTTCCTGTCGGCGCATCGCCTGGCTGGCTCGGGGGCGATCTTCGGCTTTCCCGGCGTGACCCGCCTCGCCCGGGACCTGGAGGACCTCGTCCACCCGCTGCTGTCGATCATGCCGACCCCCCTGGGCGAAACCGCGGACGCGATCGAGGATCTGCTCGTCCGGATCGAGAAGTCCGCCATGGAGGGGCCGGAGCCCGAGTCGCCGACCCCGTCGCCGCTCGTCCGTCCTGCGACGGTCCGTGCGACGGAGGACCAGCTCCTCTTCCTGGTGGAGGACGACCCGTCCCAGGCCGGGGAGATCGCCGACCAACTCGGCCACTTCGGGTATTCGGTCCAGGTCTTCCTGGAGCCGCATGTCGCGGAGGAGGCCCTCCGGGGCGCCCGTCCCGTCGCCATCCTGGTGGACGTCGTTCTTTCCGGGGGGGACGTTCAGGGACCCGCCTGGATCTCGCGGATGCGCGCGAGCGGGGAGGCGACGCCGCCGATCCTGTTCTGCTCCGCGCGCGACGACTTCGAGGCGCGGCTGGAGGCCATCCGCGCGGGGGGCGACGGCTACTTCAGCAAGCCGCTTGACATCGCCTCCGTGGTCGACACGATCGAGTCGCTCGCGAGGCCCTCCGTCCGCGAGCCCTATCGTGTGCTGATCGTGGACGACGACCCCTTCATCGCCGGGCACCACGCGCTGAGCCTCCAGATGGCCGGCATGCGGGTGCGCGTCGAGACGGAGCCGTCGTGCGTTCTCGGCGCCCTTGTCGAAACCGAGTCGGACCTGGTGCTGATCGACCTCTACATGCCGAGCTGCAGCGGCCAGGAGCTGGCCGCGGTGCTGCGCCAGCAGCCGAAGTACCTGGGATTGCCGATCGTCTTCCTGTCCACCGAGAGGGACCGGGACCTCCAGCTCGGGGCCCTGGCCATGGGCGCCGACGACTTCCTCTCGATCCCGATTCGTGAGCACCACCTGGTGGCAGCAATTTCCGCGCGGGTGGAGCGGACCCGGGCCCTCCGCGCGCAATTGACGCGCGACGGCCTCACGGGCCTCCTCAACCACTCGTCGTTCAAGGATCGTATCGTGCACGAGGTGGGGCGGTCCGAACGGGAGGGGGGCCGCCTGGCCATGGCGATGATCGACATCGACTGGTTCAAGGGCGTGAACGACACCTTCGGGCACTCCACGGGGGATCGCGTCCTGGGGACCCTCGCCCACGTCCTGAAACGGGGGACGAGACAGACGGACATCCTGGCGCGGTACGGCGGGGAGGAGTTCGGCGTGATCCTCCCCGACACCGAGGGGGCAGGCGCGGCGCGCGTTGTGGACGAGGTCCGCGTGGCCTTCGCCCAGGTGAGGCACAGCGGGCCGAGGGGGGGCTTCCACACGACTTTCAGCGCCGGCGTCGCAGCCTTCCCGTCCTGTCCGGACGCCCGCACCCTGATGGAGGCGGCAGACGCCGCGCTCTACGACGCCAAGCGGGCGGGGCGGGACCGCGTCGTCCTGAGGGATGGATAGGCCCGCCCGAGGAACGGTCGCGCCCAGGCTCCCAGATCTGGGATGCCGACTCCCACGCATGCCTGAAGAACGGCGTCCCGATCCACGCGTCGGATTCCCCCAGCGGTTCGCACGGCGAAAGTGGCCCCCTCCCAAGGTCGCCCATCACTACGACAAGCGTCCGGTTCTCGCGGGACCGACGGAGTGAGTCCGCCGCGAATTGGACCACGGCGCTCCGAATGCGAGGGGATCCCACGGGTGCGGCCCGACGACCGTCACGGCGAGGTTTGGGGAGAGGCAAACGAATGCGAACTGCAGTCCCGCCCGATCGAGGTAGCCTTCTCCTCATTTCCATCATCCTCGTCATCGTGGTGATGGGCTTTGCGGGAGCCTGTCTCGTCGTCTCGGAAGTCGGGTCGCGCCGTCTTGCCAAGTCCGAGGAAGGCGCGCGAGCCCTCGTGGCGGAGGGGAACATCGTCATGCAGGGGAGTCCCTATCTGGAGGCGTTCTTCAACGAGGCCGAGTTGCTCGTGGCCGGGGGAGACGTCTACGCGCGCGGGACCGGGGCGAACGACGAGATCGATGGGCTCATCCTCGCGCACGAGCAGGTGGACCTGAGCGGCAACATCCTGTTGCATGGACGGATCCTCGCCGAATCGGCGGTGAACTCTGCCGAGTCGCCGGTCGGCGCGGATCCGAGTCCCCTCCTCAGCCAGGTGGGCGGAAACGTCCTCGTGACCTAGGACGGGCGGACGAACCGTTCCCTCGTCACCGACTACCGCGTCCCCGTCCGCTCCTGGCAGGAGGGTCTCTCGACAAACCTGTCCCCCGTGGCGACGTCCCCGCCCTAGCAACCCGTTTCGAGGAAGCAGCCATGACCGCCCCAGCCACACTGGTCACGTTCATCGTCGAAGCGGGCTCCCCGACCTGCGACACCGTGCGCCGCGCGATCGAGGGATCGGCGCGCCTGACCACCATGATTCCGGAGGCTGCGCCATCGTTCCTCTCGGCGCGGTTGGTTTCCGCGGACGTCGACCTCGTGCTCGTCGACCTGCGGCGGGGCTGGGACCCCGCGATCGAGGTTCTGCGGCGCGTGAAGGCGATCCGCCCCGACGTGCCGGTCCTCCTCGTCGACGTAGATGCGAGCGTGCCGACGGCCGTCGAGGCGATGCGCGCTGGGTTCGACGACTGCGTCGCCCTCTACGGCGCGGACATCGGACGCCTCTCCGAGGCCGTGCGCCAGGCCGTCGAGCGCTCGCGCAACGAGTCGCATGCCACCCGCAGGACGTCGCCGCTCGAGACCATCCTCCAGCGCCTGCGCGTGGGGTTCTTCCGCCTCTCCCAGGACGGAATCCTCTCCAGGGCCAACCGCGCCGTTCTGGAGCTCCTCGGCCTCCCCACGCTCGCGGAGGCGCGGCGGATCCCGCTCCACGATCGTCTCCTGGCCCCCGAGATGCCAGGCCTGCTCGGCGCCGCCCTCCGTCGGGATGGGAAGGTCCCCATTTCCGAGGCGGTCTTCCGCCGCCCGGACGGCGGGCTCGCGAACCTCTGGCTCTCCGAGACGCTCGGGACGACGGTCGGCGGGGAGTCCGTGATTGACGGGATCATCTTCGAGACGGGCCCACAGCGGAGCGACGGGGCGCCGGTCACGGGGGCGGCGCGCGCGCACGTGGTCCTCCATAGCCTGCCGGTCCTGCTCTTCGTCCTCGACCGGTTCGGCAGCATCGTGTGGATCCAGGGATCGGAGCGCGACCGGTCCGAGATCGACCTGAAGGCGTGCGTCGGTCGCCCGTTCACGTCGATCTGCCCGAGCCTTCCGGACCTCCAGAGCTACGTGGATCGGGCGCTGAGGGGAGAGGTCTGGACGGCGGTCGAGATCGGAGGTCGCCACTTCGATGTGCGCCTCGCCCCGATGCTTGGCGCCAGGCCGCTCGCACCGGAGGTAGCCGGGATGGCGATCGCGGTCCCCCGCGTCTGCGACACGCCCCTCCAGGCCGAAGACGTGCGCGTCGAGCCACTCCCGCGCCCCGAAGACGTGACCCGCCGCGAAACGGCCTCGGCGAACCAAGCATGATGGGAGCAAAGACGGCGTGAAGTCCTCGTGTCACCCCGACGCAACCAGTTCCCGCATCGCATGTCGAAGGCGTCAACCCTGTGCGGGGCTCACGACGCTGAAACCTGGTTGACGCGGCGGGTCGCGCGGGTTATCCTGATGCCGAATTCAGACCAGCCATGCCCCCCAAGGCGCGGCTGGTCTGTTCTGCTATAGAGGAATTCCGCGTGAGCACAGACACCGCCGCACCCGCCGAACGCCTCGCCGCTTGCCTCTCAGACGGGCGCTGGAACGAGCTGGAGTCGATCTGGCTCGAGAACCTGGCCCAGGTCCCCGTCGACCAGGCCTTCCTCTGGCGCGTCGCCGAGACCCTCGTCTCGCAGGGCCAGTCCGCCCGCGCCATCGCTCTCTTCCAGGTCCTCTGCCCGCGCCTTCGCGCGGAGGGGACCATCGGCGCCGCGCTCGCCGCCCTGAAGCGGGTCGCCCCGCTCGCGCAGGACGACCCCGAGGTCCGCGCCGGCCTCGTCGAGGCCTACCGCGCCTCGTGCACGGACGTCGCCGACCTGGAGTCCTTCCTCCGCGCCAGCGGGATCGCCGCGGGCGGATCGGTGGCCCAGGGGATCACGGCGATGGACCGCCTCCTCCGGTACCGCGTCGGCGGGTTCGTCCACCACGAGGCGGCCTGGGGCGTGGGGCGGATCCTGTCGGTCAACCCGACGCTCGCCACGCTGCTCATCGACTTCGAGGAACGCAAGGGCCACACGGTGCCGATCGACGGCGCCGACAAGTACCTGCAGGCGCTTCCGGCCGATCACCTCCTCGCGATGCGGGCCTTCGACGTGGAGCGCCTGCGCGCCCTGGCGAAGGCGAGCCCGAATGCGGTCGTGCGCAAGGTCCTGGAGGCGCACCGCTCGAAGATCAACCTCCGCGACCTGAAGGCGGAGCTGATGCCGCGCGTGATCCCGGCCGACGAGTGGTCCTCGTGGTGGGCGGCCGCGAAGGCGGCGGTGAAGAAGGACCCGCACATCGAGATGAGCGTCTCCAGCGTTCCGACGTTCGAGCTGCGCGAGGAGGCCGTGAGCCACGAGGAGGAGACGCTCGAGCGGCTGGAGAACGAGAGCGACCCCTTCAAGCGGATCCAGATGGCCTACGACTTCCTGAAGGACGCCGTGGCGGCGGGGGCGAAGGTCGACGCGCCGGCGCTCGCCATCCAGTTCCCCGACCCCGATCCGCGCGACACGCACGGGCTGGCCGTCGCCTTCCTCCTGCAGGACCTGAAGGCGATCACGGGGCACGAGCCGAAGGGGATGGGCGGGGAGGAGCTGCTCCGGACGACGAAGGTCCCCTACGAGCTGCTCGGCGGCGTCGGGCCCGACGCGTACCTGAAGCGCGGGTTGGCGATCTGGAAGAAGATCCACGAGGACGCCTGGGGGACGGCGTTCGTGAGGCTCCTCTCGGAGGGGCCCGAGGAGACGTGGGACCCGGCGGTGCGGGAGCTGTGCGACGGCGGCAAGAAGGAGCTCGTCGTGCGGTTCCTGGACGAGGTGCTCAGGGAGCCCGAGAGGCATCCCGAGCAGATCCTGTGGCTCTACCGGGCGAAGGCGAACCCGACGTCTCCGGGGGTCCTGGAGCAGGCCGACGACGCCCTGATCCTCCGGAACCTGCTCAAGGCGCTCGACAACCTCGCCGCCCGCGTCGCGAGGGACCCCTCGCCGGACGGGAGGAAGTCGGTCCAGAAGTTCCGCACGGGCGTCGCCTTCAAGGGCTACGCGCCGGCGAAGGCGATCCTCGAGAAGCGCGAGAGGAACGAGGCGAGGGAGTTCTACTGGCTGGTGGCGCGGAACCGCGGGCTGTCGGACCAGGCGAAGATGCTCCTCACGTCGTTCCTGGAGAGCCAGTTCGTCGGGCTGATCGAGGACAGGACGAAGGTCGCGAAGAAGGCCGAGGAAGAGGAGGCCGTGGCGAACCTCCTGGTGACGCAGGAGGCGTACAACCGGAAGTACAAGGAGTTCGAGTACCTGATCAACGTGCAGATGCTCGAGAACAGCCAGGCGATCGGCCGCGCGATGGAGCTGGGCGACCTCTCGGAGAACAGCGAGTACTCGGCGGCGCTGGAGAGGCAGCAGCAGCTCGCGCAGAAGGCGAAGGAGATGAAGGCGGACCTGGACCGCGCGAAGATGATCGACGCGGCGGGGGTCAAGACCGACGAGGTCGGCATCGGGACGCGCGTGACGCTGACGAACCTGACGGAGAAGCGGCAGGAGACCTGGGCGATCCTTGGCCCGTGGGACGCCGACCCGGATCGCGGCGTCATCTCCTACACGGCGGCCCTGGGGAAGACGGTCCTGGGGAAGAAGCCCGGCGAGGAGGTGGAGTTCATCCACGAGTCGACCCGGGACCGCCTCCGCATCGACCTCATCGAGCGCGCGCTGTAGGGAGAAGACCCCGATGCGGAGCTCGAAGCTGCGCGGCGGGCTGCTCGCGGCGGTCGTCCTCGTCGGGACCGCGCCGTTCACGTTTTGCCGGCAGCCCGCGAACCCGTGGCGCTGGATCAACGACATCCACGCCCCCGGCCGCACGTCGAAGTTCTACTTCACCCACTCCGTCCGCTCGGTCCGGGGCCTGATGAGGGTCGAGAAGACGGAGATCGACCTGGTGGCCGTGGACGGGAAGGAGCCTGCCCGCGCGGCGGGGTTGGACCACGAGCTCGGCGCCTACTCGAAGGACGAGTGGGGCGACAAAATCGACTACAACACGCGCGAGGGCTCGGTGGACTCCCCCGGCAACGTCGAGCTCCTTGTGACGCTTCCCTCGGACCCCGCCTGGGCGGGACGGAAGGCGAAGCTCGTCGCGACGATGGACGTCGCTTATCCCGCCAAGAAGGACGACGCCTTCTTCGACAAGTCCGAGGTGATCACAAGCGAGCAGCAGCTCGAGATCTCCTCGGTCGCCGACGCGGAGAAGCACGACCGCGACGTCAGGGAGCAGGACGAGGCGGAGGATCGCTATCGCCGGGACTATCGGCGCTGGGAGTCGGTCAGCACGCTCCTCTGGGTCATCTCCGGCGCCTTGCTCCTCGCCTTCGGCGCGACGTTCGTCTTCGGCCGCAGGGCGTAGCGCCTGCGTCCGCTACAGCCTGACTCCCGACTTCCTCGCCTCGACGAGGAAGCGGTCGATCTCGGCGAGGTTCGCGGGCTTGTCGGGGAGCGTCGTCTTGTCGAAGGCGCGGTCCAGGCGCTCGCGGAGCCCCTGGGCGCGCTCCATCCAGCCGCGCGCCTCGTCGAGCGTCAGCGGCGCCTTCTCCTTCGTCTTCGCCCCGATGAGGTCCGACAGGCCGTCGATCGGGTAGGTCTTCGAGAGCAAGACCAGGTTCGCCTCCACCTCGTGCCGCTCCAGCGCGTGGATCCCCGTCAGGAGCACGCGGTAGAGATAGAGGATCGACTTCGCCCTCGGCGGGTCCTCCTGCCCGATCTGCCTGACCTGGTTCTCCGCGAACCCGCGGTAGTGGTGGTAGAGGTGCTTCGTCATCGATCCCTTGGCGAGCTCCCGGAGCCTCCCCAGGAGCGGGCTCTCGATCACGACGTGCGGCGAGAGGACCTGCTCCAGGGCGTACCCGTTCTTCTTCGTCAGGAGCTGCAGGAACTTCCTGAGGTCGTGGGAGACGAAGTCGACCTCGACGCCCTCCACGATGTCCGTCCGCGTCCGCGTCTCGACCGGCTCGTGCAGGCCGATGACGTCGTCGATCGGCAGGAGGTGCGCCCCGCGCAGGTCGATGTCGCTGTCCGGGCTCGGGAAGCCGTACAGGTGCGCCCCGCTCACCGTCACGAAGACGTACTCCAGCCCCTGCCTCGTGAGCCACTCCCTGACCTGGCCGTTGCCCGTCGTCACGTCCATCATCGCACTCGGCTCCTTCTCGCCCAGACCAGGAATCGGTCCACGCGCGCGTAGTCCGGCTGCTCCGGCAGCTTCGTCCGCTCGAACGCCCGACGGAACTCTCCGTCCAGCTCCACGGCCCTCGCCTTGACCTCCGCGATCGGGACCTGCCCGGCGCGGATCCGGAGGAGCTCCTCCCGATGGTCCCCCACTTCCACGAGGATCTCCCCCGTTCGGACGGCGTGGATCCCCGACATCAGCAGCCTGAGGAGGTGCATCGCGTGCTTCGCCTTGTACGTCCCCGTCCGTTCCACGTCCCTCGTCAGCTTCTCGAACTGAGACAGGACGTAGCCGCAGTACGTCTTGTAGAGGTGCCTCGAGAGGAACGCGCGCCTGAGCCTGCGGAGCCGCTCCCCCACCTCGGTCTTCACCGTGACGATGGGGCTCCAGAGCGTCTCGAGGACGTTCGGATTCGCCTTGAGCGCCAGCACGAGGTACTTCTCCAGCTCCCAGTAGACCTCGTCGCGCCCTCCCTCCGCGAATTCGACCTGCTCGGGCGGCTTGAAGAGCGACCAGTGGAGCCTCGCGGGGGGCAGGAAGACGCCCCGGACGTCCTCGTCGCTCGCGTCGGTCGCGAGCCCGAACGCGCGCGACCCCACGACCACCGCGTAGACGACGTGCCGCGAGACGTCGAGCGTCCCTCGGGGCATCTCCCCTTCCACCTCGCGGCGCCTGACCGCCAGCTCCTTCGCGCGGTACCGGAGCGTCACGCCGTCCGTGAACCTCACCTCGTAGGCGTGCGCGAGGTCGACGGGGACCCTCGCGACCGTCCCGACGCTCCCCTGCCGGCGGACCGTGCCGTCTCCCGGGACGCGGCGATCGACCAGCGTCACGACCTGAGTCCCCCGGGGCAGGGGCTTTCCCAGAGACAGGAGGAGGGAGCTCATCCGGTCAGCGCATCTGCGCCTTGAGCACGTAGGCAGGCACGGAGGGCTTCCACGTCTTCCTCGGGTCCGGCAGCGCCTCGTCGAAGCGCCTCAGGTGGCGGTAGCGCGTGTCGCGCTGGACGGGGACGAAGCCCGCCTCTCGGATGTGCCGCTGGATCGCCTCGGGGGTCATGGCGCAGTGGGTCCCGCGGCCGCCCTGCGAGACGACGTTCTCCTCGAGCATGGTGCTGCCGAAGTCGTCGGCGCCGAGGAGGAGGGCGACCTGGGCGACCTTCTCCCCCATCGTCGGCCAGCTTGCGGCGACGTGCGCGAAGTTGTCGAGGACGAGGCGGATCATCGAGAGGGTCCTCAGGTACTCGTGCGCGGTCGACCCCAGGTCCGGCGCTCGGCGGCTCCGGGCGAGGGGCAGGAGGTCGAATTGGAGCGTCCAGTGGATGAACGCCGTGAAGCCGTTTCCGTCCAGCAAGCTGGCCCTGCCAGTCGCGGCGAGGCTTTCGTCCTGGAGGGCCCGGACGCGGAGCAGGTGGCGCACGCGGTGCTCGAGGCCCTCCCCGAGGCCGATGACCATGCTCGCCGTGGTTGCGAGGCCCAGTCGGTGGGCGACGCGCATGACCTCGATCCAGCCGTCGGTCATGAGCTTCTTCGGGGAGACGACGCGGCGGACCTCGTCGTCGAGGATCTCGCCGCCTCCGCCCGGGAGCCCGGCGAGGCCGGCGTCCCGCAGCCGCCCGAGGACCTGCTCGTAGGAGAGCCCCTCGATCCGCGCGATGTTGTCGATCTCGCTTGGGGAGAATGCGTCGATCTCGATGGCCGGATAGGTCGTGCGGATCCAGCGGAGGAGTTCGCAGTACCAGTCGAGGCGCAGGTCGGGGTGATGGCCTCCCTGCATGAGGATTCGGGTCCCTCCGACGGCAAGGGTCTCCTCGATCTTCTTTCCGAGGACGTCGCGCGACAGGACGTAGGCCTCCGCGTGCCCTGGGGGGCGGTAGAAGCCGCAGAACGTGCAATCGGTGTTGCAGACGTTCGTGTAGTTGATGTTGCGGTCGACGAGGTAGGTGACGACGGCGGGGTCGGAGCGCTTCAGGCGGAGGGCGTGAGCGACCTGTCCGAGCGAATTGAAATCGGCCTCGCGCCAGAGGAGGAGGGCCTCCTCCTCGTTGAGGCGGTGTCCGTCGGCGACCTGATCGAGCAGCGTCTCGGTGTCCATCGGGGCAACAGGATACCCAGGACTCGGACGCAACGTCAACCGCCCACGAGTGCAAACACACGTTGCCCGATCAGCGGGCGGAGATGCGGCTCGGGATCGCCGGCCCGTCACGACGGGGCTCCGAGGACTCACGACGGATCCCGATGCCGGGCGTCTCGCGCCGCGGTCGGTGCGAACCGACCCGGGCGCGCGCGTCCCGTACGCCTCGCAAGTAGCAGCCGATGAGCTCCGCCAGGTTGCGGATCGCCGGCGAGGCCTCCTCGGGCTTCCCCTCGGGATCCGCGAAGACGCGGCTCGCCTGCAGGGCAAGCTCGCCCCACTTCTCCGAGCCGCGAGCGTCCCCGTCGAGGAGCGTGACCAGGGAGATTCCGAGGACTTTCGCGATCCTCACCGCGAGGGAGAGCGGCAGGTCGACGTCGCCCAACTCGATCCGCGCCACGTAGTCGCGGTTCGTCCCGATCCGCGTGGCTAGATCCTGCTTCGAGACGGCCGGGCGCCGCGTCTCGCGGAGGCGGGCGATCCTCTGCCCCAATCGCCTCGCGAGTCCGTTGTTCCTGCTATCCATGGCCGCCTCCTACCTGCTGGGTCAGCCTCTCGACTTCCCGGACGAGCCCGATGAGGTGGGGAGCGCCCCTCTCGACGAGAGCGGCGGCCCCGACAGCCCTGGCCTTCCGCCTCTCCTCGCGGGACCCGGAGGCGGAAACGACGATGACGGGGATCGGATTCGGCTGAGCGCGGACGAGGGAAAGCAGGTCCATCACCTTGAGGACCGGCATCTCGAGGTCGGTGACCAGGAGGGCAAAGGTCTCCTGGGTCAGGGCTTCTCGGGCCTGCCCCCCGTTCCGTGCGCGGGTCACCTCGTGCCCGGCGCTCTCCAGAGCGGCCGCGATGCCCTCCAGGGCGCCAGCGTCTTCATCGGCGACGAGGATCTTGGACATGCCGCTCCTTCGCAATCACACGGTCCCTCCCGTAGTGAATATGGACGCCGGGACGCCGCCTTACAAAGAAACCGGAATGTACGAGCAGATTCGTCCGATCGTGGACCCGGCATGCCAGCCACGCACCGAGTGGGAGCCCGAAACCGTCGAGCATGCTGCACGGGTCGTGACCCTGGGCGACGTCCCGCTTGCGGTCGCCTGAGACGTCGCGGTAGGATCATCCGTCGATTGGTGCGAGGCGGTGGATCGGGGTTCCTCGGACGTTGGAGAACGCCGTCCGTCCCCATGAGCGCCGCCCTGATCCAACTTCCCGTAGGTTGCCATGGAACCAGGACGAAGAGACGCCACTCGTGCTCGATGGATGCTGGGGATCGTTGCGTTCGGGCTGTTTCTATCGGGTGTGACGATCTGGCCCGCCATCTCGGAGTTGAAGGGCGCCGTCGGTCTGGTGTGGGGGGACGGAGGCGCCACCGGAGCGGTGCACGGCTTCGTCTTGCGAGCGATCGCCGGCCTTGAAGAGGTGAACGAACGGTACCCGTTCCTGCTCTATGCGCATGACTGGCTGGCATTCGCGCACATCGCGTTGGGCATTCTATTCGCGGGCGCAATTCGAGATCCGGTGCGGAACAAGTGGATTGTCCAGTGCGGGCTGATCTTCTGCGCCCTGGTCCCGGTGCTTGCCGGCGTCTGCATCCCGCTGCGGGGACTGCCCTGGCAGTGGTTCTGGATCGATGCTTCCTTCGCGCCCGCCGCGGCCCTGCCGCTGTGGATCGCGTATCGGGACATCAGGCACCTGGAACGAACGGGATAGGCAATCCCGGCCTCCGTGGGCAACGCGCTCGCTGTCGAGCGTGATGCGCATCTGCGGATCGACGAAGGCGAAGCCCGTTCCCAGCTCCTGGCGGATGAGCTTGGCGGGCTTCTTCGACAGGGCGGTGCGTTCGTAGAGCATGCCATCGACTTTTGGCGAAGCGTGCGGGTGCTCCACCGCTCCATACGGCACATCTCAGCGTAGATGTCGCGTTTGAGCGGATCATCGATGTAGATCACCTGCTTGAAATGCGTCCACGACGATTGTCTCCGCAGCGCGGAGACAATTTGCTCCTCGGGGAACGCCTCGGCGAACCGAAGCATGTGCCGCAGCGACTTCTCGTCGAGGCCCCGCCCGAACTCGGCATCCAATTGTCGCTTCAGTGCAGCGACAATCACGATTCATTGACGTCCGCGCGCGTCCCGGTAGAATCCCCCCGCCGGAGAAAGCAGCCCTCTCCATGCGGAACTGGCAGCGCCAGCTTGCTGGCCGGCTGCCCCTCGCCTTCTTCCTCCTCTCAGGGGCGTGCGGGCTCGTCTACGAGGTCGTCTGGACCCGTCTGTTTTCCCTCTCCCTGGGCGCGGCAAGTTACTCCGTCGCCACCGTGCTCGCCGCGTACATGGGCGGCCTCGCGCTCGGGAGCTGGCTCTCCACCCGCGTCCGCCTGCGGATCGCCCCCCTCGCCCTCTACGGGCTCCTTGAGCTCGGCGTCGCCGCCTGGGCCGTCCTCCTACCCACCCTGCTCGGCCTCACCGAGCCGATGCTCCGCTGGGCCTACCGAGACGGCCATGCATCGTTCACCAGCTTCGTCGCCGTCAGGTTCGCCTTCAGCGTCCTCCTCCTCGTCGTCCCCACGACCTGCATGGGGGCCACCCTCCCCATCCTGTGCCGTCACTTCCTCCGCGACTCGGAGCGGATCGGCCGCGGCGTCGGCCTGCTCTATGCCCTCAATGCCCTCGGAGCCGTCCTCGGGGCCGCCGGGTCGGGCTTCTTCCTCCTCCCGACCTTCGGCCAGAACCGCGCCACGTGGATCGCCGCCGGCGTCAACGCCGCCATCGGACTTGGCGCGATCCTGCTCGCGCGAGGGACCCGCGTCGAAGCCATGCCCGCCGCGCCGCCCGACCCCCGCCCCGCCGGCGCCCTGCGGCGTCCTCTGATCCTCGTCTTCGCCTCCGGCGTCGCCGCGATGGCCTACCAGGTCGCCTGGACGCGGAGCTTCTCCCTCTCCATCGGGTCGAGCACCTACGCCTTCTGCCTCATCGTGACAGCCTTCATCGCGGGGATCTCGCTCGGAAGCGCCGTCGTGTCGCGCTTCGCCGACCACGCAAGGGACCTCACGCGGATCCTCGCCATCCTTCAGCTCCTCGTGGCCGTCGCCGCGCTGGCCGTCGTTCACGTCCACGGGAACCTCCCCCTGACGCTGGCCCCCGTCTTCCTCGACCCCGCGTCGACGTTCGAGAAGCTGCACGCGATCCAGTTCGGCGTGCTCTTTGCCGTGATGGTCGCGCCCACCTTCCTCATGGGCGCGACCTTCCCCCTCGCCGTGAGGCTCTACGCGGGCGGATCCGCGGCCCGAGGGCCCCACGCCGCCGGCGTCGTCTACGCCTGGAATACCGTCGGCTGCATCGTGGGGTCGCTCGCGGGAGGCTTCCTCGCCCTCCCCTACCTCGGCCTGGAACGGACCATCGCCGCGGCGAGCGCCGTGAACGCCGCCGGGGCCCTCGCCATCGGGTGGTCCCAGTCGATCGTGCGCCGCCTCGCGGTCGCCACGGCCGCGGTGGTCGTCGGAGGCCTCGGCTGGATGCTCCCCAGGTGGGACCCCGCCCTCCTCGAGAGCGGAGTCTACATGCTCGGCGTCGTGAAGCAGGCGAAGCTGACGCCCAAGGAGACGGGCGACCTGGGAGACCTCATCAAGGCCCCCGGCCGCGTGCTCTACTACCGCGAGGGGGTCAGCGCCACCGTGAGCGTGCGCGAGGTCGCCCGCGGGGAACTGGTCCTCCGCATCAACGGCAAGAACGACGCGAGCACCACGGGGGACATGCCGAACCAGGTCCTCCTCGGGCACCTCCCGATGCTGCTGGCGAAGGCGGATCACCCCGACGTCCTCCACATCGGCCTCGGTGGGGGCGTCTCGCTCGGGGCGATCACCCGCCACCCCGTCTCCCGCGTCGAGTGCGTCGAGATCGCCCCCGAGGTCTGGGAGGCGGCGGAGTTCTTCGCGCCGTTCACGCACTCCGCGCTCCAGGACCCGCGCGTCGTGCCGGTGACCGCCGACGGGCGGAACCACCTCGCGCTCACGACCCGCACGTACGACGCGATCGTGAGCCAGCCGTCGAACCCGTGGATCAGCGGGATCGGGAGCCTATTTACGCGCGAATTCTTCGAGCTGGCGCGCGCGCGCCTGAAGCCCCACGGGATCGCCGTGGTGTGGCTCCAGTCGTACAGCCTCGCGGCGGACGACTTCCGACGGGTCCTCGCGACGTTCTCGGCGGTCTTCCCCGAGTGCGCGCTCTGGGAGGCGAAGCCCGGCGCGGACTACCTCCTGGTGGGGACGCTCGACCCGTTCGAGGTCGATACGGCGCGCGCCGAGAGCCGGATGGCGGGCCGGCCGGTGCGGGCCGACCTGGAGCGGATCCGTCTGCGCACGATCGACGACCTGGCCGCCTGCTACGTCATGGGACCCGCGGAGGTCGCCGCGTGGGGGCGCGGGGCGGGAGAGAACACCGACGACAACGCCGCGCTGGAGTGGAGCGCCCCGAGGAGCCTGTGCGAGCCCACGCGCGGGTGGCAGGTGACGGAGGTCAACGCGCGGAGGAGCGCCGACTACGGGCGGTGGAGGGGGATCGGGGCGCGGGACGTGGACCGCTTCGGGAGGGCCCGGCAGGCGAGGGCGCTCGCCGCGAGGGGGATGACGCTGATCGCCACGGGGGAGATCGACGAGGCGGAGAGGGTGTTCGAGCGGGCCATCTCCATGCGCCAGGCCGACCCGTGGGCGTGTACGAGGCTCGCGGAGGTCCTCGCGGGGCGCGGCGGGGCGCTCCTCGCCGCGGGCGATGCGGAGGCCGCCGAGGGGCCGCTGGCGAGGTCCGCGGAGATGGACCCGCGGAGCTGGCTGACTTGGAACAACCTGGGTCTCGCGAAGTCCAGGCTCGGGAGGCCGGCCGAGGCGCTCGACGCCTTCGGACGTGCGATGGGCCTGCGCCCCGACGCGTACGAGGTCCTCGTGAACGCGGCGAGCGTCCACAGCGCGCTCAAGGACTGGAAACGCACGATGGAGCTCCTGGCGCGCGCGACGGCGCTGGAGCCGAAGAAGGCGATCGGATGGATGTTCCTGGGGAACGCCCACCGCGAGACGCGCGACTGGGCGAAGGCGCTCTCGGCGTACGACAAGGCGCTCGCCTGCGACGCGAAGGACGGGCGGATCCACTTCCTCATGGCGGCGACCTACGCCTCGATGGATCCCCCGCAAAAGCAGCGCGCCGAGGCGCACCTCAAGAAGGCCAAGGCGCTGGGGTATCCCCCGGAGAAGCGGTGATGAAGGCGTTGGAGGGGCTCCCCCTTCGGGGCCCCGAGTCGGCGACGACGGCGTCCTCCCATCGCGCACGCCTCGGCCAGTTCTTCACGCCGCGCGCGCTGGTCGAACGGATCTGCGCCTGGGCGATCCGCACGCCGCTCGACCATGTGATCGACCCGACCTGCGGCGAGGGCGACTTCCTCCTCGGCGCCGTGGGCCGCCTGCGCGGCCTCGGGGCCTCCAAGCCCGTCGTCCACGGCGTGGACGTCGACCTCGGCGTCCTGACCGTCGCCCGCGAGCGCGCCGGCCCCGAGGCCCTTCTGCGGCACGCCGACTTCCTCGCCTGCGATCCGTACCCCTTCGACGCCATCGTGGGGAACTTCCCCTACGTCCGCCAGGAGGCCCTCGGGCCCGCCTACAAGGAGGCCCTCCGCCGCGTGCTCGCCGCGCACCCGGCCGAAGACGTGGAGGGCCTGACGGGCCAGGCCGACCTCTACGCCTACTTGTTCCTCCACGCGGAGCGGTTCCTCCGCCCCGGCGGGCGGATGGGCGTGGTCGTCTCGAACGCCTGGCTCGACGTCGACTACGGCCGCGCGCTCCGACGCTTCTTCCTGCGCCGCTTCCGCGAGGTAACCGTCCTCGAGTCGCGCCGCGAGGCCTGGTTCGACGAGCCGACGATCAACCCCGTGGTCCTGCTGCTCGAGAAGGGCCCCGGCCCGGCGCGCGCGAGGTTCGTGCAGGTCGATTGCCCGCTGGCGGACGTGCCGCCAGGGCGCTTCGATGGTCCGCGCACCCGCGTCCGCGAGGTCGAGGTGACGGAGTGGGACCGATGGGGAATCCCGCTCCGCGCCCCGCAGGCCTTCCTCGACCTCGCGAGGGAGCTGGAGGGGCGCGCCGTGCCGCTCAGGGGCGGCCTCGCGGATGTCGGGCGCGGGGTGACGCCGGGCGTGGTGGACTTCTTCTACGTCGATCGAGAGACGGCCGAGCGTCATGGGATCGAGCCGAGGTACCTGGTCCCCGTGGTCCGGACGCTCCGCGAGGCGCGCGGCGTCTCGGTCCGCCGCGAGGACCTCACGAGGGCCCTGTTCGTCTGTCCGGACGACCCGGACCACCTGGCCAGCGAGGGGCTTGGCGCGCTGCGCCACATCCTCTGGGGCGCGCTCCAGGAGACGAAGGCCCAGGCGCGCGGGAAGTTGGGCGGGATGCCGTTCCCGCTCGTGACGAGCCTCCGCTCGCGGCCCCTCTGGTACGACGTGGGTCCCGTGGACCGGGCGGACTTCCTCCTCAACCGCTTCGTGGGGGATCGCTACCTGGTCCCCTCCCCTCCCGAGGACGCCACCGTGGGGGACGTCTTCTTCGCGGGGCGCTTCCGCGACGGCGTGGACCGTCCGCTCACGCTTGCCCTGCTCAACTCCGCGGTCGTGTTCCTCTGGATGGAGGTCCTCGGCCGAAAGACGTGGCGCCAGGGCGTGCTCTACTTCTACGGCCCGGAGGTGGACGCCCTCCGCGTCCCCGACCCCTCGCGGATCGACCGTCCGCACCGTCGACGCATCCTCGCGGCCTTCGGCGCCCTCTCCCGCCGCGACGTGGGCCCCTTCCCGGACGAGGTGAGCCTCGCCGACCGGGTGGAGTTCGACGACGCGGTCCTCTCCGCGATCGGCCTGGACCCCTCCTGGCGCGGGCGCATCTACTCCGCGCTCGTCGACGAAATCGTGCTCCGTACACGAATTCTGCCGGGCAAGGCCGTTCGGTGACCCAGTGCTTTGTGCCCTTGCGCATCGGGAAGTGAGCGCATAGCATGGGTGGCGAACCCCAGAGGCCCCTGATGCGGAAGACCTACACGATCAGCGACGGGAAACTAGTCCTCACGCTCAAGCCAGACCCCGAGGGAGGTTACGTTGTGACCTCCCCGCTCGACCCGGAGTTGATCACGCAGGCTGAGAGCGTCGAAGAGGCCTTCGCCAACGCCCGAGACGCCATGGAGGCCCTGCGGGAGTCTCGTCGCAAGCCGGTGCACGGGAGCGCTGCGGCGCGCCGCCATGCTGCAGGCTCTCGCTCGTGAAGCGGCAGGATCTGGAACGTCATCTGCGGTCTCACGGCTGCTTTCTCCACCACCACGGCGGCGGTCACGACGTCTGGATGAACCCTGCGAATCAAGCGCGCGCACCTGTTCCGCGGCACAAGGAGATCAAGACTGGAACGGCGCATGGAATCTGCCGCATCCTCGGGATTCCGCCTCCCGACGGACGGTAGGCGCCGCGTGCCCGTCCCGTTGCGCTCCATTGACCCGGGTGTGTCCGTTCGATACGATGCTCCGCCTCCAGGGTCCATGGCAGGGCAGCGATGCGCGACGGGGTGAAGCTCCTGGTCGTCGACGACGAAAAGGGCGTCCGTGACGCCTGCGTCGCCCTCCTGAAGAAGAGCGGCTACGACGCCGAGGAGGCCTCCAGCGGCCTCGACGCCCTCCAGATCCTCGAGCTCGACCGCGACATCGGCATCGTGATCACCGACGTCCGCATGCCCGAGATGGGCGGGATCGAGCTCCTCAAGCGGATCAAGGAGACCCGCCCGGGGACCGAGGTCATCGTCGTCACCGGCCACGGCTCCATCGAGGGGGCCGTCGAGGCGATCCAGATCGGCGCGGCCGACTACATCGCCAAGCCCTACACGCGCGAGAAGCTCCTCGCCGCCATCGAGAAGGTCCTCCAGGTGAGGTCCCTTCACAAGGAGGTGGACCGCCTGCGATCGGAGCTTCAGGAGCGGTACCGCTTCGACGAGATCATCGGGCACAGCTCCGCCATGCTCGACGTCTTCGAGCGGATGAGCCGCGCGTGCGTCAGCGAGAGCACGGTCATCGTCCTCGGGGAGAGCGGCACCGGGAAGGAGCTGGTCGCGCGGGCGATCCACTACAACAGCGGGCGCGCCAAGGGGCCGTTCGTGCCCGTGAACTGCGCCGCGCTGCCGAAGGAGCTGATCGAGAGCGAGCTGTTCGGCCACAAGAAGGGGGCGTTCACCGGCGCCACGGCGGACAGCGTGGGCCTCATCCGGGCGGCCACCGGCGGCACGCTCTTCCTGGACGAGGTCAGCGAAATCCCGCTCGGGGCGCAGTCGAAGCTGCTGCGCTTCCTCCAGGAAAAGACCGTGCGCCCGGTCGGGGGCACCGACGAGACGCGGGTCGACGTGCGCGTCATCGCCGCCTCGAACCAGGACCTGAGCGGCGCGGTGAAGAAGAACGAGTTCCGCCAGGACCTCTACTACCGCCTGAACGTCATCTCGGTCCACCTCCCCACCCTTCGCGAGCGCGCGGAGGACGTCCCGCTCCTCGTCTCGCACTTCCTCGCGAAGTTCAACAAGGCGAACAAGCGGAACGTCACGGGGCTCGACCGGGAGGCGATGGAGGCCTTCCGCGTGTACGGCTGGCCGGGGAACGTACGGGAGCTGGAGAACGCGATCGAGAGCTCCTTTACGTTCTGCACGGGCGAGAGGATCACGCGGGCGCACCTGCCGCGCTACCTACAGGCCCCCGCCCAGGCCCACGGCGAGGTCTTCGGCGGGTCGACGGTCGTCCCGACCCTCAAGGAGGCGCAGAAGATCCTGAGCCTCAAGGCGCTTCGCATCAACAAGGGGAACAAGTCGAAGGCGGCCAAGGCGCTCGGGATCTCCCGGAAGCGGTTCTACCGCTGGCTGGAGGAGTACAAGATCCCCGACGACGCGGGAAGGGACGACGAGGAGTAGGATGGCCTTCAAGCGCCGCTCCACCGACGATCATCCGTTCGTCGCCTTCGAGGCCTCGCTGGCCGCGGCGAAGAGGCCCGAGCCGGTCTACCTCTTCGCCGGCCCGGAGCGGTACTTCCTCGACCGCGGCCCGGCCCTCCTTGTCTCGCGCTACCAGTACTCGATCGACGCGGTGCTCAGGATCCACGGCGACGAGGCGAAGCCGGCGGACCTCCTCTCAGAGCTCTACGCGCAGTCGTTCTTCGCGGCGAACCGCCTGATCGTCCTCGATCGGGTCGAGTCGTTCGTCTCGCGCGGGAAGAAGGCCCTGGAGTCGTATCTCGCGGAGCCCGCCGGCCAGACCTGCCTGGCGCTCGTCGCGGAGAAGTGGGGCCCGCGTTCGGAGGAGGCCCCGGCCGACGGCGAGGAGCGGGGCGGAAAGAAGTTCTACGACGACGTGAAGAAGCGCGCCCGCTTCGTCTCCTGCGAGGCCCTCGACGCGGCCCAGGCGCCGGCGTGGGTGATCACCCGAGCGAAGGAGCGCGGATGGCTGGTCGCGCCGATGGCGGCCCGGGCGCTGATCGAGCGGGCCGGCGTCGACCTGGCCGCGCTGGACACGCACCTGGAGAAGCTCTCGACGTACGCGGGGAAGCGCCCGATCGACGTCCCGGACGTGGAGGCGCTGGTCGGACGGGACCGCGAGTACGAGGCGTTCGCGCTGGTGCGGGCGCTGGAGAACGGCCGCGCGGAGGAGGCGCTCCGCGTCCTGGAGCGCCAGCTTCGCGAGGAGCACGACCCGAGCGCCGCTCTGGGCCAGCTCGTATGGTTCTACCGCCGCACGCTGACGGCGCGCAGGATGCTCCGGGCGGGGAAGCCCCCGAACGAGGTGATCGCGCGCGCGAAGGTCTGGTACAACCAGAACGAGTTCCTCACGCAGGCCCGCGGGATCCCGCTCCCGCGCCTCCGCCGCGTCTTCCGCTGCCTCCTCGACGCGGAGCTCTCCGTGAAGCGCGGCCTCCTCGACCCCGAGACCGCCATGCAGGCGCTTGTGGCTCAGCTCGCGCGGACGTAGTCGCTAGGGTTGACGCCCGACCCGGGGCGGATAGAATGGCCGCCGACACGTGGGGAGAACGAGATGGTCACCTTCTGCACCAAGTGCGGGATGAGCCTCCCGCTCGCGGACGTCACCATCAAGGAAGGCGAGGAGTACACCAGCCCGGATTACGAGTGCCCCGAGTGCGGGGACCTCGCCGCTGACGCCCCCGATCAGAAGAAGAAGCCCGACCTCGTCGCCGACCTCGGCGAAGACCAGGAGCTGACCATCAAGGACGGCGAAGTCAAGCCGCCAGCAAGCTGACGATCCGTCCGATGACATCCACAGGTGCCGGGGCGTTCGAAGAGAGCCCCCCATGTCTCATCAGCGCGCCCTCCTCGCTGCGGTCCTGACCGCCGCGTGCGTCTCCTGCTCCAGCGGACCCGCCACGGAGGGCCCCGACCTCCCCGCACCCCCGCCTCCCGTCTTTCCCGGGGTCACCCAGAAGCAGGCCCCTCCCCCCGAGCCGAGGGACACCCAGGCCCCCGCCGTCTACCAGCCGCGGACCGAGCCGCGGAGGGACGTCAGGCCCCAGGCCCCGCCGAGCGACCCGCACACGAGCCCGCCTCGCGAGGACGTCCGTCCCGCGGCCGCGCAGGAGCCCGCCCCCCCCGCGACCATCCAGGACGCCGCAGCGACGCTGGAGCGCAAGCTGGCCCTCGACCCGAACTCGCGCGAGACCCGTCGCCAGCTCGTCCACCTCTACCTCGCCATCGGAGACTGGCAGCGCGCCGATGAGCACGCCTCCCTGATGCCCTCGACCACCTTCGAGGACCGCCTCCTCGCCGCGTGCGTCGCCTGGCGGATCGGCGGTCCCGAGAACCGCACCGCGCTCCGCATGCTCGCCGACGCCCAGAATGAGCTCGCCGACATCGTCCCCTTCGAGGTCCGCACCGCGCGGTTCTGCGACTTCCACATCCCCAAGGCCGGCCAGTTCCGCCCGATCGAGAAGGCCGAGTTCCTCCCCGGCGAAGACGCATGCCTGTACCTCTCCTTCGACAACTTCTCGCTCGAGGAGGCCGGCGGCCAGTCCCGCGTGCTCCTCGGATTCGACTACCGGATTGTCGACAAGGCGAACAACGTCATCTCCTGGCCCGAGTCGGCCCGCGATCGGAAGGAGTTCACCGAGTCCTACCGCGAGCGCGTCCGTGACCTCTGCGTGCCTCTCCTCCTGACCTGGCCCAGGATGATCGGCACGGGGGACTACGTCCTCGAGGTGACCGTCACCGATCAGATCGCGCGGAAGTCGGCGACGCAGCGGATCGACTTCCGGATCAAGTGATCGGCCCGGCGCTTACACCCGAGATCATCCTCGCTGCGTACCGTGCGGGGCGATTTCCGATGGCCTCGTCGCGGGGCGGGCGGATCGGCTGGCACGACCCCGACCCCCGCGGGATCCTGCCGCTCGACACCTTCCACTGCCCTCGCCGTCTCGCGCGGACCGTCCGCCAGGGCGTCTTCGAGATCCGCGTCGATACGGCGTTCGAGGAGGTCATGCGCGGCTGCGCCCGGCGGAAGGAGACGTGGATCAACGAGGAGATCGTCTCCGTCTACACCGAGCTCCACCGCCGCGGGCAGGCGCACTCAGTCGAGGCCTGGAAGGACGGGAAGCTCGCCGGGGGCCTCTACGGCGTCGCGATCGGAGCGGCCTTCATGGCGGAGAGCAAGTTCGGCGGCGTCCGCGACGCATCGAAGGTCTGTGTGGTCGCCCTCGTGGGGCGCCTGCGCGAGCGGGGGTTCGAGCTGCTCGACGTGCAGTACTGGAACCCCCACATCGCGCAGTTCGGCGTGATCGAGATTCCTAGAGAGGAGTACCGGCGTCGGCTTGCGCGCGCCGTGGCACGGACGGCGGCGTTTCGATGACCGGCTCGGCGGAGGCGAACTCGCGCAGGATCGCCTCGAGGGCCTCGCGGGAGTCGATCAGGCAGGCCCGGCGGCGCATGTCGGCGCTCCCGGCGACCCCGGTGACGAACCAGGCGGCCACGCGGCGGATCCGCAGGAGCGCGCCGTACTCCTCATAGAGCGGCACCATCAGCTCGAAGTGGCGCCTGAGGACCTCCGCCCTGTCGGCGGGGGCGGGCTTCGGCGCGGCGGGCCGCCCGGCGAGGTAGTCGGCGATCTGGCGGAAGATCCAGGGGTTCCCGAGGGCCCCCCGGGCGAGCATCACGCCGTCGCAACCCGTTTCCTCGATCATCCGCTCGGCGTCCTCGCCGTCGTAGACGTTTCCGTTCCCGATCACGGGGACCGTGGCGGTCTCCCGGGCGAGGCGGATCGCCGCGTGGTTCGCCTCCCCGCGCATCCGCTGCTCGCGCGTCCTTCCGTGGACGGTGATGGCCCCGACGCCGGCCTCGCAGGCGATTCGGATCAACTCGATGAAGCGCTGCTCGTCGCCCTCGTCGATCCCCGTCCTCATCTTGATCGTGACGGGGACCGGGACCGCCCGGGCCATCGCCTCGATGATCCGTCCGACCTGCTCGGGCTCCTTGAGGAGCGCCGACCCGCAGCCGGACTTCACGATCTTGGGGACCGGGCAGCCGAGGTTCACGTCGATGACGTCGGCCCCGAGGCCCTGGAGGATGCGCGCGGACTCGGCCATGAGGCCCGGGTCGCGGCCGAAGAGCTGCATCCCGAGCGGGTGGTCCCACGGCTCCGTGCGGACGAGCGCCCTCGTGCCGCGGTCTCCGCGGACGATCGCCTCCGCGCGGACCATCTCGCAGAAGGCGAGGTCGCACCCGAAGTCGCGCGCGATGCGGCGGTAGGCGAGGTCGGTGCAGCCAGCCATCGGCGACTGGAGGATCCGCTGCTGGAGCGTCAATCCCTTCACTTGGAGCGGCGTGGCGGCGATCATGTCGCCTCGATCATGCGGATTCCCAGCGACCCGTCAACCCTGATCCTCGCATCGGCCTCCCCCGCGCGCCGGGACCTGCTGGCGGAGGCGGGCGTCGCGTTCGTGGTCTGCCCGTCGGCGGTTCGCGAGATCCAGGGCCGCGGTCGGAGGCTCCGCGACGTCGTCCTCTCCAACGCCCGCAGGAAGGCCCTCGCCGTCGCGAGGCGCTTCCCCGGGCGCTGGGTCCTGGGCGCGGACACGCTCATCGAGTTCGCCGGGCGGATCGTGGGGAAGCCCGGAACGCTTCAGGAGGCGGAGCGTCTGCACCTGGAGATGGGCGGGCGCTGGCACCGGATCGCCACCGGGGTCTGCCTGGTGTGCGGCCGAGAGGTCCGCCTGCTCTATGTCGTGTCGCGCGTCCTCGTCCGGCGCCTCTCCCCGTCGCGGCTCCGCCGCCTCTACGCGCGGAGGGACCCGCGGAGGATGGCCGGAGGGTACGCCGTCGAGCGCTCGGGCGACCCGCTGATCGAGCGCGTGGAGGGCTCGTTCACGAACGTGCTGGGGTTGCCGATGGAGGCTGTGCTGCCGCGCCTGGAGGCGCGGGGACTGGCACGGACGGCGGGGCGCTCAAGGCGTCCGCCGCGGGCCCGGCCGCCGCGGCGCCGAGCGCGTGCTCGATCTTCTGGAGGACCGTCTCCTTCTTGAACGGCTTCACGATGTAGTCGCACGCCCCGCTCGAGAGCGCCCGGATCACGTCCTCCTTCTGGGAGCAGGCCGTGAGCATGATGATCGGGACGTTCTTCGTGTTCGGGTTCGACTTAATCCTGCCGCAGGCCGTGAATCCGTCCACCCTCGGCGTCATCACGTCGAGGAGGATCAGGTCGACCTTCTGCGTCTCGGAGATCTTGATCGCCTCCGCCCCGTCCTCCGCCTCGATCGTCTCGTAGTTCGCCGCCTTGAGGTTGAAGCAGAGGATCTTGCGGATCTGCGTCACGTCGTCGCACACGAGGACCGTCTTCTTCGGCCCCGAGGTCGCGATCTGGGGGATGATCCGCGTCGTCGCGGTCTCCCTGCTGGACGGGAGGATCTTCCCCGTGCCCCCTGAACGCGGCGTGGGCGGGGCGGCGGGGCCGGACGCCGGGGGATTCGCGGCGGCACCGGGTTGCGCGGGGGTTCCGTTTCCCGCGCCCGAGGGTTCAGCGGGCATCCTGACCTCACTTCGTGCGAACGCACGGATGAGAGTACCCAAACCGGCTCCGTCCCGGCAAGCGCTATTGCGTCCGGGCCAAGGAATCGGGCAGGAATGGCCGATAATTCGGAGGGGAGACCGCGAAGGAGGGACCGTCATGGACTGCCCGCTGAATCGGTGCGAGCGGTGCCACTCCGAGGAGTACATCCCGACGCACCAGTTCGTGAAGTTCGACGAGAAGGTCAACTACGTCTGCAAACGGTGCTGGGACCAGTTCCGGAAGTGGTTCCTCGCCGCGGGCAAGGGATCGAACCCCTACTTCGACCAGTCAGCGTAGGTCGAGCCGGACCACGCGGCCGTTCACCTCGGGCGTCTTGAGCGCCAGGAGCGCAGCCGCGACCGCCTCGAGGGGGGCCTCTCGCGGGACCAGTACGACGCCGAAGTGGTCCTCGGCCGCGTGGATCCCCCCCGCCCATGCCTCGTCCGCCGTGACGTAGGCCGCCCCGCTCTGCTGGGCGTACTCCATCCCCTCCTCGTGCGTCCCTCCGCGGAGGTCCGACTCCGCGAGGGCGAAGGCGCTGGTGTGCTTCACCCCCTCCAGCTTCCGGGCGAGGTCCGCGGGGAGGTCCTTCGCGAGCACGAAGCGCATCGTTACCCCTTCACGCAGCCGATCGGCTTGAACCGGGCCACACGCTTGGACACCCCGGCCGTCTCCATGCACTCGACGACGGCGCCGACGTCCTTGTAGGCGTCGGGCATCTCCTCGGCGATCCCGGCGAAGCTCTGCGCCCGAACGTAGACGCCGTGCTCCTCCATCTCGCGGCGCAGGTTCTTCCCCTTCGCCCGGCGGATCATCTCGCCGCGGCTCGCGACGCGTCCCGCCCCGTGGCAGGTGCTCCCGAAGGTCTGCTCGAGGCTGCCCGGGAGCCCGACGCAGAGGTAGCTCGCCCGCCCCATGTCCCCAGGGATGAGGACCGGCTGGCCGGTCCCCTGGTACGGCTCCGGCACGAGGGAGTGCCCCGCGGGGAGGGCCCGCGTGGCCCCCTTGCGGTGGACGCAGAGGCGCCTCCGCGCGCCGTCGACGTCGTGCTCCTCCATCTTGGCGATGTTGTGGCAGACGTCGTAGACGAGGCGGAGGCCGAGCTCCTCCTTGGAGAGGCCGAGCGTCCGCATGAGGCTCCGCTCGACGAGGGCCATGATCACCTGACGGTTGACCCAGGCGAAGTTCGCCGCGCAGCCCATCGCGCCGAGGTAGGTCTTCGCCTCCTCGGACGGAAGCGGCGCGCAGGCGAGCTGGCGGTCGACGAGCTCGATGCCGTACTTCTTCGAGACGGCGATGAAGGACTTCGAGTACTCGTCGCAGACCTGGTAGCCGAACCCTCGCGATCCCGTGTGGATGAAGAAGGAGACGCCGTCCTCCTTGAGGCCGAAGTGCTGCGCGAGGGACCCGTCGAGGACCTCCGCGACGAGGTCCATCTCGAGGAAGTGGTTCCCGGACCCCAGCGTGCCGATCTGGACGAGGCCGCGCTTGATGGCGTGGTCGCTGACGACGTCGGGGTTGGCGGTCGGGTAGGTCCCGTGGTCCTCGATGAAGGGGAGGTCCTCCTTCGTGCCGTAGCCGCGGTCGACGGCCCACTTGGCGCCCAGGACGAGCATCTGCTTCGCCTCGGTCGTGGAGAGCTTCGGGATGGCCCCCTTGGAGCCCACGCCGCTCGGGATCGTCTCGAACAGGCCGTCGATGATCTCCTGCACGTGGTCCTTTACGTCGTCGCGCATGAGGTTCGTGCGGACCAGCCTTAAGCCGCAATTGATGTCGAAACCGATACCGCCCGGGGAGATGACGCCCTTGTCCATGTCGAAGGCCGCGACGCCGCCGATGGGGAAGCCGTACCCCCAGTGGATGTCGGGCATCGCGAGGGAGTACTTCACGATGCCGGGGAGGCAGGCGACGTTCGCGACCTGCTGCGGAGCCTGATCCTTCTGAAGGATCGGCATCAGGCGCTTGTCGGCGTAGATGCGCCCCGGGACGTTCATCCGCCCGACGGGAGGAATCTCCCACAGGTAGTCGGTGAGTCGGACGAGTCGGATCTCTTGAGACATGGCTCCCCTTGCGGCGCGTCGGGATTATACCGACGCCGGACGGGGAGTGGAACCTCGCCAGCGGACAGAGGTTCAGTGGTCCAGGTGCGCGCCGATCTCCTCGAGGTGGAATCCCGCCTGCACGTCGAGCGCGGTCCCGGGGCAGAGCGCCTGGGCCTTCTTGAAGGCCTCGGCGGCCTGCTGCCACTCGGAGCGGCTCTCGTAGGCGATCCCGAGGAGGTAGAAGCCCTCGCCGGAGTCGGGCGTGATCACGGTGAGCTGGACGAGCAGGAGTTTCGCCTCGAGGTAGCGGCCGTCCTGGAGGTACGCCGCCGCGAGCCTCAGCCGCTGTCCGGTCGAGTCCGCCGTGGCCTGGATTGGGCCCGATAGCTCCCGAGCCGTCCGTTGGGCCTCCTCCCTCGACTTCGTGGCGCGCTCCACTCTCGCGGAGAGGATCGCCTCGGGCCCGCCGTGCTCCTTCGACCTCTTGTAGGCCTCGATCGCGCTTGCCGCGAGTCCCTCCGCGAGGCTTCGGTCCCCCTCCTCGATCCACTGCTGGGCCTCGGGGGACATGCGGACGGGCGTCTCCGCGACCGGGGCTTCGGGGGGATTCGACGGCGGGGACGCCTTCTTCGGCTTCTCCGCGACGGGGGCGGCGTCCTTCGCCGGCGGCTTCGGCGGCTCGGGCTTCGCCACCGGCGGCGTCACTTCCCTGGGCTGCGGAGGCTCCGGCTTGGGCGGATCGGGCGCCGCCACTGGAGGCGTCGCCTCCTTCGGCTTCGGCGGCTCCGGGTTCGGGAGCGGCGGTCGTGGCTCCTCGGGCGGCTGAGGCTCCTCTTCGGCCGGCGGCGGGACCGGGTCGGCGGCCTGGGCGACCGGAGTCGGCTCCTCGACGGGCGGCTGCTGAGGGGCCGTCGGCATCTCCTCTTCTTCGGGCGGCGCGGCCGGCGTGGGCGTCTCCTCGCTTGGCGGGTCGGGGAGCAGCTGCTCGACGAGGGGTTCGGTCTGGTCCAGGGCAACGGGCGGGTCCTCGATCAAGACGCCCGCGCGGGCGGCGACCTCGCGCGCCCTGTCGAAGTCGCCCGCCTCCTTCAGGCACTCGGCCAGGGCGATGGCGACGTCCTCGCGCCCCTCCGTCCGCTCGAAGGCACGTTCGAGGAGCGGGACCGCCTGGTCGGCCTCTCCGCGGGAGCGATGGACCGCGGCCAGCTCCGTGAGCCCCTCGACGTGGTTCGGCGACAGGTTCAGGAGGGCCCGATAGCGCGGGATGGCGGAGTCGTCCTTGCCGGCGGCGTGGTGACTCCGCGCGAGGAGGAGGTGGGCGGGGGCGTAGTAGGGCCTCGCCTGGATCGTCTTCTCGCAGAGTCTGGCGGCCTGCTCGTAGCGTTTGTTCGCGTAGAGAGTGGTCGCGTCCGCGAAGCCCTTCTCGGTCCCCGCGAAGTCGGTCTTCGTGGATTCCTCGGGCTCCGACGAGGAGGAGCCCGGAACGAAAGAGCACCCCGCGGTCACGGCCGCGAGAGCCAGGGCGAGCCCGATCCGCCGCATTTCCAGCCTCCGCCTGCCCCCGAGATGGAAACGCCACACCCCCCCGGGAGTTGGCCCCATCCCTTTCTACATCGGCTCGCGGCAAGCGGAAACTTGGGCGGATCCTGGAGTTCGACTAGCGGTTCGTCTCCGGCGGATGGGCGGAGAAGAGCTCGGCGAGGTCGTACTCGGTGTAGGGGCACTCGCTCGACGGGGTCCGTCCGACGGCGTTCGAGATCCACAGCTTCCCGAGGCCGGGGGCGAAGAGCGCCGTGTGGATCGCGGAGGACATCGCGACGGGGCGGCGCATGAGGGCGAGGGACTTCGCTCCGTCGAACTTGCCCCAGTCGAGGACCACGCGGGAGGTCAGGAGGCGGAAGCGGTCCCCGCCGGACATGAGGACGCAGTCCTTCACGCCGAGCGGCACGGGGAGGTCGGCGTTGGGCTCTCCGGGGGACAGGACGACGAACTTCTCGGGGGTGCAGGCGAGGCCGCGGGCGTCGGGGATCTTGGCGTCGGAGATCACGTAGTAGTACTCGCAGGTGCGCGGCGTGTCCCGGAAGATGGCGAGGCCCTCCTCGAGGTTGTCGGCCTCCTCCATCCCCTTGCGCATGAGGAAGGACATTGGCATCCCGTCCCAGTCCCCCTCGCCGCCGCCGCCCATCTCACCGAAGGCGACCTGCTGGTCGTTGACCCCGGTGACGGAGCCGAGGAAGCCGGCGTAGCCGACGTTGACGAAGGCGTGCTTCCCCTCGGGGTGGGCGACCATGACGACGGCGTACATGTGGTAGCCGACCTCCATGGCGTAGTCGAGGATTCGCCCGTGGTAGAGGGCGCCGTCCTGCGTGGCCTTGCCCCACAGGGCGAAGCCGCTGCAGTGGAAGAGCTCGGGGATCATGTTGGCGATGCGGACCGTCTCCAGCGGGAGGCCGGACCCCTCGGCGAGGCCGCGCATCTCCTCGATGATGTCCGGGGGGATGTGGGGCAGGCAGCGCTCGTAGGCCTCCTGGAGGCGCTTCATCGGGTTGTTCTTCGGGTCGCGCGCGCCCTCGATCGTGAGCATGAACTGGACGCGCTTGGTGAGCCCGGCGACCTGCTCCTTGAGGAGGGTGCCGTGCTGGAATCCCATTTCATACGGCGTTCCCGCGACGTGGAGGACCAGGTTTCCGCCGCGGCGCTCGAGCCAGCCCTTTCCCTCGACGGCGATCGTCTCGACCTTGGCCTCTTCGCCGAACCCTGGGCGCACCTGGACGGCCTTGGGGGCCTCCGGGTCCTCCGCGAAGGCGGGGACGCAGGCGAATCCGAGCGCCGCGACGGCGGCGAACAGGACGAGGCGTGCGACGAGGCGGGGCGACGTCGACATGGCAGACCTCCCGAACCGAGCGAACCTGGAACACGGGAGGCTAGCACCGGAGGCCTCCCCGGGCAAGCGTTGTCCTCGCGAGGCTACTTCCCGCCCCCCGAGGGCTTCTCGCAGCGGAGGATCCCGCCCGAGTCCTGGGCGACGTAGGCGTTGCCGTCCGCGTCCACGCAGAGGCCCTCCTGGGCCTGGCCGGGGACCTCCAGCTCGCGGAGGACCTTTCCGTCGATGTCCAGCTCGAACACCTTTCCCGTCCGCCCCTCGAAGGAGGAGGAGATCACGAGGAGGTGCCCCGAGGCCGCGTCGTAGGAGATGTCGGAGGCGCAGATTACCTTCAGCGACACGTCAGCCACGATGCGCTTCACCGTTGCGCGGTCCCCCTCCGCGGGGACGTCCAGCTCCACGACGTGCGCCGGGAAGAACTGGTTCACCGCGAACCACCCGCGCTCGGGGACGTAGCAGAGCCCCTCCATCCCCCCGTCCTCCCGCACGGCGAAGACCCTCTTTCCGTCCAGCGTGGGGTCCACCTGGATCGTCCGCTCCACCTCGAGCGTGTCCGGGTTCACGACGAGGATCCCCGATGGCTTCCCTTTCTCGTCGTAGAGGCACTCCACGCCGACGTAGATCTTCCCGTCCGGGCCGAGCGTGATCCCCTCGAAGTCCATGTGGCCCGGGTGGGCCGTCTTGATCACCGTCCCGTCGGTCTTGAGCTCGATCAGGTCCCCCTCGTCCCCGACCGCGAACAGCGTCCCCCGCTCCGCGTGGAAGAGCACGCTGCTCGGCTCGTTGAAGACCGAGCCCGGGCAGATGTCCTTCGGTTCCTTCATCCCCTCTCCGAACGGGAGCGCGGCGTCCCCGGCAAGGAGCGGCGCCACGAATCCCACGAGGCACAGCAGGGCGATGGGCATGCGCACGGGTCGACTCCTTCGAATGCACGACGAGAGAGATTCTCCGGGAACGGGCCGTCCGCTACAATGATCCGCCCCATGAAGATCTGGAAGTCGCTCCTCCGCCGCAAGCTCCGCACCTTCTTCGCCGTCCTCGGCGTCGCCATCGGCATCGCCGCCGTGGTCTCGCTCCGCTCCGCGGCGAAGGGATTCAAGGCCCAGTTCCAGAGAATCACCGAACTCTACCAGAGCCAGATCATCGTCGTCGACAAGACCGCCTCCTCCCCCATCTTCAGCTTCATCGCGGAGTCCACGCTCGCCGACATCGCGAAGATCGACGGCGTGTCGACGGTCTCAGGGAACCTGCTCACCTTCAGCCGCCTCCCGAACCAGCCCATGTTCCTTGTGATCGGTCTCGACCCCGGGGGCGACCTCTTCAAGCAGGTCCGGATCCTCGAGGGCAAGGGCCTCGTTGGGGGAGGCCCCGGGGAGGCCCTCCTCGGCCAGAGAGCCGCCGAATCGATGGGGATCGGCCTGGGGGCGACCGTTCCCATCCGCGGGAGGAACTACCGGATCGTCGGGATCTACACGCAGAAGACGAACATCACGGACAGCGGCGTGATCGTGCGGCTCTCCGACCTCCAGGAGCTGACGAACCAGAAAGAGAGAGTCACACTCGCCGCCGTCTCGGTTTCCGACAAGAACTGGACCGTAGCGGAGATCCGCGAGGGACGGACCCAGGCCGAGATGCTCGAGATCCGGACCCAGGCGGTCATCCGCGAGATCGAGAAGCGCTTCCCGAGCCTCTCCGCCAACCGGGCCGAAACCCTCGTCGACCAGTACACGCAGCTCGAGATGATCGACACGTTCGCCCTGGCCATCTCCTTCCTCGCCGCGCTCGTCGGTGGCGTCGGCGTCATGAACACGATGATGATGAGCGTCTTCGAGCGGACACGGGAGATCGGCGTCCTCCGCGCCATTGGATGGAGCGGCCGGCGCGTCCTCGCGATGGTCGTCGTGGAGGGCGCGCTCCTCAGCTTCTTCGGGGGCATCATCGGGATTGGGCTCGGCATCGCCATGCTCGAGACGATCGTGCGGGTGATGTCCACGACCGTGACATGGGTGGACTCCACCTATCCACCGCGCCTCATGGCGGAGGCCCTGGCGCTCGCCCTGGGCCTCGGCATCTTCGGCTCCCTCCTCCCCGGCTGGAAGGCCTCCCGGCTCGACCCGATCGAGGCGCTTCGCTATGAGTGACGGCCTGCTGATCGAGGCCCGGGCGCTCAAACGCCACTACGACGGCGGCTTGGTGAAGGCCCTCGACGGCGTGGACTTCGCCGTCCGGAAGGGGGAGTTCATCGCGATCATGGGGCCGAGCGGGAGCGGCAAGTCGACGCTCCTCCATCTGCTGGGCGCGCTCGACCGCCCGAGCGAGGGGCAGGTCGTCCTCGACGGCGAGGACCTCTCTCATGCCCGGAGCCTTGACGAGGTCCGCATGCGCAAGGTGGGGTTCGTGTTCCAGCTCCACAACCTCCTGCCCGACCTCACGCTGGCGGAGAACGTGATGCTGCCCATGGTCCCGATGCCGGGGAGCGAGTCGGCGAAGGAGGACCGCGCGCATCTCCTGCTGGAGCGGGTGGGGCTGGCGCACCGCGTCGACCACCTCCCGGTGAAGGTCTCCGGCGGCGAGCGGCAGCGCGCGGCGATCGCGCGCGCTCTCGCGAACGACCCTCCGCTCCTCCTCGCGGACGAGCCGACGGGGAGCGTGGATACGACGACCGGGGAGCAGATTCTCGCCCTCTTCGAGGAGCTGCGGAGGGACCACGGCGTCACCATCGTGCTCATCACGCACAATGAGGAGCTCGCGAGGCGCGCGGACCGGATCATCCGCATCCGGGACGGACGGATCGAGCGGATCGACGACCTGAAGGGCGAGTCGGACTAGCGCCCGTCCGTGGCGCGAACTAGAATGGCCCCCTCTGCGGTGGGACGCATGGCGCGGCTGGTGGTCGAGAGCGGCCCCGACTCGGGGCGTGAGTTCCCGCTGGGCGACGTGGCGGTGATCGGGAGGCTCCCGACCGTCCAGGTCGCCCTCTCGGACATGAACACCTCGCGGGAGCACACGCGCGTCCTCCACCAGGGGGACATGTGGTTCCTCGTCGACCTCGGGAGCCGGAACGGCACGCTGGTCAACGGGAAGAAGGTCCAGCGACACAAGCTCGCCCAGGGGGACCGCATCGCGATCGGGAAGACCGTGATGCGGTTCGAAGCGGACGGCGGCAAGGCCCCTGCTCCGGAGGCCCCCGAGTCGACCTCGACGCCGACGGAGCCGCTCCCGCTGACGCACGTGCACGCGAACGTACCCCCGCCGCCCAAGGTCGAGTCGGCCGCGCCGCCCAAGGTAGAGGCGGCACCGCCGCCCAAGGTAGAGGCGGCACCGCCGCCCAAGGTGGAGGCGAAGCCCGCGGCGCCCGTGGAGAAGGCGCCGGCCGTCCCTGTTCCAAGGCCAGCGGGCCCGGCGACGCGTGCGCTCGTCCCGCAGACGAAGGCCCTGCCGAAGAGGGAGGTCGCGGCGGACAAGGCCCCGCTCGCCGCGAGCTCGAACCGCGCCGTGGCGTTGTCGGGCGGGATGCAGGCCCTCCTCGTCGCCGGTGCTCTCCTCGTCGCCCTGGCCGTCCTCGCCGCGACCTGGTGGGCAGGGTCGAAGTTCTTCGGGAAGGTCATGGAGAAGCCGGCACCGGTGCGGAAGAAGTGAGATGCAGCGGATCTACCTCGACTACAACGCGACCACGCCGCTCCGCCCCGCCGTCCTCGAGGCGATGATGCGGACCCTCCGCGACTGCGGAGGGAACCCCTCGAGCGTCCACTGGCACGGGCGGGAGGCCCGCAAAGCCGTCGACGACGCCCGCCAGCAGGTCGCGACCCTCCTCCGCGCGAAGCCGAGCGAGGTCGTCTTCACCGGGAGCGGCTCCGAGGCCGACTTCCTCGCCATCGTGGGCGCCGCCGAGGCGAGACCCCGGGGCAAGGACCACCTCGTCACCGTGAAGACCGAGCACCCGGCCGTCCTCAAGGCCGCCCGACGCCTCGAGAGGCGCGGCGTGAAGGTCACCTTCCTCGACGTCGACCGGGAGGGCCTCGTGGAGCCCTCCGCGGTCCGTCGCGCCGTGAAGCAGGAGACGTTCCTCGTCACCGTGATGATGGCGCAGAACGAGACGGGGACAATCCAGCGGATCCACGACATCGCCGAAGCCCTCCGGGGGACCGGGGTCCTCTTCCACACCGACGCCGTGCAGGCCGCGGGCAAGGTCCCCGTCGACCCCAACGCCCTCGGCGTCGACATGCTCTCCCTCGCGGCGCACAAGTTCTTCGGGCCGAAGGGCGTCGGCCTCCTGTGGGTCCGCGAGGGGATCGAGCTCGCCCCCGTGATCGAGGGGGGCGGCCAGGAGCACGGCCTGCGCTCGGGGACGGAGAACGTCGCCGGGATCGTCGGCTTTGCGACGGCGCTCCAGGTCGCCGTGACGAACCTGCCCGCGTGGGGCCCCCGCATGGCCGCGCTCCGGAAGGACCTCCTCACGCGGCTCCGCGCGGCCCTCCCGGACCTGGTGGTGAACGGCCAGCCCGACGGCGGCCTGCCGAACACCGCGAACGTCTCGATCCCCAGCGCCCCGAGCGACCAGATGGTCGTCAACCTCGACCTCGAGGGGATCTCGGTCTCGGCGGGGTCCGCCTGCCACTCGGGCGCGATCGAACCCTCCGCGGTGCTGGCGTCCATGGGAGTCCCTCGGGAGGCGGCCCTTTCCGCGATCCGCCTCTCGCTCGCCCCGGAAACGACCGAAGAGGAGGTCGCCCGTGTCGCGGAGGCCGTCGTTCGAGTGGCGGCGAGGCTTCGGGGCCGCACGGGGGTGGCTTCATGAGGGAGGCGGCCGCACGGGTCAAGGAGGCCGCCCACCGCATCGGGTTCGATGCGGTCGGGATCGCGCGCGCGGATCGCTCCGAAGACGCCGATCGCTTCCGAGAGTGGATCGCGAGGCGATTCCACGGCGAGATGGCCTGGATGGAGCGCGACCCCGAGAGGCGGGAGGACCCGCGCGTGTACATGCCGGGCGCGAAGTCCGTGGTCTGCGTGGCACAGTCGTACTTCGCCGAGGAGACCCCCCCGCCGCCGTCGGGGCGCGGCGAGGTCTCGAACTACGCCCGCGGTGAGGACTACCACGTCGTGCTGAAGGACCGCCTGCGCGACCTCGTTCGGGAGATCGAGGGCTTCGGCTGCCGCGCGAGGGCCTGCGTCGACACGAGCGCCGTGCTCGAGAAGTCCTGGGCGCAGCGCGCGGGCGTCGGCTGGCGCGGGAAGAACACGCTCCTCATCCGCGAGGGGATCGGGTCGTACGTCTTCCTCGGCGAGGTCGTGACGGACCTCGACCTGGAGCCCGACGAGGCGGCCTCGGATCAATGCGGTTCCTGCGTGCGCTGCATCTCGGCGTGCCCGACGGGCGCGATCGTCGCTCCCTACGTCCTGGACAGCCGCCGGTGCATCTCCTACCTCACGATCGAGCACCGCGGGGCGATCCCGACCGAGCTGCGTCCCGCGATCGGGAACCGCGTCTTCGGGTGCGACGACTGCCAGACCGTGTGCCCCTGGAACCGCCACGCGAGGCCGACCGCCGAGTCGCGGTACCTGCCTCGCGAGGGATCGGTCGCGCCGCTCCTCGAGGAGCTCCTCTCGCTGACCGACCAGCAGTTCCGCTCGCGGTTCGGCGACACCGCGATCTCCAGGACGAAGCGGGAGGGGCTCGCGCGAAACGCGGCGATCGCGCTCGGAAACGCGGGCGACCGCGCCGGCGTGCCCGCCCTGGCGCGGGCCCTTGCCGTAGACCCTTCTCCCATCGTCCGCGGCCACGCGGCCTGGGCGCTCGGGCGCCTCGGCGGCGCGGAGGCCCGCTCCGCCCTCGATGGAAGCCTCTCCCTGGAGCCGGACGCGTGGGCCCGGAGCGAAATCGAGTCGGCCTTGGGAACCCTGTCGGAGTGACCGATCGTGCCCATCGAAGAGTTTTCGCCTGAGCTCCCCCCAGCGAAGCCGAACCCCGGCGCGTTGTGGGCGGGGCTCGTCCTCGTCGTCGTCGCGGTCCTCGGGGGCCTCGGGATCTACTGGTTCGTGTCCTCCGAGCAGGACGCGAAGGCGCCCGACGAGGGGTCCCAGGCACTGGACCTCCCGCCCCCGGTCCGCGCCCCCTCCGTCGTCGAGGTCACGGACGAGGCGCTCAAGGCCTCGGCGGACAAGGGCCTCACGATGGTCGTGACCGACGCCGCGACCCGCGACGAAAACGGGATCTGCGTCTGGGCGGGGAAGATCGTCCTTCGCAACGACGGTGCCGAGGGCCTGGACGTAGAGAGGCCGGACGCGGGGAATACCTACCTGGAGCTGGAAGAGGCGGGCGGGCGGCAGGTCCGCTGCCTGCAGGAGTCGCGTCGCGCCGAGCGCGTCCCGCTCGGTCCGGGGGCCTCCACGGGGGCGGAGTGGAAGGACGAGTTCGGGAAGGGAATCACGCGCTTCCGTTTCGTTCATGTGGAGACGGTCGGTGAAGCGATGCGCGTCGTGGCGACGCCGTGGATGGACGTGCCGAAGGCAGGGAGGTAGGCGTGGGCGCGCGGCTGAAGGTGCTCAAGGGGCGGAATCCGGGGGAGGCGATCCCCATCGACGGCGAGATCTTCATCGGCCGCGACGCCGACAACCACGTCCACATCCTGGACGAGACGGCCTCGCGCCACCACGCGCGGCTCAGGCGCGTGGAGGGGAACGTCCTCCTCGTCGACCTCGGCTCGAACAACGGGACGTACGTGAACGGGGACAAGGTCAGCGAGCGGGTGCTCCGCACGGGGGACCAGGTCCTCATCGGGAACACGGTCTTCGTCTGCGAGCTGGACGACGAGGAGGGGGCAGAGGGGCGAAGGCCGACGGTGATCCTGCAGGACACGCGCGAGGGGACCCTCACGGTGCAGTCGAGCGTCGACCCGAGGGAGGGGACGAAGACGCCGTTCAAGAGGGAGGCGCTCGAGGAGGGCGTCGTGAGGCTTCAGCGCCTGTACGACCTCGCGGAGACGTGCGCGGGGCTCGGGGACGCGGCCTCGCTCGCGGACAAGGTGCTCGCCATCACGTGCGACACGCTCCAGGCGGGGCGCGGCTTCTTCCTGGTGGCGGACAAGGGGGACGTGACGTGCCTGGCGGCGCGGGGAGGCGGGAGCGGTCCGCTGCCGGTGAGCCGGACGATTGTCCAGCAGGTCCTCCGCGACCGGAGGGCGCTCCTGGTGTCCGATGCGCAGGAGGACACCGCGCTCGCCTCAAAGGAGAGCGTAAGGGCGTTCAAGATCGGGAGCGTCCTCGCGGCGCCGCTCCTCTTCCGCGAGGAGTGCCACGGGCTGCTCTACCTCGATGCCCGCGGAGCCAAGGGGGCGTTTGACGCCGAGGACATGAACTTCCTCGTCGCGGTCGGGAGGCAGGCCGCGGTCGCGTGGGAGGTGGCCAGGCGGCTGGAGGTCTCGACGGCCCAGGTGAAGGAGTTGGCGCGCATCTCCATCGGGGAGATCCGCGTCGTCGGGCAGTCGCCGAAGTTCCGCGAGGTCCTCTCGACGGTGGAGAAGGTGGCGCCGACCGGGTCGACGGTGCTGATCCTCG